>JAFSCK010000129.1 GCA_017436785.1 Oscillospiraceae bacterium | reverse complement strand
TCTCTTATCATGGTTTCTACAACCATCTGCTTAAACTCTCCCGTATATCGCTTGTTCGGTATTCCTTTAGGCATAATAAAAGCACCCCATTTCTTAGTACAAGTATATCATACTTGTCTAACAAATGGGGTGCAGTTCACTCTCCGGGGGCGGTTTTTGTTTTGTGTCCAATTTGGACACATTTATTCATCTGCCTCAGCTACTGCTTCAATTGTAACAGGTTCTTTCATAAAATTCTCCCAACGGGCACGTTCGTTTGGATCGTTCTTAATGCGATCTTCAATAGCAAGACTTTCACGATATTCGGCAGCCTGTGCAGCCATAGTCCAACTAGCTTCCAATCCCTTAGCTTCAACAATTTTACGGATAACTGAAAGATCGGCTCGGAAGAATTCTTTTCTAGGATTGACTTTATTCATCTGGGTTAGTGCAAGTTCGTGATGGAGTGCGGTTTCCAGTGCCGGTGCATCGTCGCTTTCAATGAATGCATGTACGTCGAACGGGAAGGGGACAGAAGCATCACCTAACTCTCGCACTCGATCAACCGGATCCAAGCGACGAGTCATGCCAACCTTATATACATTTTCACCGAAGGAACCAATATTGGAAATGACATAAACAGTACCGTGCTTCGTCTGCTGAGCCATGGAGAGTGCACGCTGATTTTTTTCTTCTGCGATTTTGAGCTTTCCTTCCAATTCCTCGAGTTGGGCTTCATACTTTGCACGCTGAGCCTCGTTGGCGGATGCAAGCATCGCCTTAGCTTTCTCCATTGCTTTCTGAAGCAGGGCTTCTTCTTTAGCTGCTTCCTTCTGAGCACGCTCGAATTCGCGGCGTGCCTTTTCTTCCTCGCGGATTTTATCACGTAAAGCCTTTTGCTCTTCTTGGGCTTTCTTTCTGAGTTCCTGAGTAATGAACGCCCATTTAAGCTCATTCTGACGGGCTTTTAAATAGCCAGGAAGAATTCTGGCGTTTCGAAATGCAGAGCCATTCTTATTAACGATGATATATGCGTCCTCAATTTGACGTTCGAGAACGCCATAGTTTTCATTCTTAATTTTGGAAAGGATGGAGTCAACCTTTCCGTTAAAAGCATCAATAACGAATTGGATTGCTGTCCTTCTTCGGTTATCCTCGGAGTAATCACAATCAGCGGCGGTATTGTAACGAACCATGCGGATACTAGTTTCTCGGGCGGCCTTTAAACTCTTACCAGCTTCTGTGAATCCAAATTCCTCAGCCAGTTCATCAAGTAGAGAATAGGCAGGTTTCAACCATTCATCGCCATATCCTTCGATAATCCTCTTCATGGTGGCAGCAGTTTGCTTATATTCTTCTGCATTGGCCTTTGCATCGAGTGCGTTACCCGCAATTTCTTTTGCCTCTGCATGGGCATCAGAGATTATCATTTCCGCTTTCTTTTCGGCAGTTGTCAATTTAGCACGTGCTTCAGCTTCGTCGATCTCTGCACGTTCGCGTATTTCCTTGGCCAATTTAGAAGCATCGCTAATGATGGTTTGCGCATCATTTCTTGCTTTGGAAATAGCATCTTTGGATTCAGCTTGGGCTTGTGCAATAAGTACATTGGCATCGCGCTTGGCTTTATTCAAAATAGCTTCAGTAGATGAATTGATTTCCTGTGCCTTAGCCTCTGCATCGATAATGCTACCATATTTTTTAGATAATTCATCACGCTCATGCATGACTGACAATATACGTGACTGAGCATCTGTTGCTTCGGCTTCAGCTGTTTTGCGTTTCTTACTTTCTCTGAGCCATAAAATTAAAAAAAGGACTGCAAGAAAAGCGACCATAGTTTTTCCCTTTCTTTTCAATTGACTAGAGTGTCCAAGTTGGACACATTATTCACGATTCTTTTCCGCTTTCTTCTGCTCTGCGAGGAAACGGGCAAATCTTTTTACTTCCTCAAACATTTCATCAGTGATTTCGGCTTCTCCGCCCCGTGAAAGGGCGAACATAATTTCATCATCTGAGTATTTGCGCACGCTGGTTTCGGCGGGCGTTTTTTCTGTTTCTTCACCTAATAGGTATCCGACAGAAACTCCGAAGTATGAGGCTATTTTTTGCGCAGTGGCTGACGTAATGTCGTTTTTACGGCCCATTTTTAGATCCGTAATCAGGCCACGGCTTATGCCGGTGTCGGCACACATTTTGCCGGGTTTGATCCCTCTCTCGTTGCACAACGCTGTGATACTTTCATATAAATTGCCCATAATTCCTCCTTTGTACTTGTGAAAGTACAACAAATGTACTCCGTTGTGTAAGAAAGTTCTTGACTTGTACACTATAAAGTACTAGAATACAGGCAGAAAGTACGCAACGGGGTGCAGATATTTGGTGACACTCTTATTGTAGTACCCTGTTGCGTACTTGTCAACTATAATTTCGAGAAGGAGGTACTTTTTAGTGAATTCCTGCAAGCTGACGGACTTCGGTTTGTGCGTTAAGACTGAACTGCTGCGCCGTGGCCGAGAGCAGAAATGGCTTGAAAAGAAAATAACAGAGAACACTGGCCTGTATATTGACTCCAGCTACCTCTCCAAAATCTTCACAGGCCAGCGTAATGCCCCCAAAGTAGTCCAAGCGATCCGGGATATTCTGGATCTGCCCGAAATTGCATGATGGGAGGGGATGGAATGACTCTAGAATGGTATGCCCTGATTTGCTCCGTACTAAGTTTAATCGCCATGGTGTTCTCGTGGATCACCATGGCGACGTGGAATTGGAAGTGGTTTATTCCGACCTGCTTATTTGCGGCTGTTTCTCTTAGCCTTGCTGGTTATGCGGTCTTTCTTCGGTGAGAAATCGGCGGACAGCTTCTTCGCAATGGCTGACATGACTTTCTGAAAACGATGGTCATATTCAGGCGACGCAAATGATGCTTTTTCTAGTTCTGCAAGAAGATTGGTAATTTGGTCGTGAATATCAGAATCGTCTATGAATGAAATGACCTCATATGCAGCAGAGGAAAACTCCTGATAGGCATCAACAGCCTTTTCCCTAAGCATTGTTTTCCCGTATTCGTTGTAGGTTTTGAGTGCCGCTTCACGGGGAATGCGGGAATAAGCGTCAGAGAATTTCCGTACTGCAGAGTAGAGTTGCGGTGAGTAAATCTCGAACCGCTTTGTTCTTTCATTTGACCTTATCGTGATAATGGATGAAATGATCGGCCCAATTACCGCAGCCAGTGCAGTTAAGGATGTCAGGACCAAAGTAACCAACGAAATATCCATACAATTGCCTCCCTTTTTGAGTGATTGTAGCACAAGCAGCCCAAAACTGCAACAGGGAGAGGAGAGAAAAACCAGTATTGCAGGACTGAAATCAGGAGGTGTATACAATGCCGAAAATCAGGCAGAACGAAGAAAAGTATGCTGTGGAGGGATTCCGTAAGGAAATCCGCATCCGGCAGGGAGAACATGATTTGATGTCTAAGACAGCTCTGGCAGAGGCAGTGGATATTCCCAGAACCACGATAACAAAACGCCTTGCTGAGCCTATGACCATGACATTTTGGGAATTTAGGCAGATCAACAACGCGATTCATCCTGATCCATCTGTAGTATTGGCACTCCTTGGCTACTCAAGTAAGGAAATTCGCAAATTCCGGGAAGATGGGCGCGTACATATTGCGCAGGCCGTCTGACGGATGCCTCTGAGCCGCGTGGCGTAATACGCGGCATCCCATCGGGGTCCTGCACTGTTTTCAACGATATGGTAACCTCCTGAGGAGAGTTGGTGGTAATCGCCTGCCAACAGAAGGCTGGTTGGATTCCGGCCTCCCCGTAACAATTGAATAGCCACCTGCCGTTCGGACAGGTGGCACATGGGTGGGAAGCACATGCGGATGTGCAGCGGCCTGCAAAGCCGAAGGCAGCCGGTTCAAATCCGGTCCCACCCTCCATACGGCGCGGCAGACAGCGAGTTGAGGCTTTTTGGGGATTGTGGATGCCCTTCTTTCACGCAACAGAAGGCCGTTTGAATCGGCCTCGCGCCATCATCCACAGAAATAGGTGAGCATTTATGACGGAAACCATCCGTAACGACAGACCATGCCCCTGCCGGGGCTGCCCAGACCGATATCCTGCTTGCTCGGATCATTGCCGAAAAGAAAGCTTTCTGGCGTGGAAAGCGGAACAGCAGAAGATTCGGGAAGCCCGGAAGAATTACCGGCAGCCGGCATGGTTCCGCGACCAGTCTTATGACAGACGTTGGAAGACATCCAAGAAGTAAATGGTTCTGTAGCTCAGTAGGTCAGAGCGGCGGGCTCATAATCCGCTGACGCCGGTTCGATCCCGGACAGGGCCACCACGGGCGAATGCCCGGGCATAGTTTTTCAAAAATCCATGCGAAAGGAGTGTATGCCAATGCAGCGGTATACCAGTGGGTTCCAGTAGTGTTTTCGGCTCACGCCAACTTCACGCCGCCAAAATACATAGAGTTTCAAAATCATCAGGCCCTCTGGGGCCTGATTTATGGGGCAGCGGGGTGTGGTCACCTACCCGCCCAAAAGGGCGGAGAAGCGCAGGTTCGATTCCTGCCTGTCCCACCATATTTGAAAATAGGGGGGGGTATCCGTGTCCGTCTTCCGTGTAGAAAAGACAAAGGATTATACGGTAATGTCAAACCACCACCTCAGGAACAGTGAGCTAAGTTTGAGGGCAAAGGGTTTGTTATCACAAATTCTGTCCCTGCCTGAAGGTTGGGACTATACCATTGCAGGCCTTGCGGCTATCAATAGAGAAGGAAAGGATGCCGTTCGAGCTGCAGTCCAAGAACTGGAAAAAGCAGGATATATTGAGCGGCGACAAAGGCAAGACTCCGGTGGCAAATTCGGTGGAAATGAGTATGTTGTCCACGAGTATCCTGTTTCTGTTCCACCGTTGTCGGAAAAACCGTCAACGGTTTTGCCGTCATCGGAAGAACCGTTGACGGCAGAACCGTTGACGGGAAATCCAACGGAATTAAATAAAGATATATCAAGTAAAGATATATCTAAAAAGAAAAATATAAAAAGAAAAGCAGCTGAGCCGAAGTCGGCACCTCCACCGCTGACCGATGAGGAGCTTTGGCAGCTTGCCCGGGAAGGGATCATCCACATCGCAGACCCATCGTGGACTCGGGAAGCTAAACTAAAACTACATGAACTTATCATGTCTGTCTACGATCCCAACCGGGAGATGCGGCCAAGAAGCAAGCCCCCAGCCAGATCCAAACAGGGAGTTACACTGATGTTCTCAGCCCTCACAGCCAGAGCGGGCAATGACGTGGATGCCATGATAGGGATATTGTCCAATGTGATTCTAAACGGTTGGACCAATGTCAAATTCCCGGAAGGCGGAAAACACAGTCCGAAGCAGATTGTGAAACCACCCAGAGAGGAGCGACAGTACCAATGCCTGTGACAAGTCAATCCTGGCTGGATGCCCAGAATGCGGTTCTTGGATCCCTGCTGATCTCTCCGGAGCTGACGCCCCGGGTGATGACTGAAACAGCGGAACAGGACTATTCCGGAGCTTGTCTGACGGTGTACCGGGCAATCCGGAAACTATTTCTTGACGGAATACCCATTGACCCGGTTTCTGTTGCCAATGCTTTGAGCCCTAACTATCGCGGCTTTATCATGCAGCTGATGGAAATCACCCCCACGGCAGCGAATATTGACAGCTACATAAGGCTCTGCCGGGAGCAGGCCCGCGTCCTGTCTGTCCGGGAAATCGGTAACCAGCTGGTGGAGGCAGAGACCACGGATGCGGTGCGGCATCTGCTGGAACAGGCCAACGGCCTTATGGTGGCGCGACGAACCCGGAAAACGGTGAACATGCGCGAGGCTCTGCAGTCGTTCATGGATCGCCACACGCAGGAAGCAAAGTATTTGAACTGGCCCATCCGCGAGTTTAACGATTATCTCCACTCCGACCCGGGGGATTTTATCATCTTCGGTGCGGAACCGTCCACCGGTAAGACGGCTTTGGCCCTGCAATGTGCATGGCATTGGGCCAAGGACATGAAGGTCGGCTTTTTCTCCTTTGAGACCAGTGCTGAAAAGCTTTTTGACAGAAAGATGGCCTCTATTGCCGGTTTGGAGATGCAGCGCATCAAGAAAAATGCTATCACGAATCAGGACTGGGACCGGATCTGCTTGGAAACAGAGGCGATTACCTCCCGGAATCTGGAGTTGGTCCCAGCTGCGGGCATGACTACGGCAGATATCCGGGCGGAAATCATCGAATGTGGTTATCAGCTGGTGGTTATCGACTATTTGCAGCTGATCTCATCCCGGGGAATCAACCGCTATGAGCAGGTGACCAACATTTCCATTGAGCTACATAACATGGCCCAGAGTCTGGGCGTCACCGTGGTGGCCCTGTCTCAGCTCTCCCGGTCTGATGATGACCATACTCCCAGAAATTCTGACCTCCGGGAATCCGGACAGCTAGAACAGGACGCGGATATCATCCTTATGCTGAAACTGGAAAAGCAGAGCGACCCTATGGGCGCACGAAAGGCCTTTGTCACCAAGAATAAGGAAGGCGAGCTGTTCATGATGTTTCTGGATTTTGACGGAAAGCATCAGCTGTTCAGCAAAGCCCAGCGCAGCAGTGAAACTCTGGACAAGTATGTCAACGATGGAAAGAAAATCAAGCGGCTCAATCGGCAGGCGGCTCAGGCTGTCGGCGAACAGATGACGATTCTTCCGGATGACTACAAGGTGCCGTTTTGAGGTTAACGCTTGATCCTCTGTAGAGTCATGTTGCCTGCAGTTTGTTTAAGCCGATTTGTAAAGTAATTTCCAGTCAGTATCCCGCCTTCGCGGACTTGAAAGATGGCTGTCCCGTAATGCATATCATCGGTATCTGAGTGGTTAGGGTGAGTGAGATATGTGTAGTACAAGAACCACGGGCCATCAGGTGTATGTCTGGTGAGGTTGGCAGTGACAGATTCGCAACATGCATCATTCAGAATTTCCAGCACAGAAATGGAAGATAATCTTTGTGTGATAATGACACAGGACTGATAAGTGGTTTCTCCATTGTGAGAAGATACACCATTTGCGTTATAGCTTCCGTAAAGTCTTGGCGTTGGTTCCCATGGATTATACCGCCATAGGAAACGGTCATAACAATAATCCGCCAGTGCAGCACCTGCTGCAGCATAAGACAGGGCATCCAATGTTTCCATTCCCCAAAATTCAAGTGCAATAAACAAGATGATCGCAATACTGGAGAATACTTTGATGTTTTTCTGTGACATGGGATAATCCTCCTGATTTTATTTTCATTATCCAGTTTACATCATACCTAAGCGCATGTAAATATTTATCAACAGAAAGAAGGAAAAACAATGTCCATCCGAACCACGGCGATCCTCAACCTTAAAGGTGGGGTCGCGAAAACTACCACCGCCATCAACATGGCTGCCATCCTTGCCAGAAACCACGGCAGCCGGGTGCTGCTGATCGATGCCGACAGCCAGTGCAATACAACGGAGTTCTTTGGTGTCGATTCCAGCGGAAGCAATCTGGCGGAAATCCTTCGCAATGCCCAGCATTATGACGACCCCGGTGCTTATGCCGCTGGCTGTATTCAGGGGACCCAGTATGATCGTATCCACCTCCTGCCCGGAGATGAAATGCTTATGGACATGGATCTGAGTAAGGTGGAACAGGGCACGGTTTGCTCCAATGTGCTGCGGTATCTGGTGGAGGAAGTGAAAGACATGTATGACCACATCCTGATCGACTGTCCTCCGGCCTTTAATGCTGCCAGCGCTGCGGCTCTGATCGCCGCCGATGATGTGATCATCCCCATCAAACTGGATGCCTTCTCCCTGCGGGGCATGGGTAACCTGATGCGGCAGATCAAGAACATGCGCAAGATCAATCCCCGGCTGAAGATCGCCGGACTGCTGCCCACCATGTGGTATAAGGATCTCCAGATTCAGGATGCGGAAAAGCAGCTCCGGGACGCTGGGCTCCCCGTGTTCCATCACATCCGACGTTCGGATAAGGTGGACAAGATGACCTTCCAGCAGGATCCTCTGCTGATCTCCAGCCCCAACAGCGCGGCGGGGGTGGATTACCGGAAATTCGTCGCTGAATATATGAGGAGGAAATAATATGGCTTTTGATTTGAGTGACCTTCTCAAAGATGTGTCCAATTTGGACACAAACCGGGAGCAGATCGAATACATCCCTCTGGAGAGGCTTGATAACGATCCTAAGAATTTCTACCTGCTCAGCGGCGTGGAAGAACTGGCCGCGAATATTTCCCTCTGCGGACTGCAGCAGCCCATCCGGGTCCGGAAGCATCCCAGCAAGGAAGACCAGTACATGATTGTTTCAGGCCACCGACGCCGGGCAGCGGTTGATATGCTTGCCAAGGACGACCCGCAGCGATGGGCGGAAGTGCCCTGCATCATCGAAGCGGATGAGGTTCCCGAAGCCCTGCAGCAGCTACGTCTGATCTACGCCAACGCCAACACCCGCACCATGACCAGCGCAGAGCTGGGAGAACAAGCAGCGCAGGTGGAAAAGCTCCTGTATCAGCTGAAGGAAGAAGGATACGATTTCCCCGGCCGGATGCGGGATCATGTTGCCGAGGCCGTCAACCAGAGCAAAACCAAACTGGCCCGGCTAAAGGTGATCCGGGAGAAACTGACGGGGTGCTGGAAACCGGCCTATTGTTCGGACATTATCAAGGAGGCCACAACCTATGCGCTGGCGCAGCTTCCGAAAGAATGGCAAGAAATTATATGGGGCGTTCACAAGGATAACCCGCAGCATGTATACCAGAACACTGTAGAAAATGAATCCCGTCGCATGTCATACGTTGCTGAGTTGCAGTGTACGCATGGGTGTGAAGGTGGCTGTCAGAATGTGACCTCCATGATGATTCGGAGTGTAAAAGAGATATACAACTACTGCACCGGCTGCTGCTTCGACTGCTCCAATCTGCGGACCTGTAAATCTTCCTGCTCTATGGCAGATGCAAAAAAGAAGGAGCTGAAAGCAGTCGAGAAGGCTGCCAATCAGGCTGCTGCGGATGCTCAGGCGGAGAGGGACAAACCGTATATCGATTTTGTCCGTAGTGTCTACGAACGGGTTGGTAAGGCCCGGCGCGTTGCCGGAGTCACAGTGGAAGAACTGTATCAGGCTCAGGGGCGTATCTATGCAGTCACGGATGAGAAAAAGCAGCGAAAACTGGAAGCCGGTGTTGCTGAGTTCAGCCGTTATACCTCGCTTCCTCTTGGCGCAACGCTCTATCCCTCTGATGCGCAAAAGCTTTGTGCAGTAGCCGATGTCCTGCATTGCTCCATCGACTACCTGCTGGGCCGTGAAGAAAATGTGTCCAAGTTGGACACAAAACCGGAACTGGAAGCGAGTGTGTCCAATTCGGACACATTTTGGCAGCAAGGAATCCCAGAGAAACCGGGTGGTTATATTCTTCTCCTGCAGGCAGATCCCCATGCCTCGGTGCAGACAGAAATCTGGGAATGGAACGGATATTACTGGGAGGATTATGCTGGTGCGTACGATCCGGAAGTCGACGGTGAAATCCTAGGCTGGTTTCCGCAACCTAAGCTGCCGGAGAACCCGAAGTTCAACGGTAACGGTGCCTGCATCACCGGCCTCAGCCCCACGGGCCACTGCGGGGCTGCCGCCTGTTGCGCTACAGAATTTGCCTGCTGTTCCCAGTGCGACGAGCCTTGCAGCTGCAAGTGTGGCTTCCTGCCGGAGGAATAATGATGGGAGTGATTAAATGCAGTGAATGCGAATACTGCCGCGTATCATACATGCCGCGGCACGGAAATGGCAACAGCGCATGTCGCGGCTCTTTTAGTCAGCAGGCTTACGTGTGTAACCATCCCAAGCCCGATCTTCGACAGCCTTTGATTTTCTACGGGAAAACTTCACCGAAGCTATGTCCTCGAAAGATAAGGAGGGATTCCTCTGGCATGTGAGGGATGTAATCGGCCTATGCATGAGCAATACAAGCGGTATCAGGGGCATTGGTATTGCTTTTATCCGGGTCCTAGTTGTGGAAGAACTATATGCCACACACCAAAAGAGAATTATGGAAACTACGCATCTCATAACAGAATCCTGTCAGAGGCTAAAACACCTAAGTGGTGTCCTTTGGTAAAAATGAAAGGTGACTGACTATGGAATATTCCTATGAAGTGATTCCTCCTCCCGGGCAGCCGGGAGGGGTGGAAGCACCTGAGAGCTGCCGCTATCCCAGAAAAACAGAGCTTTCCTTGCTGGAAGCCGGATACACCATCCGGCTCCATGGAAAGCGGATCACCAAGACAGAGCTGCGGAAGGAGGTCAAAGGAAAATGATCGAATGGTATGTTCGATTTATCCCAAAGGATGAAGAAGAGCGTTTGGTCGTCCTGCCTTCCCGCTGGCGACTCCTGCTGTGGCTTTTGGTAAACCTTTGGCGGTGCAGATATCTTACGTTTTTTGCCAGTGATTTCTATGATGACTATAGGTAAGGAGGAGACATGGAAAATCCCAATCTGAATGCAATCCAAACTTTGACATTCCCAATCCCTTCAAGACCAAAACCATTGTTGATTTTCAACTGTGTTGGTGTCGAAGAACTGAAGGAAACCCTGTATGAAATCAACAAATGCGGCTTTGTTTTTCTCACTGCAACGCAGTCCGGGGATGTGTACACGGTCTTCTTTTGGAGGCACGTAAGATGAAGATCCTCAAAACCATGCGGGCCGGCCGTGTGGTAAGGCAATCACTATATGCTCCACGTGATCCGAATCCGAATCGAAAACGGTCGGCTATCAGCATTTCCAAAGAGGATAAGCAGCAGGCCAATCTGAAAACCTCTTATGAAAAATTGTTGATGCTGCTGTGTGCCAACTTCTCACCGGGCGACTGGTGGGTGACGCTGACCTATGACGATGAGCACCTCCCGGAAAACCGGGAGGCATCGCAGCCTTACTGGCGGAAGTTTATGCGCTGGTTCCGGAAATACCGTAAAGACAACAAAGAACCTCTGCAATATGTCTACTGTACGCAGCTGACTACCAGAGGCGGCGGGCAGCGGCTCCACCACCACATGATCATGCGGCACGAAGATGACAGTGATGAGGAACGCATCCGCAGTCTCTGGACCTTCGGTAAGATCGTTCATGTCCGGAAACTAAAAAGCTTTGAGGAGATATTGGACAAAGCCCACTACATGTGCCGCGAACCCCGGGAACTGGGTATCTATGTTCCCGGGGAGCAGATGTGGACTGCCAGCCGTGGGCTGGTTCGTCCCAAGTTTGAGTATACTGTTATCGACAATGATGCGGTAGATATTTCTGTTCCCGTAGGTTGTACGGAACTAAGTCCGCCGCTCCAGCTTCCCGGCTACGGCGGCTATAAAACCATCATCTATTATGAGAATATGTAAGTTATGAGAGAGGCTTCCTCTCTTATCGACTGGAGGAAGGTACTAACCTTTGAACGCACCCAACCAAACTTTTCGTGCACCGACAAAAGCCGTATTGCAATCTTCTCCCGCGTATGGTAAAATAAAGCCAACAAGAAAACCTGTCCCATGTCCGGTATGCGGAAAAGGTGCCGTTGCTTATCTGCTGCCGACTACGGTGATGAAGGATCTGCCTGTCAAGTGCAAACGCTGCGGCGCTGAGTCCGTCCTGAATATTCCCGTTGTGCCTGTGCCTTAGAGCCTGTGCCATGTATCGCAAGAATGCGATCCGTGGTGCAGGCTTTTTGTTTTGCCAAGAAAAACGGAAAGAGGAATAGCAATGGAATACTTCGTAAGCGGATTTTCTGTCATGGCAAAATGCTTACTCAGCATTGCGGGTGGTGCTGCGGCTCTGGCCTTAGCCCTAGCGTCGATAGTCCTGATACTGCTGGTTCTAGGGGCTATGTTTGATCTTGTGACTACGGCTATGGCAAAGCGTTGGCACCAAAAGGGCCGACAGCCCAAGAGCCGTCCGGCCCGCATCCTGCTGGAATCCTTCCGGGCGAAGCTGAAGCCTCCGGATGCCCAGGTATAACCCGGATATCTGGCCGGCGTCCTGGATCCTGTCGCTGATCGCATCGGACAACCTGCACAGCTTCTACGTTTCCGGTTACTGGAAAGCATTAGTCAAGACTGTCCGAAAAAAACAGAAGTTCCGGTGCTGGGACTGCATGCGCAAGAGCCCGGCAAAGCTCACTCGTGGTGTTACAGTCCACCACGTTCATCCATTGCGGGAGCGACCGGATTTGGCACTGTCGGAGTATGATGAGCTTGGAAATCCCAATCTGATCTGCTTGTGCGACAGCTGCCATTGGGAGCGACATCACAAGCGGAAGCAAGTCATGATTCCCGAACGGTGGTAGCCCCCCGGTCTGGAATTTTCAAAAATATTTCGCCTTTGGAGACCGAGGACAGGCCTGACAATCCCAGTACCTCGCACGCGAGGAAACATTGGCGCGGCCAGTGCGCCGCTTAAGGTTCGTCCGCGCGGGGGCGCCCGCGTAAAGGGAAACGTGATTTTTCACATTAAACAACCACTTTTCTCAGAAAGGAGGGCTATTTTGGCAACGAAGAAGGATATCCGGAAAAGTCTGGAACAGCAGCTGAAGGATAGCGGAGCTGATGTGGCCCATTTCCAGTCGCTGCTGGATGATTATATATTTTTCTACACCATGCAGAAGCGGATGCAGGCGGACATCCGCAAGCGGGGACTGGAAGTCGAAACCACCAGTGCCACTGGCAAGAAGTACGTCAAAGAAAATCCCTCAGTGAAACAGGCGGCCATGTATAACCAGCGCATGATGGCCATCCTGAAGGAGCTGGGCCTGACAACAGGAAACTGTAGACCACAGTCTGATGCCGGCGGCGATCTTGGATGAATCGCTATATACAGGATTATATCAATCTGGTCCGCTCCGGTGTCAGCCCTATGTGTCGGGAGCAATACCAGCTGGCCGACTTGATCGAATACACTTTTGCCACGGAAAATCTTGTCGTCGATGAGGACCAGCTGGAGCGCTATATGGGGCTGCTTCGGTATTTCCCATACAAACTGCTCCCATGGGAGTCTTTCCTGTTCGCGCTGCACAATTGCGTATATACCCAAGAGGGGGACCTTCGGTGGCCCTGTCTAGTCATCGTGGTGGGGCGTGGAGCCGGAAAAAACGGCTATTTGGCCTTTGAGGATTTTGCCCTGCTGACACCGGTAAACGGTATCAAGAATTATAATATCGACATCTTCGCTACCGCTGAGGATCAGGCACGGGCGACCTTTGATGACATTTACGCCATTTTGGAAAGCAATGAGGCCTATTTCAAGAAATATTTCACTTGGACCAAAGAAGAAATCGTCAATAAGGCTACCGGCAGCAAGCTGAAATTCCGGACTGCTGCACCGAAAACCAAGGACGGCGGCCGTCCAGGTAAGGTGGACTTCGATGAGGTCCATGCTTATGAAAATGCAAAACTGATTGACGTGGCTGTTACCGGTCTGGGCAAGAAAAAGCATCCTCGCCGTACCTACATCACTACTCTGGGTGATGTTCGGGATGGCCCTCTGGATAAGTTGATGGAAAAGGCGAAAAAGGTCCTCTCTCGTCTAGTGCCGGATAACGGATGGATTTACTTTATCTGCCGACTGGACAGTGACGCAGAGATCATGCAGCCGGAAACATGGGGAAAAGCAAACCCTTCTTTAAACGATCCCAACCGCCGGGAGCTGCTGAAAGAGATTCTTCTGGAATTTGACGAATACAAGGATGACCCTGCCGGTCATAGTGCTTTTGCAACAAAGCGTATGAACCGCCCGCAGGGTGATAAAGAGGCGGAGGTCACCTCTTGGGACAATATTCTGGCAGCCTCCGCACCATTGCCGGATGCAGGTTATCTGGAGCAACGTTCGGCTGTCTTTGGTATCGACTATGCCAGCACACAAGACTTTGTAGCAGCGGGAATTCTGATCCAGGCAGACGGCAATTATTACTGGATTACCCATTCATGGGTATGCGCCCAGAGCAAGACCCTGTCCCGCATCAACTTCCCGCTTGCTGAAGCAGAACGTCGAGGGGAGCTGACAATGGTCTATGAGCCGGAAATCTCTCCGGATATCCCGGTTCAGTGGGTAGAATCTATGCGGGAAAAGTACCGTCTGATTATGGGTGGCATCGACCAGTACCGTTATACACTGCTTGCAAAAGCATTTGCACAACACGGTTTTGACCCAGATCGGAAAAAAGGAAATCTGAAACTGATCTACTCACCGGAGCAGTCCAGAGTGGCACCTATCATTACCAGCGCATTTCTGAATCACAAGATCATATGGGGCGACAACATGCTGATGCGCTGGTATACCAACAACGCCATCCGCATCATTGACCGGCGAGGCAATATCACTTTTGGCAAAATCGAACCGAAGTCCCGGAAAACAGACGGTTTCATGGCTCTGGTGGCTGCATTCATCGTAGCAGAGATCAAGCGGGATGAGATGACTTATTACAATCTCGATTCCGGACTCCCGGATCTGTATGTGTATTGAGCGAGGAATAATCTATGAGATTTGCAAACTTTTTGAGCGACCTGTTGGATTTCGGGAAACGGGATGAACAGGGAAATATCATTCTGCCCGGCGGGGTGACAGAATCCGCGGGAAATAGGCTGAATGTGGAGGAACTGGCTCTGTTTTCTGTTATCGACCTGATCGCAAGTGCTGGATCTCTGTGCGAATGGCGGACTTATCAGGAAAATGTGAGATCCCGGGGGGAGGATTGGTATTGTTGGAACATCAGTCCAAATCCCAACCAGAATGCAGCAGAGTTCAAACGGATTTTGCTGGCTCGGCTCCTCCGTTTCAACGAAGCCCTTGTGTTTTCTAAAAATGGCTATTACTATCTGGCGGATTCCTTCAGTCGGGAATCCTTTGCGTTCCGCCCAAGCCAATATACCGGAGTGACCTGTGGCACACTGTCTCTCAGCTATACGCTGCTGGAACCGGATGTCTTCTATTTTCGCCTGTCCAATCAGCACGCTGCTGCAATGCTGGGCACTCTTCGGGGACTTTACTCCAAGGCGATGGAAGAGGCATGGAGCAAGTACCGACACAGCGGCGGTCGTTCCGGTGTTCTGAACATCAATGCCGTGGCCCGTAGTCATCCCAAATTTGAGAAAGATTTGGAAACTTTGATGAACGACCGCTTTCGACGTTTTTTTGAAGAGAAAAATGCAGTTCTTCCACTGTTCGATGGTTTTGACTATGTTCCGCAGAATGGACCAGCAGCACAGAAGAGTGTTTCTGAGGTCTCTGATATGGAGAGTCTGTTCCGACAGGCTCAGGACCGTGCCTGTAATGCTTATCATGTTCCTATCAGTCTTCTGCGGGGTGATGTAACCAATCAAGATGAGGCGGTAAATTCTATGCTCTCCTTCGCAGTGAAGCCTACCATGGCAGTCATCCAGACGGAGGTTAACCGAAAAAGCTACGGTAAGGCAGTTCTGGACGGCTGGTTCATGCGGATCGATACCACCCATATCAAGACTGTGGATGTTTTCGCTGTGGCGGAAAAGATCGACAAGCTGGTGCAAGATCGTATTTATAATCCCAACGGTATCCGGGAAAAGCTGGATGACGAGCTGATCCCCGAGCCATGGGCAAACGAATATACCATGACCAAGAATCTGGAAGTGGTAGCAGAGAAGAAAGGAGGTGAGTAAGATGCGTGTCGAGCATAAGGATGCAAAAATGGAGGGAGGTATCGTCAGAAACTTTTATGTTACGGACGACATTCAGGCAGACTATGAGGCCTTCAATTGGAGCACCTACCGCTGGGAGAAGATAGAAAGCACTACCAATCAGAGTTACTTCGTTAAGCACCTTCAGGGGCTTGGAGCCTGCGACCGAGTCAATCTGTACATAAACAGTATGGGCGGCAGCGTCAAGGAGGCGTTGGGCATTTATTCCAGCCTGAAACGTTGTGCGGCGGAGGTCATTGCCTATATTGATGGCTTTGCTGCTTCTGCAGCATCTGTCATTGCTATGGCTGCCGATAAGGTCATTATGCCCCGAAATACGGCTATGATGATCCACAACGTCGCCTGGTGGGAATATGGTAACCCTGCCAAGCTGCGGAAGTCTGCGGATGATCTGGAAGTCATCAATAAGGCTGCAATTGAATCGTACACCATGCATGCCGGAGATAAACTGACGGAGGAAAAGCTTCAGCAGATGCTGGATGCAGAAACCTGGCTGACTGCTGAAGACTGTGTGAAATATGGCCTTGCAGATGAATTCGCTTCTGAGGCCGTGACAGAAGACAATGCCCTAGCTATGTTTACCAGCAAAGCCCAGGCAGCAATGAACACTCCAAACGCCTGGCTGTTCCGGACGGCTCCTGCCTTCCTTGCCGGCCGATATGACGCACCGACCGCAAAACAGAATCCCCAGGGGAACCCCCCTGCGAACAACAGCTGCATGTATATGCTGCTGAAATCTATGACTGAATAATAGGAGGAAACATTATGCCCATCAAAAGTAAAGACCTGGTAGCACAGGCAAAGAAGCAGAACGCAGCCAACTTGGCCGCAGCGTTCAAGTCTGGAGACGAAGAGAAGATGTCTGCTGCTATGGCAACCTTCTGTTCCGATATCCACGATGCAGTGCTGGAGCAGGCGGCACAGGAGCTGGATATGAGAAATCAGGATAATGCAGTTCTGGCTGCCCGCGGCCTCCATGCACTGACCAGTGCAGAGATGAACTACTACACCAAACTGGGCGAGGCCATTAAGGCGGACAATCCCAAGATGGCTCTGGAAAACTTCGATGTTGCCATGCCGCAGACCATCATTGATGGTGTTATCGGCACCATCAAGAAGAATCATCCTCTGCTGGACCGTATCAACTTCCGCAATACTGCCTATCTGACCCGTTTCGTTCTGAACTCCAAGCCTGGCCAGATGGCTAAGTGGGGCAAGATTACCTCTGCCATTGAAAAGGAACTGTCTGGCAGCCTGAAGGAAATCAATCTGACCCTGTGCAAGCTCAGTGCCTTCATGTGTATTTCTCAGGATCTGGTGGACCTGGGTCCCCAGTGGCTGGACCAGTATGTACGGGAAACTCTGGCCGAGGCAATCGCTATGGCACTGGAAACCGGTGTTGTTGATGGTACCGGTAAGGATGAGCCCATTGGTATGACCCGTGATGTTTCCTCCACCGCCAGCGTGCAGGATGGTGTGTATCCCCGTCAGACCGCGAAGCCTCTGCTGGAACTGTCCCCCCGTGCATTGGGTGCCATCGTGGCAGATATTGCCCGAGATCCTCTGGATCCCACCAAGGCCCGTACCGTGGAGTCCGGCGACCTGATTTTCCTGTGCAATCCCTTTGACTACTGGAAGCGGGTTATGCCTGCAACCACCTATCGCAAGCCTGACGGCACGTGGATCCGGGATCTGCTGCCCATTCCTGCGGATATCATGCAGACTGCTGCACTGGAGGAAGGTCGTGCACTTCTGGGTATGCCGTCCAAATACTTCGCCGGTCTGGGCGTCTACAGCAAGAAGGGCGTTATCGTTCAGGATGACAGTGTCCGGTTCTTCGAGGATGAGCGTGCCTATAAGACCAAACTTCAGGGCAACGCCCGGCCCATGGACGAATATGCGTTTGTCCTGCTGGATATCAGCAACCTGCAGATCGTGCTGCCCTTCCTTGTTGAGCAGGCAGCCGCAGCTGACGAATAATGGCTGCTGTTGCTGATGCCTTCAATACGGCGTTGTATAACGCCGTATTGAACCGCATGAATATTACGTGGGAACCGGATGCCAAGCAGAAGCAAAACATCGTGAACGCCATGGATGAGGCACAAAGCTATCTTCGGTCTGTGGCGGGCGGTGATATGCTGACCTTCGATGAAGGTGAAAAGCGAACGCTGTTTATTGCCTGTACTTGGTATTTCGTAGAGAATAAGAGGGCGGAATTTGAACAGGAGTATTCCGGCGATCTGCTGATGCTTCGATTGACGGAGGGATTTGGCTGTGGAAAAGAAGCGAACCAGGTTTGAATCTTTTCTGGATGGTCTGGTGGATTTCTGGCAGCTGAATGAGTCCCGCTGTCCGGTGAAACTGCTGGATGGTATCCGTTATCAGCAGCGTATTGTTGGCTATAAGCGTAATTTCACAGCCGAGCAGGCTGGTCATATCATCGAGATGCTTATCCGAATCCCCAGATCTGATCTGGTAGTCCGAGGTGCTTTCGCAGTTATCAACGGCCAGCAGTATCAGGTCGCTCAGGCTCAGACGATTCTGGACACGATCCCGCAGTGTACAGACATTACCTTACAGCAGCCGGATATTCTCCTGCAATTTGATGAGACACAGACAGGCTCCGGTGGCCGCTTGTAACCATTGAAAGGGGCGTCCCTATGGCGGCAATCAACGTGGATCAGATTGCAAATGCTTTGATGCAGGAGCTGGACATCTATCTATCCAACACAGTGGAGGATATCGACCACGCAGTAAAGGTGGTTGCCCGGGAGACGGCAGCAGAGTTACGCGAGACGGCTCCCATTGGTGCTACCGGTGAATATGCGGAGAGCTGGGCCCACCGTAGATCCCGACAGTCGGGTAAGGACTACATGAGTATGGTAGTCTACAGTAAGAAACCACATTACGGTCTTACGCACTTGCTGGAAAAAGGCCATGACACTGTGAATGGCACTTGGGTGGATCCGATTCCCCATATCGCGCCGGCTGAGGAAAAGGCAGCCCTCTGGATGGAAGATATGCTGACCAAAAAACTGGGAGGATAATTTGTGACACGAGAGAATGTCCTACAAAACATTGATAATACGGGTATCCGCCGGGAAGCGGACTTTGCGGTGCCCATCAACGGCGTTCCGGTTCCACTGCCGTATCTGGTGGTACGGACAAAAGAAACCTTTAGCGGTTCTGATAATGGCCGGGTCCAAACGGTGAAAATCGAATGGGCGGTTGCACTGTTTTCTACAAACCGGGATTTGTCACTGGAAAGCAAGTTGATAAAAGCCCTTCAGGGCGTCGGTAAACTGGATGTCACACCCTATCCTGATGGGACACCGTATTCCACCCATTTTAAGTTTACCACCAATCAAATTATCCGATAGGAGGAAATATATATGGAAAACAATATCGACAACAGCGACGAGATCATCCTGGGCAGCGGTGATTTGTACATGGATGAATTCTCTGGTGATATCCCTGAGGATTCCGCCATTGAGACCGATGATAAGCGTGTCGGCAATATCAAGGGCGGCGCAACACTGGAATACTCCCAGACCAGCCAGACTGTCAAGGACGATATGGGCCGGGTCCGGAAGACTATCACCACCGAAGAAGACGTGAAGTTCAAGACCGGTCTGATTACCTGGGTGCAGGCATGGATGCAGGCCCTGATCTCCACTGCCAGAGTGGACACCACGTCCAAGCCCGGTCACCGTATCTACAAGATCGGCGGCCTGAACAACAAGAACGGCAAGCGGCCCCTGCTGCGGTTCGTCCATACCCGGGATGATGGCCGTAAACTGAGAGTCACCATCACCGGTCGGAACACCGGCACGGTCTCTCTGGCCTTCACCAATGAGAAGCCCACGCAGGTGGATGCAGAAATCACTGCCGGCACGCTGGATAAGGACGGCACTCTGGTCATCATTGATGATGAGATGCTGGAGGATGCCGCTGCTGCCAATGTGGAGCCTGAGGCCACCCCTGAGGAGGAATAAACCATGTTTAAACTCTCCTCTGTAAAACCCCGGTATTTCGAGTTTGAGGCTCCCGACAACCTGAAGGTGCTTCATATCGAACCGCCCAAGCTGAAGACCCTGAAACGGATGAACGATCTGGTGACGGGTGGCCATGCGGGCATCGAGGAGACTGTGGCCATTGCTGCACGCATCCTCAACAAAAACCGTGAAAAACGACGGATCACAGCGGACATGGTCATGGACTGGATGGATGCCAGCCAGCTGACAGCCTTTATCAAGGCCTTTATCCTCTGGGTCAGCGACGAAAAGCAGAACGACCCAAACTGACACCCCCTTACTATCCCTCCGGGGATAGTGAGGGGATACCCTATATTATCCACTCTATCGAGGAGAAAGCGGTGGCGGAATATTGTGGTATTCCGCTGTTTCAGGTCTATGAGCTGGATGTGTTTTCTTTCTGGGCACTGCTCCGGGATCTGGTGATCTATAACAAGAGCCAGACCAAGGAGGGGCGGACTTGGCTAAAAAATGCTCACCGTCTGACCCGGACGGAACCGGAATCTGAGAAACTGCACCGCAAAGCGGGGAAAGGAGGCAGTACACGCCATGGTGGGCAAGAACATCAAGGGTATTACCATTGAATTCAATGGCAGTACCGTAAAACTGAATAAGGCCCTGAAAGAGGTCGAGGGCTATGGCAAGGATCTGGAAAAACAGCTGAAGGACGTGGACAAGGCTTTGGAGCTGGATCCCAAAAATACGGAACTGCTGTCCCAGAAGCAGCGCATCCTGTCTGAGCAGATTGAGAATACCAAAGAAAAGCTGGATTTGCTGCGTCAAGCAGAGGAGAAAGCAGCCAAATCCGTCGGCAACTATGATGATTGGAAGGCTGCCTTTGATCCTATCAAAGATCAGATTGACCAGACGAAGAAACGTCTTACAGAACTGAGCGCAGAGCAAAAGAAACTGGAACGTGCTGGGAAGGCTGATACTCAGGCTTATCAGGACATTGCAAAGGAAGCGGATGGCCTAAAGGATAAGCTGAAGGATCTCCATAAGCAGGCGGATGCGGTTACGGAGCAGTTTGGTGAGCCGATTCCTACTCGGGAGTATGAACAGCTTCAGACGGAGATTGCGGTTACTGCTTCCAAACTTAAGGCATTAGAACAGAGTTCCGAAAAAAATCTTCAGGAAATAGCAAATGCTACAGACCCTACCAGAAAGGCAATTCATAAGATTGGCGATGCTATTGAGGATGTTGAGAAAAAATCTGCTGGTTTTGGGGATATCCTTAAAGCAGACTTAATTGCTGAGAGTGCTGGTCGAATTGTTGATTCTATTAAGGATATTACAGAAGAAACCAAGTCTTATCGAAAAATGATGGGTTCTCTGGAAGTTTCCTCAGAGGCAAATGGGTATACAGCAGACCAACGCGCCGAAGCATATAAACGACTTTATGGAGTTCTGGGCGATGACCAGAGTGCGGTCACAGCTCTGGCAAATCTGCAGGCACTTGGACTCGAGCAGGAACCCTTGATGGAACTTATTGACCATATCATTGGCGGATGGGCCAGATATGGAGATTCTATTCCTATCGACTCTCTTGCAGAGGCGGTCAATGAGACGGTCAAAACTGGACATGTGACGGGCACCTTTGCTGATATTCTTAATTGGGCTGCCCAAGAGGGTGAGACCTATGGGACACAGTTACAGGATATCACGAAGCTTGCCGAACAATATGAGATTGTCACCGCAAAAGGTGAAACCATTCAAGAAAAGTATACTTACTGGCTGCAAAAGAAAACAGCAGCTGGAGAACAATGCTTCACTACAACTGCGGATCTTGCCAACATAGAAAGGGAGTACACGAACGCAGCCGCTTCTGGAGAAGCTACGCTTGAAGGTTATATTGAAAAGCTAAAGAAGCAGGTAGATGCAGGAAACGCATGTAACAATGCATTTACAGGCTGCGCATCGGCAGAAGACTATTTTAACCTTGCGTTGGAACGCTGCTCTACTGAAGCTGAGCGGGCGGATCTGGTCATGAAAACTTTGTCAGATCAGGGCCTTTCCCAAATGGCTGAAAAATGGCGGGAAAATAATGCTTCTATGGTGGAATCCAATGAGGTATCTGCTGATTTGCAAGAACAGTTGGCGGACTTAGGGGAAACTGTCGAGCCTTTGGCAACGATGTTCACTGAAATGCTGACAGAGGCACTAAGTTGGTTTAATGGCCTTGACGTTGGAACGCAAAAGTTCCTTCTGTCGACAGTGGGTACTGTTTCAGGTTTGGGAGTTTTGGGTAACTCTGTTGACGGAGTATCTGACATCATTGAAAAATTGTCGAAAGTGAATTTGCCGGGGCTGGAAAGAGCTTTCGGTAAAATTTCCGGAATGTCCTTGCCCGGCTTGAAAAGTGCGTTTTCGTCCGCGTTTGGCTTTATCGTAGCCAATCCGATCCCGGCTCTGATTGCTGCAGCAGCAGGGTTAGTGCTATGGATTGGAAAAGATGGCGATGAGATACAGGCGAAACTGGGAGAAGTTGACGGATACCTGCAGAACGTGTTTGCGCAGGACTGGACGGAAGTCTTTGGTCCGGTGCTGGGTGGCATCCTGAATGGGTTTCTGAGTTATCTGGAAAATTGGTGGAATTCTGCTTTTGAGGTCTTCAATGGCGGTATTGACTTTATCCGCGGTGTGTTTACCGGTGACTGGGAGCGTGCTTGGGAAGGCGTGAAGGGTGTCTTCTCTGGAATCCTCGACGGCATGCTGGCGCTGGTGGGATTGAATCTAGATGACGTGCAGGACGCTTTTAAAACCGGCATCGAAAAAGTGAAAGGATTCTTTTCCGGTTGGGAATGGAAATGGCCGAAATTGAAAATGCCCCATTTCAGTGTATCCGGAAGCTTTGACTTTTCTTCTTTCCCGCCCTCTGTTCCCAAAATCGCAGTTGACTGGTATGCCAAAGGCGGCATCCTAAATGGCGCGCAGATCTTCGGCATGTTGGGCAACCGCCTTTTAGGAGGTGGAGAGGCCGGCAGAGAAGCAGTGCTTCCTCTGGATAGCTTTTATGCACATCTGGAAGGCATGTTGGGAAATGTGCTGGGCAGCTCCTATGCCCACATAGGCACCATGCTGACCCATGTGCTCAGTGGCACAGGCCAAAGCACAGTGTTGTCTGTAGACGGGCTGGGAAGCCTAAAAGACACACTTGCGCAGCTTGTGGGAAAGTATGGATCTGATAGGCCTGTAACCGTGCAGGTACACATTGAGCATTTTGAAAACAATACTGACAGAGATCTGGATGATCTGGCAGATGATTTGGCTGAGCGGATCGAGTTCAGGAAGCAGCAGGTGGAGGCGGGGCTGGCATGAATGAATTTATTTTGAATGGCGTGCGTTCCGGTGCGTATGGAATCATCATAACCGAACCGCCCCCGGCAGTATTCCCGAAAAGAATCGTGGAAACCGTAGCAGTTCCCGGCAGATCCGGAACGCTGATTCTGGATTCAAAAAGCTTCGCAAACGCTGCGCTTCCCTATAAGTGTGCTATCCTTCCTGAAGATGATCAAGCATTAAGGGAAGCAGCAGAAGCAGCCCTGATGCTTCTTAGGCCGACAGCGGAATATATGCGCATGGAGTGCACATATTACCCGGATTCTTTCCGTATGGCCCGAATATCCAACGAAATCTCCGTCGAAAGCATTGTGGAGGAAGCTGGGCGGTTTACGATCCCCTTCGACTGCAAACCCCAACGCTATCTAAAATCCGGTGAGCATCCTATCCTGATGGATACGGCTGGGGTCCTCTGGAATCCTACCCTGTTTCCGGCACTGCCGCTGATCACAGTTTACGGCAGCGGGTCAGGGGCACTGACTGTTGGGGATATCGTAGTTAAGATCAAGGCCATCGATGGCCACATCGTTCTGGACAGCGAGATGCAGGATGCCTACCGGGTAGCAGAATCCGGTGCGCTGGAAAATAAAAACGGCAGCATTTATGCCCCAGTGTTCCCGCAGCTTTCTGCAGGGGAAACGGCAGTGAGTTGGACCGGAGAGATCACCCATATTGAAATCATTCCAAGGTGGTGGACGTTATGAGCCTGATCCTTTATCCCTCTGATGAAACTACCTTCGATTCTAACGGCATCGGTATTCTGGCCGATGCCACGGATTCGGAAGTTTATGAAGAACTGAACGGCCAGTGTGAGCTGACCGTTCAGTACCCCGTTACCGGCAGCCATTTTTCCGAGATCGTCTCGGATGCCTACATAACGGCAAAGACAAATCCGGTATCGGATCCCCAGCCTTTCCGAATCTACCGCATCACGAAGCCCATGAAGGGCATCGTCACAATTTACGCCCGTCACAACGCTTACCGGCTAAGCAAGATCGTGGCAGCTCCCTTCACCGCCCTCAGCGTCTCTGGTGCCCTGCAGACCATAAAAGCAAATGCTGTCAGTGCCTGTCCCTTTGATTTCTGGACGGACAAAACCTCAGAAGCCCAAATGTCGTCCCCTGTGCCAAAAGACATCTGGACGCTGCTGGGCGGCTCTGAGGGGTCTGTATTGGACACCTACGGCGGGGAATATGAGTTCGACAAGTTTACGGTCAAGCTTCATACCCGCCGGGGTGCTGACCGGGGTGTGTCTATCCGGTACGGCAAGAATCTGACAGATCTGAAGCAGGATGAAAGCATTGCCAATGTTTTCACCGGCGTCTATCCCTACTGGGTCGATACGGAGGGCAATCTGGTCCAGCTCCCGGAAAAGTACATCAACGGTCCCGGCACCTATGCCGAGGATAAAATCAAGCCTTTGGATCTGTCTCAGGAGTTTGACGTGCAGCCTACGGTCGAGCAGCTTCGCACCCGTGCAGAGCAGTATATTGCCAATAATGATATCGGCAAGCCGGATATCACATGGACGGTGGAGTTCGTCCAACTGGAGCAGACCGAGGAATACAAGGGCAAGGCTCTGCTGGAACGTGTCCTGCTGGGCGATACTGTTTCCGTGGTTTTCCCTATGCTGAATGTAGATGTGTCCTCCCGGGCGGTAGCTGCCCGGTATAAGCCCCTTTTGGGCCGATACAAGAGTATCACTCTGGGCAAGGTAAAAGCCAATCTGGCCAAGACCATCGTCCGACAGGAGCAGGAAATTCAGAAGAAGCCCTCCTTTACCCAACTGGAGCAGGCCCGGGTAGCAGCCACGGAATGGCTGACCAACGGTAAGGGGTATGTGGTGCAGGTGAAGGACGAAGCCGGAAACTGTAAAGAAACCCTTTACATGGACACACCTGATGTCAATACTGCGGTCAATGTCATGAAACTCAGTGCCAGCGGCATCGGCTTCTCCCACTCTGGCGTCAATGGCCCCTACGTCTCTGCGTGGACCATCGACGGCACCTTCAATGCGGATATGGTTCTGGCAGGCACGCTCTTTGGCATCCTGATCAAGGCTTGCCGTATTGAATCCATCAACGGCAAAGTGTCCATCGATCTGAGCGACGAAACGGCTACGGCAAAGTTTGACACAGGCATCTCCACCAACGGTCTGACCGTCCGTGCCGATGAGGCGGGTGCGAAGAATCTGTTTTCTGTAGATGCGACAAGTTCCGGAGATGGCCAGCACTATGCACGGATACGTTTCTGGGGTGCAGATGGTACTATGCTGCATGATACGAGAGAAGTTTTCGACTCAGATTTGGCGGACGTTGTTGGCGTTCGATCCCGATGGATGGGCAGAATCAATGGTTTGGAACTGTGGGCATCTGCAGGTGAAAACTTTACTGGTGTTTCACTCCGTAGAGGCGGAACGACGATCGTTCAGCTAGGGCTCTCATCAGATGGTGAAGCAACTTTGAATTTTGGCACCACAGGAGGACTGACATACGATGAACAGACAGGGAAGACTGGTCTGTGGATTAGCAAAATCAATGGATATGCCGTGGAGTGGAAGCAGAATGATAATGGTACGCTATCTTTAATCGGCACCCTGTAATCCAAGGAGGCAAAAATGATAATCACACACAAAATCAAAATAGACCTTTCCTCCAGTGCATCTCCGGCGCGCATCGAGGTGGCGCAGGAGGATAAGTACAGCCGGGACGTGGAGATTTCCTTGTATGCTGCAGGTCTGGCGTGGCAGATCCCAGAGGGGGCATCTGCATTATTCCGCTATGAGAAGGCAGACGGAAAGGGTGGCAGCTATAATGTCATGCCGGATGAGTCTGCGGCCTTTTCTGTTGCCGGCAATAAGATCACCGTCAAACTGGCACCGCAGGTTTGCAGCACTCCCGGTCCTGTAGCGGCATCCGTGGCCCTGATGTCTGGGACTACGGAGGTCAATACCTTCCCCTTCACCGTCCATGTGCGTCGGACGCCGGGGGTCAATGCGGTTTCTGAGGATTATGTCAACGTCAACGGTCTGCTGCCGGCCTCAGGCTGGAATCCGGGACTTGTGCTCCGAACGGATGAAAACGGCAACGTGGTGGCTGAGGATAATTTTAGGCGGATCTATGTGGACGTGGATCTGAATTTTCAGGAGGATGCCACCATTGATCTGACTGAAAATTATGGTGAGACCATAAAGAAGGCGTTGGCAGATGTTCTGCAGGCTCGAAGTCTGCAGCTGTGGGTATCTGACACCACCAATGGTATCGCCACTGCTAGCATCTTGCTGGATGATATTTTCGCCCCACCCTCTGAAGATGGCGACCTGATTGTAATTGCAGGACTGATGCCGAATCCTTTAAGCGGATCAGGGTCAAAGTTTGAATTACATATCACGGAAAAGCCGGGAGCAATTCCTAGTGTGATACTGCAGTACACCGCCAACATCGGCGGCTCCGGCTCCGGCTCCGGACTGACCCCTGAGCAGGCGGCGCAGATACAAGCCAACACGGATGCCATTGCTGCGCTGCCGATCACGGTGAATGCGGACACCGGGTATACGGAAATCGAGAATCTGCCCCGGGCTATCAGTACGGTATTTACGAAGGATGGTGCAACCATCGCGGTGACTACTACGCTGGAGGACGGCCGGGAAGGCAATGGCACGTTGACTCTGGATGATATTACCAGCTATCCTGTGAGCTATACCGAAGACGGTCTTGTCCACACCTTTGAGTTTGTCGGCTTTGATGAGGAGGATGTGACTACAGAGGAGGGATCGGAATGAGCTTCTGCCTGCGCAGCTGGCTGACCGGCTTTGCATTAGGCCTTTCCGGTGCGCCCTACCCCTACAGTGCGCCGGTCCCCGTCGCCTACCTCTACAACGGCATCCGCCTGCCAGCACTGCCGGAATGGGATAGGGAGAAGTATCCTTACTTCATTGTTCTCCCGTATATTTCTGGATCTACGTTCAATCCTCAAAACATGACGATGCTCTATCTGTCGACATCGAAGTTTTCCCGGAAGTTTTTTGTCAAAGAGAGCGTCCTTTCTGGAGAGTATAACGATTATTGGTTTTACGCGGAAACAGATGGTGATGCCGTTTACTACACATATCAACCGAGCACCGAAACCGAGTGGACACGGCACGAATACAGGGACACGGAGTTCCTGGCAGGAGAACTCGCGTTTAACTACTCGAATGCCGATGTGTGCCTTGCAAACTTCGATGTCAAAAATTACGATGACGGAACGGTTTACCTTCCTGCCGCAGAGCCGATTCCCGTATATGAATAATGAGGTGATTTCATGGACTTATTAACATTGGCATTGGCGAAAGCCGAAACCGCAAAACTGGAAAATACAATTCTGGAAGATAAGGAAGTAACCATCACCTGGGACGGTGATATCACTGGCAAGGATATGGTGTGGGCTGGCGAGAATTGGGGATGGTGCAGAGTGTCCGACCGGACACCCAGCGCAGAAGAACTCAGAAATGCGACTGTCAAAAGTCTGGGGGGCGAAACAGTAGGTTTCGAAGACATCGCAAATAGCAGGTTTGACCAATACTGTGACGATGATATTTCCTACCTTACCTTATTTTTTGCCGCATACAGCGACAACGCTATTGTTCCTTTTTACGACAAGCCCGTCCCTAAGACAGGATTATACTTTGTTTTCAAGCTGCTTAACGAGCCTACCGGGACGATAGTGGAGATGACCTACCCGACCACGATTCTCAAAAAGGATCGCATACCGAATACCGTTGTGTTTGACCTGGATGCAATGGGCATTGATATTCAGTCGCTTGTAGTAGCTGGCGGCGGGTCAGCATCCGTGGATGCCTCTGAAATCTGGAAAGAGGTGACCAAAGGAGGTACATATATCTTCCGTGGCTCGTTCAACGGCGATACAGTGGACATCAATCCAACATTTATTGTGTGGAACCCGAATGGCACATTAGATACCATCGGCCTGTCCCTGGCGGCCATGGTTAGCGGCTCCTTTATCCAGGCGCATTGTATGCTTGACAAGGACTACATATACTGCACAGTCACCCCGCTGGGGGCATAAGGAGGACTAAATGGACGAAACGAGCATGGTATTGGGCTGGCTAGTGGGCAGACGGATTGCGGGGCAGAGGAGGACTAGGGTGCCGGTGACTTTTTCCATCGAATGGGATGGTGACACCACGGGTCGGGTAAAATTTCTGAGCGGATTTTGGTATTACAAAGTTTCAGATCTGACCCCGCCTGTCAGCGCCTTAATTGGAGGACGACTGGAACATATTTACTATGGATCATATATCGACCATACGATAGAGGCGTCTGATATCTATGTAGACCATGACGCGTATTGGATAGGCAGCACCCCCCAAGTTATTGTCGTGCCTTATGACAACGCAACTGTAATGAACGGTCCAACTGCTCCTGAAAAAGGGATTTATTTTTATACCGGAATAAGCGGGTCCCGCACAGTTAAACTCTCAACTCCTAATGCTTAAAACGAGGTGATTTGAAGTGGTACTTGAACGTTTTACGATTCACAGAAGCACGGCTTTGCTTCCGGCGACACGATTCGCCTTACCGTCAGATGCCACCACATGACCGCCTACACCCTAAACCTATTCGACAAACCGAAAGGAGAACAATATGAAGATTTTCAAAGGTGAACCCGTAATGGACAGCAACGGCATGTTTGTGTATCCTCCCAACCCTGATGCTCTGGAGCGGGAATCTGCTGAAAATACCACCTACACCTACAACGGCGTTATCCTGCCGCCTCTGCCTCGTACGTGGTAGCGTACCTGTTAAGCCTTGCGAACCTAGCCTTCACCCTCCATGCCCTCTCCAACGGGGGCGTGGAGCTGAATCCGCTGATGGCCTGCGTGCCGGTGCAGATCGTTTACAAGACGGTGCTGCTGCTCCCGGCCTTCCTGTTTCTGCGCAGGCATTCCCCGGCGAGCTATCGGTTCGTCACCGCCCTGTTTGCGGCGGTTGACCTGTATCACATCTATTTCATTTTTTGGAGGTAACCTATGAAGTCTATGACAGTTGTGCCCGAGAGCCGCAACGCCGTCTACTACAGCGACGATGGCGTGAAGTACGGCTCCCAGATGATATATTACCTTACATACAAATCCGGCCGCCCGAAGCCCATTGACGGCGTGAACCATGCGGATATTCTGTACTACTTCGACTGGCACACCCTGACCGAGGCAGAGAAGATCGCCTGCATCGCTCAGGTCTGGATGTTCGACGCGGATCAGAAAGTGTGGCATCCCCTGACGGCTCCTTATGGAGGGTGATGCGCTGTGACAATAAAACAGAGACAAGCCCTGCTGGCCTATCTGGGCTATTACGTTGACAGCATCGACGGCAAGTGGGGGACAAACTCCCGGACGGCTGCCAATGCCTTCAAGGCCGACTACGGCGTGGAGGCGAACGACAAGAACCTGCTGGCCGCCGTCAATGGCACTATTCAGCCCGTCAAAAAGGAAATCGGATGGGACAGCATCCGGTATTTCAAAAAGTCCGAGTTTAAATGCAAGTGTGGCCGCTACTGCAACGGCTACCCGGCGGAAATCGATTTGGGCATGGTCAGCATCGCTGATGCGGTACGCGCCCGTCTGGGCCGTCCTGTGACCGTCAACAGCGGTCTGCGGTGCCGGCAGCACAATGCCAACGTGGGCGGTGCGTCTGCAAGCCAGCATATGTACGGCACAGCGGCTGACCTTGGATGTCCCTCCGGCGTAACGCCGCAGCAGATGTACGATATCGCCGAGGAAATCATGGGCAACGCGGGCGGTCTGGGCCTCTACAGCTGGGGCATCCACATCGATTCCCGGAGCACCAAGGCACGATGGAAGGGGTGATATCCGATGGATTTATGGAACACTGTCGCCGCTTACCTGAAGGACATCTATTACATACTGCTGCTGGTGATCCTGCTGGTAAAGCCGGTTCGGGAGTGGCTGTTCGGCATTGCACAGGTCAAAGAGGGCCAGCGGTGCCTGCTGCGCTCTGAGATCGTCCGGATCTACTACCGGCACCACGATGACCGACAGCTGCGGGAGTACGAATTTAAAAACATGGAGCAGTGCTATCAGGCATACAAAGCACTGGGCGGCAATTCCTTCGTGGAGCGGATCTACGAGGAAATGCGGGAGTGGGATATTGTATGAAGAAGATCCCTTTCACCAAAATCATCATGGCCGTTATGCTTGCCGTCAACATCGCCGTGGTGGCCTTCGTCTGCTGGCTGATGCACATCACCGGCGACCTGTCTCCGTCTCCCTACCTGCTGATGGGCGAGGGCGGTGCCATGGCCGTCTGGCTGGCTTCCTATGCGTGGAAAGAGAAGTCTGCCAACAATTTAAAAATCGCCTTTGCGGCGATTAAGGAAATCGAGGATACTGATGCAGCCATCCGCTTGACGGAAATCGTGCTGCAGGATTAAGGAGGATACTATGAACATCTCTGCTCTTATGGTCACCATCGGCGTGCTGGTGGTGCTTACCAACATCATCGTGGAAGTACTGAAGAAGATGACGTGGGATAAGGTCCCTACCAACATTCTGGCCATCCTTGTGGCTCTGGCCCTGACGCTGGTCGCCTTCTTCGCATGGGCGGCTTACATGGGCATTACCGTCCTGTGGTACTATGTGGCCGGTGCTGTCGTAATGGGCTTTGCTGTGGCCTACGCTGCTATGTTTGGGTTTGATAAGCTGAAGGAAGCATTGGGCAAGATTCAGGAATTGAAGAAATGAAACTGACGACGTTTCGTGAAGTGCGCCATCTTCCGGAAAGAATGTACCCGGAGTTTAACGAGGCCGAAAAATTGGAGGAAGGTGTGTTGTACGTTGTGGACGGCAAGGAAGCAAGGGATAGAGAGGTCCAGTACAACTGTCCCTGTGGTTGCGGCCGTGCAGTAAGCATCCCATACTACAAAGCAGGAGAGAAAGAGTTAATTCCGAGCTGGGCTCTCAGCGAGAATGCTGGAAAGGTAACTCTCTCTCCATCGGTCTATTCCACGGGCTTTCCCTGTAAGTCACACTATTTCATCCGGGACAACCGCATGGTATGGTGCTAACCTGCATGATTTGAGAAAAAGTGCAGGTTAAATGATGATCCCCTCTCTGGACTTTTTAGGTCCGGAGAGGGGGATTATATTTACGCTAACATACGATGATATTTGGTTATTTTGAGCAATATGTCTGTCCTTTTCTTTATCAATCTGCATATTGCGTTCAGATGACTGTGTGAGTTATATTATAGGTAGCAACGATAAAGAAGGTAGAAAGTATGGGTTTTACGGAAGTTGCGTACCAAATTAGTCAGCTGTGTGATGGTGTTATTCGAGTAGTGCCTTTTGTGTCGGCAGCCTTGGCAATTTATGGTGTAATAAAATCTAAGTCGAAAGAAAACACGCAAGACCGCGGAAAATGGGTTGTTTTGTTAGTTGCATCAGTAGTTGTTTTAATTTCAATATACTGGGGTGAGAATTATGTAGAGGTACCTTCCGTTGTCGATTGCCATTATGAAGACGCAAGGCAAATCCTGCTGGACAGTAATTTGCGTTATGCTGGGGAATTGAAATCAGGCGAAAAAGTTAAAAATCAAGATCCAAAGCAGGGTGAGATCGTTGATCGTGGAACTGAGGTATTTTTGTATGGCTACAAAAATACTGAGCCAGAGGATGCCTCGAAAGAAACAGAAGAAATACCGGGGATAGAAACCGTACCTCAAAAGCAATACGAGGTTGGAGATATTTTGTGTTTTGGATCATTTGAACAGGATAATAAGGCTGAAAATGGAACGGAGCCAATAGAGTGGGTAGTTCTCGCTGTTGAGAATGAAAATATTCTTCTTTTAAGCAGATATGCGTTGGATAGCAAATGCTTTCATAATCGTTTTGAATCAGTGTATTGGGAAAACAGTTCCATCAGAAAATGGCTGAATGAGGAGTTTCTCGAATCTGCATTTGATCACGAAGAGCAGGCGCAGATTATGCACGCTACTGTTGAAGCAGATCCCAATCCGAGGTTTGATACAAGCTCCGGGTTCAATACAAAGGACAAAGTTTTCTTGCTAAGCATTAGTGAAGTTATGGCGTATCTGCCGGAAAATTTAATGTTCTGCATTGCAACGAGATATGCTATTGGGAATAACGCCTATGTAAATGATGAAACTGGTGGTAGTTGGTGGTTGCTTCGTACAATGGGGGAGAGTTCCCGTTATGTAGTGAGTGTTAATAGTGATGGAACAATCGACTATGATGGTGGTAAAGTTAGCTCTGAAAGAGGAACAATCAGACCTGCTATGTGGGTACACCTAAATTAAATCGATGCCCCCTTCCAGAACACAAATTCCGGAAAGGGGTAATCATTATGTGATACTAATCCAAATTGCAGGACGGACGGCACTCTGAGGTGTGCTGGGCTTATGACCATAGGTGTCGATAGTACCATCGTACACTACACGATAGACAGTGGTATTGTTTCGAGTAGTATTTCTCAACCACCACCAGCAAGTCCCATCATTGCTGGTATAGATGTTCTGAGTCTTTGCGGATGTAGAGGGAAAGCACTTTAGGATATCTGTGGGATTGTGAAAATAAGGGTTTTCGACTATGTATTCTGTGATATCGCCATGACTTAATAAAAATACATAATCTGTAGTTTCTTCACCGGGGTGGCAGTCCCATACGCGTTCAGGGATAATAGGAGAGTGGATAATTTGAGCCTTGTCGTTTTCTGTAAATGCCTCTTCAAAAAAGTAGTCATTAAGCCAACTGCGGATTCTACAATTATCCCAAGTAACAGAAGAATCTTCAGAATGGTAAGGAATAGTGTCTAGTCCTTTTTCACTTAATGCCAGAATTTTAGAGCCGTCGTTTTCCAGAACGATCCAAGTGATGGGTTCTTCTTGGCCTGCGTGATCTCCCTGTGCTTTATACTTCCCGAATTCTATTATATCACCTGGCAACTTGTCCTTGAAAGATGTTTCAATATAAACGGTGGCGATTGTGGTTTTGTCTTCGGTGCTGGTAGGTAGGGTTTCAGAAGTTGAAGGGGTATTCACATCTGGACCACCCCTGTGAGTAAATACATTGAGGATCGAAATAATGGTTGCAAATAAAAATATAAGACAAGAGATACTTAAGAAAGTACGCAGCCACAGGTGCGGCGGTGTCTGGCTCGGGTGCTCCTTGACTGAATCCGTACTGTGGAATGATGCAATGATTACTGACAAGCCAGTGATAATGGTTCCCAAAAGTCCAATAAGAGCAACTAAAATATCTTTGTCCATAAGTATTACCCCACAACCCTTCATGTATATAATGATAATACCATTAGGACTTCGTAAAAACAATCTCAAATAATATACGAAAATTATAATGTAAAATTGGCTGTAATTCCTTTTAGAGAAACATGTATTATCAAATCCTCAAAAAATAAAACTGCTACATATTTATCAAATGAAGGGTGCGATGGGTTTCAGTTTTGTCAATGAAAATGGCAATGATTTTAAGGCAATATTAGGCGCACAACGATTTTAATGTTTTCTACTTTGGGTTCAAATCCCTCCTGCTCCGCCATGATGAAACCGGGTAAGAAGTAATTCTTACCCGGTTCTTTCTGTTTATTCAAGAAGCAAAGGCCGGTAAAATTACCGGCCCTTGAATGTATGTTGAAATTGGAATTACAGGACATGATCCGAGATAAGCTTACAGATCTGGGTAATGTCCACATCTCCTGCAAACTCGAATTTTACCTTTCCAAGACCGGAGAACCATAGCTCCAGTTCACTGTCCAAATCAAAGGAGCCGGCGTTTTCTACGGAAAAAACCTGGATGTTGCGGTAGGGCAGGGAAGTCATATCCTTCTTTTTTCCACTGATTCCCTGTGCGTTGATGGCAATAATCCGTTTGTTGGTGAAAACAACACCATCCCGGAGGGCCTGATAGGTACCAATGATCTCTTCACCGGAAACCAAAAAGGGGAGTACCTCGTTGCCGAAAATCTTAGGATTTACAGGGGTCATTTTTACAAAGATGTCATTGCTGAAGTCAATCATGGAAAACCGCTCCTGTCCTCAATTTGCTTTCTATTATACAGGCTGCGCTTAGGATTTGGCAATATAAATTTTATAAATTCTTAAAAATATTTGTCATTTTTGGACATTGACCGGCATAATCTGCTCTGAGGTGGTTCCATGGGATATCGGATCGAGTATTTACCGATTAAGAAAATCAGAGGTGCGGAAAGAAACCGGGGAGTGCTGCCCTGTTTAACGGCAGTGTGGTTTCTTGTCTTTGCATTGCTTGTAAATCTGTACTGGCCTCAGGGAAAAATGGTGTTGCAGCGTATCGTTTTCCCGGAAAAGGCATCTGTGACCGCAGCAGCGGTGGATGTCCTTGCAGAGAATATGAGATCAGGAGAGGATGTCTATCAAGCGATATCCGCATTTTTACAAAACTGTGAAAAATGAACGGGAAGCATATTGAACTTGATACCTCCGTTTTACTGCTATGGTGTTTTTTAATACTGATGGTGCCTTTGCGTTGGCTTTTCGGAGCATTATTTGCTGCGGCTGTTCATGAGCTGTTTCACGCGGCAGCAATTTACATAACCGGTGGACACATCTATCATTTCCAAATTGGAATTTTTGGCGCAACCATGGAGACTGAGATACTAAGCAGAAGAGCGGAAGTTTTTTGTGCAGCAGCAGGTCCCTGCGGAAGCTTTCTGCTCTTGTTTCTTAGCCATAGCGCTCCAAGGGCTGCGCTTTGCGGTCTTGTTCAAGGGGTATATAATCTTCTGCCAATCTATCCGCTGGATGGAGGCAGGATGTTGCATTGTATTTTGCAAGGAATTTCCCCGCGTTATGCTGAACAAATATGTACCGCAGTAGAATCTCTTGTGATTCTGGCTTTGATCGTAGGCTGCTTGTATTTGTCTATAAAGCTGTCTCTTGGATTGCTTCCTATCTTTGCAGTGGTTTTTCTGCTCGTAAAAATGAGATTGAGAAAAAGACCTTGCAAACAGCGAAAAATCAGGGTACAATAGGGCTAGCATTTTACAAAGAGGTAGCGTTATGACCGAACTGAAGCAGCGAATCCTCCCAACAGTTCAAAAGCCAGCCCGGTATACAGGCGGCGAATGGGGAGAGATCAAGAAGAAAAAAGAACGGATGCGGGTCCGTGTGGCATTCTGCTTTCCGGATACCTATGAGATCGGTATGTCCAATGTGGGTATGCGGATTCTGTACGGTGTCATGAACGAAATGGACGGCGTCTGGTGTGAGCGTGTTTTTGCGCCTTGGGGTGATATGGAAGAAGCCATGCGGCAGCACCGGCTCCCGCTGTGGGCGCTGGAAAGTCAGGATCCGGTAAAGGATTTTGATATGATCGCCTTTACCATCGGCTATGAAATGGCATATTCCAATATTTTGAATATGCTGGATCTGGCGGGCATTCCTCTGCATGCGAAGGATCGTCACGATTTGAAGAATATCGTTTTTGCCGGCGGTGTCTGCGCATTCAATCCTGAGCCCTTGGCGGACTTTATTGACTTTTTCTCCCTAGGCGAGGGTGAAGATATCACGGTTGAGATTGTGACATTGTATGACCGTGCAAAGGCAGAGGGCTGGAGCAAGGATGCCTTCCTGCATGCAGTGGCAAAAATCCCGGGTGTGTATGTCCCCAGCTTCTACCGGCATGAATATCACGAAGACGGCACGCTGGCGTCAATCGTTCCCATGGAGGGTGCGCCGGATGTGGTGACAAAACGGATCGTGGAAGATCTGGACAATGCCTACTATCCTACCAAAATGATCGTTCCGTCTACAGAAATCGTACATGACCGTGCCAATTTGGAGGTTTTCCGTGGATGTATCCGCGGTTGCCGCTTCTGTCAGGCTGGCTTCAGCTGCCGCCCTGTTCGGAAAAAAAGCCCGGAGGTTCTATACCGACAGGCGATCGAAATGCTGGAGGATTCCGGCAACAACGAAATCACCATTTCCAGTTTGTCCACTTCTGACTACCGAGGATTAAAGGAATTAACCGATCAGCTTATTCCGTACTGTGCAGATCAGAAGATCAACCTTTCCGTGCCGTCTCTCCGTGCTGATAATTTCTCTCGGGAGTTGATGGAAAAACTACAAACCGTTCGGAAAAGCGGCCTGACATTTGCGCCGGAAGCCGGAACCCAGCGCCTGCGGGATGTTATCAATAAGAATCTGACAGAGGACGAGATCCTGAATACCTGCGCACAGGCCTTCTCTGGCGGCTGGAACAATGTTAAGCTGTACTTTATGCTAGGTCTTCCTACGGAAACGGATGATGACGTTCTGGGAATTGCAGAACTGGTGTATAAAGTGATCCAGACATGGAAGGCTAACGCCAGCAACAAAAAGCGAGGCTTGCGGGTCCACGTGGCAACGGCCTATTTTGTGCCCAAGCCTCACACCCCCTTCCAGTGGGAGAAGCAGATCACGCCGCAGGAATATCTGCGCCGCTGTAAGCTGCTGAAATCTCATTTCTATTCCAAATCTATCGAATATGATTACCACAGCCCTGACTTGAGCCGTCTGGAGGCAGTATTTGCCCGTGGCGACCGCCGCCTTGGCAAAGTGATCGAGGCTGCTGTACGCAGCGGAGCGCGGTTAGATGGCTGGGATGAGTACTTTAATTACGCCAAATGGTATGATGCCTTCCGTCAATGCGGTATGGATGAAGATTTCTACACCACCCGCGGGTATGGTGAAGGGGAAATATTGCCTTGGGATACCATTGATGTAGGTGTTTCTAAAAAGTTCCTGAGCCTTGAGCGAAAGCGTGCCTATGCGGAAACGGTTACTCCTGATTGCCGTCATGGCTGTGCCGGCTGTGGAGCAAACTGCTTGCTGAAGGAGGTGGCGTGTGATGCCTAGAGCGCTGTTTGAAAAAACAGGGAATGCCATTTACATTTCCCATCTGGATTTGATGCGTGTCTTTCAGCGTGCGTTCAAACGTGCGGGACTGCCTCTAACCCATACCAAAGGCTTCAATCCCCGTCCATCGGTATCCATTGCACTGCCCCTGAGCCTTGGCGTGGAAAGCCGCTGTGAGCTGCTGGATTTTGAACTGGAAGGGGAGAAGGTTTCTAATGATGAGATCCTTTTCCGGCTGAATCAAAATCTTGTTTCCGGTGTTAAGGTTCTGGAAGTGTATGAGGAGATGAGCAAGATCAAGAATCTTGCGTATCTGCAATGCCGCATGACATTGGAATACGACAGCCCCCTGCCGGAGGATGCCATATTTCAGGTACAGAATCTTTTTGCACAGCCGGAAGTTATCGTCGAAAAGAAAGGCAAAAATGGTCTGACAAAGCAGAATATCATACCAATGCTCCAAAGCCTGTCTGTACGAGCATTAGGGAATCAGGAATTGGAACTGAATGCCAAGGTTTGCTGCCAGAATCCCAGCTTGAACCCAATGCAGCTCAGCGCTGCGATTTCCAAATACCTGCCCGAACTGACACCGGATTTTGTCCGCTGCTGCCGGGAAGAAATATACAATTCCAATCACGAAGTTTTTAGATAAAGGAGAAGAAAGAATATGGAAGAAATGATCATGCTGGACGAATGCCCCATATGCCGCGGCGCGGGCCTTATCATGCACGAAGGTGGCTGGAGTGTGCAGGTAGAGTGCACCGATTGCAGCGCGCATACCATCTACATGGAGTATAACAACGAGGCTGAAAAGAAGGAAGCAGAGAAAGCAGTTGCCCACCTGTGGAACATCGGCAAGGTTATCACCAGTGAGCGCGGTGAATGATCTATAAATAGAATAAAGAAACCTCCGCTGAAGATCCTTCTGTAGGTATCAGCGGAGGTTTTGCTGAAAAAACGTGTTATACCCAAAATGTTGACATAGAACCTTCAAAATCAAGAGTTCTACCGAGATTTGTATTGATTTCTAGGGGATTCTTTTCTTTTGGACATGAAAAAGACCAGAAACCTTTCGATTTCTGGTCTTGGTCCGAGTGTCGAGATTCGAACTCGAGGCCTCTTGAACCCCATTCAAGCGCGATACCAAACTTCGCCACACCCGGATATTTTCTTTTTGTTTTCGCCTGTCTCCCGGCGACTTCGATATATTACCACGGGATACCCAAAATGTCAAGCATTATTTTAAAGATTTTCAAAAATATTTTTTAACCAAGCCCGGAATGAAAAATGCACTGCATTCCGGGCTTGGTCGAGAGCTATTACTGCACGCTATCCAAAAATTCTTTTTCGATGTAGATAGGACGGTCCTTTGTCTGTTCAAAGGTTCTGCCTACATATTCACCGATAATACCAATACAGAAAAGCTGTACACAGCTAAAGAAAAGGATCAGAACGATAATGGTGGCGTATCCGGGTACACTGATGCCAAAGACCAGCTTTTCGATAATGACCCAAATCAGATACAATACGGCTGAAATACCGGTCATCGTGCCAAGCACCGTCGCCAGCCGCAGGGGAGCGGTAGAATAGCCGATAATACCCTCGATGGCATAATTGACCAGTTTCCAGAAGCTCCATTTGGTGGTGCCTGCGGCCCGCTCGCAGGCAGTGTAAGGAATGAAGAAGGTATCATAACCAACCCACGCAAAGATTCCCTTGGAGAAGCGGTGGTATTCCTTCAGCTCCAGAATGCTGTCACGGACACTGCTGCGGAAAGTGCGGAAATCACTGGCATCCGGCTGCAGCGTAACCTTGGAAAGCATATTGATGATGGAATAGAAGCTTTTCTTAAAGAAGGACAGTACCTTTCCTTCGCCACGACGGTCCTGATAAGCAGCGACAACATCGTACTCCGGCTTTTCGTCAAGGATCTGAACCATCTCACGGACAATTTCCGGGCGCTGCTGCAAATCAGCATCGATCAGCGCCGTATACTCGCCACAGGCACGGTTCAAGCCGGCAAAGATGGCAGCTTCCTTGCCAAAATTCCGGGAGAATGATATAACCTTTACCGGACAAGCCTGTGCGTCATGAAGCTTTTTCAGATTGTGCAGGGTAGCATCCTTGCTTCCGTCGTTAATAAAAATGATTTCATAATCATAGCCGCAGCCAGTGAAGGCTTCGATTACTGCATTTTGAAATGCCGCTACATTTTCTGCTTCATTGTAGCAGGGAACAACTAGGGATAATTTCATAACATCAAACCTTTTTACAAATTTTATTCATTATAAGCAAAAAAATAGAATCAGTCAAGCGAAGTAGTGAGAGAACTGCAGTTATTTTCATTGTAAATAATCATTTTTAGTTGACAGTGACTAAAAAATGTGTTAATTTATTGTGGTAAATGCCTTGATGGGGAGGTTTTGGTTCCAGTCCCGGAAAGAGAGTACCCGGTTGGTGTGAGGGTATACGGAGAGGATCAAATGGTCGCCCCGGAGCGGATTTCCTGAAATCACAGTAGGGAAGTACGGGTAAGCCCGTTACAGCTTTGAGTGCCCGAAAGGGAATTCAGGTGGTACCGCGGAAATTTGTAATTTTTCGCCCTGAGCCAAGCGGCTCGGGGCGTTTTTCATTGATAAAGGAGCGAAAGAAAATGGCAAGAGAATTACCCAAGGTCTATGAGCCTCAGCAGGTTGAGTCTCGGATCTACGACATGTGGCAGGAAGGCGGCTACTTCCATGCTGAAAAGGATGAAAGCAAAAAGCCTTTCACCATCGTGATGCCCCCTCCCAATGTTACCGGTCAGCTTCACATGGGCCATGCAATGGATGCTACCCTGCAGGATACCCTGATCCGCTTTAAGCGTATGCAGGGCTACAATGCGCTGTGGCTGCCCGGCGTTGACCATGCCGGCATTGCTACCCAGATCAAGGTGGAAGAGGAGCTGCGCGTTAAGGAAGGTCTGACCCGCTATGATCTGGGCCGCGAAAAGTTCTTGGAGCGCGTCTGGGCATGGAAGCACCAGTACGGCAACCGCAT
>JAFSCK010000128.1 GCA_017436785.1 Oscillospiraceae bacterium | reverse complement strand
TCGGCGAGCGCAGTTGGGGAAACGATAATGAAGAGTTCCCATGACCGGAAGGGTATATGTGGGTATCTGCAGCCCGAAAAAAAGATATTGAGTGGGCTGCTATGAAAGACTGGTATCTTCAGCAGGCAAAAAATAAATTCCGGGAACTGAAAGCGATGTTTGTTACCGGTTCTATGGAGCAGGAAAAAGACCTGCACGTCAAAGACGGCTGTGTATTCAGCTTTCTGACGCTGATCTACAAAATAGGCGAACCGGAAGAGGCATTTCTTGCGCGGTGTTCTGCTGCCGATGGAAGACAGTTCCCGGTGTCCTTCTATGATCTTATTGATGAGGATGATTGGCTTGCCCAGGGGCATGACTATGAATCTCCCGAAAACGATCAGCAGTTGGCACTTACTTGGGAAGAAACCATTCAGCAGTACATAGATGATCTGGATGAGGATGATGTCCTGGTATCCATTGACTATCATATGTAGTCCGAAGGTAAGAACAATAGTAGTCTTGATCAGAGGGCAGCCAGCTCAGGTTGTCCTCTTTTTTATTACGGAGGGAACGATCAAATGAAAAAAGTATTGACTGTGAAATGTGAGGAAGGCTTTTGTCCATTATGTGGACAAGAACTTGTTTATGGCACCAAGAAGATTATGGACTATCGTGGAAGAGCATCATGGGAATGCCCAAAGTGTAAAGCAACCGGCGAGGAGGGTTTTGACGCTGTCTTCGATGGGATGCATTACAATGTCCGTGATGTAGACGGAAATGAGTATGAATTAAAAAAAACAGAAGAGAAACCGAGACCAATCAGTGTCGGTTGGTTGACAATGACACAGTCCGCACCATACAAAGTTGAAAGATTAGGAAAACGTCCTATGCTATTCCGGGGACAGACCCGAAGGAAAGGACAAAAGGTCTGGCTGGATGGTAGCCCTGTAAACAGCAATTGGGTATACGGTGGGCTTATGCAGGGAAATGGTACCTTTTCAGTTATGTATACCTATGATCCTATAGAAAAATATCCCGTCTATACAGATACACTTGGCCAGTACTCAGGTATTGACGACAAAAACGGCACGAAGATCTTTGAACACGATTTCCTCAAAGTATCTTTCGGCTCTAATGGTGTACGTGGGACAATTTTCGTAATGGTAGCATTCCTGAGAGGTTCTTTTGTTTGGCTATCTGATCACGGTGAAGTGTACTGTCATTTTGATGCATGGACCGGTCTTCCCATGACCCTTGAGGTGATTGGCAATTATCATGACAACCCGGAACTCAGAATTGGATGCTGGAAAGAGATTTATTGAACGTGGCTATTAGAGAATTTCAACTTGATAAGAACGAACCTAATCAATTAGGATTGGTTCTTTTCTTTTCACCATACGCATTTCAGGAGGAAAACGCATGAAAAAGAAATGTAGTCTATGCAATGAAAAATTGCCTGCAATGGAGAGCTGCACCTGCAGAACTCTCCGATATGGTTCTGACTATGTTCCGAGAATCCGGTTTGGAGATGAAGAATACAATTGGGGAACCAGACGCTGCCCGGACTGTGGTGTTCTGTCGGGCAGCTACCATCACGAAAACTGCATCTGTGAGATCTGTCCCATGTGCGGTGAGCTTCTGAATCAATGCGATTGTGAAGGTATATATGAATAATAAACACTTGGAGGTACTGAATGTTAAAGCAAAAGAAAACTGCCCTGTACATGCGTTTTGCCACTTCTCAGCAGGTAAGACACAAGACCATCAGAAACAGATTGCGTGCCCTGGCGATGTTGAACAAGCTGGGCTATGATGCTGAGATCCAATATCAGCTTAAGGACCGCATCGGCAGAGTGAAAACGCAGACAACGACCCTCACCGCAGGCGATACCCAGTCAGCAAAGAATATGACCCTTGATGAATTCGGCTGCCTGGTCGGCCTTCATGATATCAAGATCATCAGCATCAAACTTTCCGTTATCTGATAAAAGAGGGGAGTGGGCTGCTCTTTAAGTTGTCCCGCGCTCCCATCGTTCTCCTTTCAACCGATACCGTTTGACTATAGCAGGAAAATATGGTATAATACCATCGTAGTATCAGAGTTTCACCCAGAGTGAAATGTTAGTTTATCCGATTTTCTGAAGTGTCATTTGCCCATTTTGGGTGAATGGCACTTTTTTGTTTCCTGCCAAATTCATATTGGACATAAAGCCAGCGGATCCTTCGGGACTGCTGGCTTTTGTTATATTCTCGGTTACCGAAAAAACGAAAGGAGAATTACTCATGTTAACCTGCAAAGACAACTACACAACCACCTTCTCATCCTTTGGCGAAATGCTCCGCTACCACGAATGCCTGTCAAAAGAATCTGTCTGGCGCCGCTGTAAGGTAAAGGAACTGCACGTGGAGCCGTTGGACACAACCTCTGTGCTTTACGGAGATCCCACAGCATTTGTTTCCGGTACCAGCGAGGAAGCAATTGCGGATACTGCAGAGAATTTGGGGCTTGCGCTTCGGGTAGGCGGTGATCTTTTCCCTGTCCGTACCACAGCGTACAAAACCCTGCTTGACCGTGCAAAAATCAGCGGTACCGCACTTCCCAAACTGAAGCGCAAAGAGCTTGCGGACGTTCTGAACGCCTGCCTGGCTGTTCATTCTTCGGACGCTTTGCTGCTTGTCCGGGATGAAAAAGTGTCTGCAACGCATTCCGGTGACACCAAGGACTATTCTGTGCTTCCCATCGATGAGCTTCTCCATACTCTGGAGAACAAGATGGATGTCAGATTCCCTGGGTATCATTTCGAAAGCGGCTACGCAGATCACGCATTCACCAGTGCCTGCTGGACATTTCCCGGTCAGAAGGAAGATATGCTAGGTACATATGCCAAGACTTTGGCCGCTAAGGGCAAGAAAACGATGGCTTCCAAACTGGTTCCCGGCATTCGCTTCCTGACGTCCGATACCGGTGTTGCTTCGGCTAAGGTATCGGCATTGCTGATGGGAACGCAGCACCCGATCCATATCGGAAGCT
>JAFSCK010000040.1 GCA_017436785.1 Oscillospiraceae bacterium | reverse complement strand
TCCTCATACCCCTTTCTGTTCAGCGCCTTGTAGTGAAAGTTTTCACTGGCATAAGGCCGGGGACCGGCAAAGAGAAATTCGGACTTGATAAAGGCCCAAAGGAACTGCTCCAAATTCATACCGTGGTAGCTGAAGAATCCGGCAATGGCAAAGGGAGCCGCCGCCAGGATGCAGACCCAGCTTGCAGTCTCCTTGCCAAGCACCGGGCCAAGCAGCAGGTATATTCCTACTGCCAGGGCAACAGCAATGGCAGAGCATATAAACTGTCGTGCGGACAGGCCAAAGAAGATTGTTTCCTTGTGCTGCCGCACTTCCTTGGGAATTTTTACTTCGATAGTATTCACCTCTGAAAATCGGGAAATTTGACTTAAATTCCTCAGTATGAGATAATATAAGTGAGAAAAATACCAACTTTCAAAGGAGGTTTGTTTATGAGCGCACCAACCCTCTGGCAGCAGCTTCTCATTGCTTTTGTGGCAATCGCATTGACACCAACGGTCATTGCCATTCTTGCAAAGCTGCGCATACTGCCGATCACAGTCTATCTTCTTGTGGCAGACAGCTTCCCAAATCTGATTGCTGACCACAAAAAAGTATGCCTTGTCCTGTTCGTAGCCTTCCTTGTATATCCTGCCCTTATGTGGGGCCGTAAGTTGTTTTAGCTCTGGAAGGAGGAGCGGGATGCAAGAGAATACCTACTTGCAACGGCTGTACCTCTGAATTTTGAACCGGATACACAGGAAGCGGAATACGATTGGACATACACTGACGATGATACGGACTGGTAACGAAAAGACGGGCAACAGCCCGTCTTTTCTTATGCGCCAAACATCTCCCTTGAGAGCTGGCTGGCACCTTTGACCAGTCCGGTCAACACCAACATATTGAATACCATTTGTCCGATATACTGCCAAACCATCGTCACCGCTGACAAGCTGCTGTCTGCTGCCGGGGAGCTGCTGCCGAGGTATGCCGAGTAGATTAGGCAGGCCAGCACAATGATGGCTCCCTCCATGCAGACACCTACATAGGACTTGATAAAAGCCTGTCCGCTGTGGGAAACACCTTCTCCGGCAAAGGATGCCAGGGGGATGGGGGCCAGAGCGGTGTACATATAGATTCGGAAGAACCGTCCGTAGACGGTCAGTATCAGGACAAAGGACAGAACTGTGACGATCAGGCCGCCTAACATAGCGACCAGCCACAGAGGGATGGATTCCAGAAAACTCAAATCCTCAATGGCAGTGGTTATCTCCGAGGGCAGGGTTGCCACAACGGTGATAGCGCCGCCAATGCTGGACATGGCTCTGGCTGCGATTCCGCTGCATATCGAAAATACCGCCAGCATGAGATCCATTGCATAGCCCACCGCGATTTTCGCTCCCGCGAATCGAATGAAATGCCGCAATGCGAACTCAGGCCGTTGTAATTCCCGGAAAGAGGCAGCGGATTGGAAAACACCCATAGCAAAGAACAATACCAGCAGTCCATAGCCGACACCCTGCAAGCCATTGCTGATGCCGACCATGATGTTCCAAATATCCCCGCCCTTAAAGGACTGGGGAGACTGGGACAGTAAGGACCATACCTCTGACAGCTTATCGTTCCATGTGGTAAGGGCATTTTCCAGGGTACTAACGATCCAGTTGTCGATAGGCGATTACCTCCAAGAAAATCTGTCCCAACTTGGGACGCATTTCTTACAGGGCGCCAATGGTGGTGAGGATTTCCTTGGCGAAGGCAATCAGCAGACCGCCAAACAGACACAGGAAGCCCTGACTGCGCTGGCTGGCATCGTGGCTCTGGACACTCATACCGACCTGCACCACACCCCAACCCAGGATGATGATACCCACGGCCTTGATAGCGGCGAAAATGAAGTCGGACAGATTATTCACGATGGTCAGCGGATCAGCAGCTGTTGCATAGGCCCGGGTGGGCAGCAAACAGGCAGTCATCACCAGACCGGCCCACATAGCCATGAGCCGATGGGATTTATGACGGTTGTTCTTAGGATCGTTGTTGGGAAGTTTTTTCAAGGGGTTCCTCCATTTCAATGATTTGCAGTTCCTCCAAAGAGGAAAACTCGAAGTTCAGATCATCAGCAGCATACATACAGACAGGTGCGTGGACATAGGGGAAGGCACCGCCGCTGTGGGACTGCTTGATATTCGGATGCTTCATCAGGTCGTACTTTTGGTCAATGACCGGGGGTTCGCCACGGATCAGAACGATGGCATTTTTGTTGTCCAGCATACGGACTTCATCCGGGGTCATAAGTTCCCGTCCGGTCTGCTGGAAATTCTGGCTGAATGAGCCGTTGTGGCCCTTACTCTGGCTGGTCGTCCGGGTATCGATGGTTTCCTTGCCCAGCAGCTCCGACACATACTTGTGGGTGGACTGCTCGTTGCCACCTAAGTACACAAAGCTGTCTGCATTGCCGATGATACCCTCCCAATCGTCTTTGAACAGAGCCTTTAACTGGCTGATGTTCTGGAGAACGATGGTAGCCATGATGTTACGCGAACGCATGGTTGCCTGCAACCGGGCATAGCCGTCCGGAAGGGCCACATTGGCGAACTCGTCAAACATCAGGCGCACAGGCACCGGCAGTCCGCCGCCGTGGACTTTATCAGCCTGATGGTACAGCTCTTGAAATGCCTGGGTATAGAGCATACCAACAAGGAAGTTCAGCGACGTATCGTTGCTATCGGGAATGATGCAGAAGATGGCCTGTTTCCGGTCGCCCATCTTGCTGATTTCCAGAGTGTCCTCTGCGGTGATGTTCTGGATCTCAGGCAGGGTAAAGGAAGCCAACCGGACAGCTGCGCCTACAAGGATGCTCTTTGCCGTTTTACCAGCAGCCTGCTTGAAAATTTTGTACTGGCGAACAGCAATGTGGTCAGGCTGTTCCTCCTCCAGAGCTTCAAACAGGAGATCCAAGGGGGACTTAAAATCATCGTCATCTTCTTTGGCACCGCCGTACTCGATCATGGTCAGCATCATTTCCATGTTCTGCTCCTCCGGGGGAGCTTCATGGAGAAGATACAGCATCAAGGCACTGTCCAGGGCAATCTCAGACTTTTCCCAAAAGGGATCATTCTGAGATGCGTTCTTGGGGGTCGTGTTCTTGATGAAGTTATCGATCAGGCGGAATACATCGGAATCCTTTCGGATATACCGGAAGGGATTGTAGCTGTCGGAATGGCTTGGCTCGATCAGGTCGAAAACCCTGAGTACATAACCGCACTTCAAAAGAAAGGCACCGACGCTCCGAAGAAGCTCTCCCTTGGGATCCGTCACAATAAAGCTGGCATTTCCGAGGAGTAGGTTCGGAAGCATCACTGAGCGGCTTTTTCCCGAACCACTGCCGCCTACAATTACCTGCAAGAGATTTCGGAGATGCTGCCTTGCGTTCAGGCTCATTTGCAGGTGCTGGGTCAGAATTACATTTTTACTGGGGTCTTTGTCGCTGTATTTCCGGTTCAGCTCCCGCACCTTTCCCCAATGGGCAGAGCCGTGTTCCTCACCGGGACGGCGGTTCTGCTGATTGGAGTAATAATAGGCGATGGCAATAATGTAGATGGTCAAGGCCCCCAACAGAAACTTAGGAGTATGTGCTTTCCATTTTAAGGACAATGGGCTGTTCATAGCCTGGGTGAAAACCTCCATGAACACAAACAGATTCATCCCTTCCTCATAGGCCGTGGCAGCCAAGGCTCCCAGCCAAAGGACGATAATGGAAAACACTGCCCAGACAGGCCAATTATCCCGAAAGGATTTTTGATTGCGTATGAGCGATCCCTCCTGGAATTTTGGAATAAAAATGCGTCCCAACTTGGGACGCAAAATGTGGGAGCTGCCGCCGCACCCCCGGCGGTGTTGACAACTCCCGATACTGCCAAGGGGCGCTTATCAAGCGCCCCTTGGGGGTGTCATCCCCTTGTCTACCGCAATTCCGCAGGGCAGTTCCGGTCAAGGCCCGACCAGTCCGCAGACTGGTCGGCTCGTGGGTGATTGCGTAAGCAATCACCCAGCCTTGATGGGGACTGATCCTGCGGAATACCCTTCCCGAAGGGGAATGACACACCCGGTTTCCGTTCTCTATCTCTAGGCCCCACAGGGCTTTTTCTCTCTGATTTATCGTGCAGGGCGGCGCATATTACCACGGCTGTGAGGCTGAGGTGTAATGCTTTTATCAATAGAACCGCCGATCTGCTTACTCATGTCCTGGATGTAACTGAGAGCCTGCCGAATTTCCGATGCTGTCCAACCGTTATAAATATCGGTCAGATTGGACAGGTCAGGCATCTCACATTCAATACCAAAGCGCTTACACAGAAGATAGGACACACTTTGGGCATCCAGTTCGTTTTCCTTGCGGGTATAGTGGATATTCTTGCCCTTATTATGGATTCGGGTCAGTGCAACCTCTGCAGCCAGAGCTGCAAAGGTTTCTGCTTCTCCGAAATTGGGATTTGCTGCGATGACTAGCTTGTTGTGGTCGTAGTAGGCTGGTTCCGGTAAATCGTGGTCAATTTCGATAGGAACCAGTGAATAGTTCATAACGGTGGTCAAGGCACTTTCCATTTCCTTGGAGCCTTCCGCAACCTGAACCGGGGTAATTTCTCTGCCGAAGGTCTGAGTAATATCATAGGCATTTGCAATGCCATAGCCTTTGCCGAAGCTGCCTCTGGCAAAAATCTGGATGCCGTTACTCTTTTCACTGTCCAGAACAGTTCTGCCCAGCACCTTCCACCGCTCGGCTGTACCGATTTGTGAGATACCAGGGAATTGCACCATAGCAAGCGCAATATTGCCGGCGCTGTACATGGGATTGGCTCCCTGAACCTCTAAGTAGGCAGCATAGTTTTCCGGGCTGCTGATGATCTGGTTGACACCAGCATCCTGCATGGCAACGATATTGTCACGCTCTGCCTGCCGTTGGGTTCTCCATTGTTCATCACTTTGCCCCTTTTGAGCAATGAGTTCTGATAGATTTGCGATACTGTTACCTCCTTATCTTGCTTTGTCCTTGATAGGAACTTTGGGTCGTTCCATGCCCTGAGATGCCTGCTGCAATGCGGCCAGTCGGCCCCGGACGGATGGCTTCTCAGGTGTCGAAGCCCCCGCCCTCGCTTTCGAGCCATTCTCTCGCTCTGGCGAGGATCGTTCGGGTTGAGCGCGGGGGATGGCTTTTTTTGTGGGAGCTTCCTCCCGGGCCTTTTGGGGAATTGGGTATCCAAGTTCCTGCATGATAGCATTCAGCTGCGGAGCATAGTTAGAATTGGATACAACATTTGTAAATGGCAGTCTGGAATCATCCTTATGGACAAAGAAGTACAGCACTCCGTACTGCTTTGCCAACTTCTGGAATCGGGGAATATCCTCCTTTTTCAGTTGGACGATCTCTGCCGGGGCCGGGTCACGAGCCAGCCGTTTGGCTGTGGTCTTGCCAACGACTTTGTTGTTCTGGCTGTACATGGCAGCCAGAAAGGCGGTCAGATTCTTAGCTCCGGCTCCCAAAAACTTGATAACTTCCTCTGAAACTTGCACTGCTTCTCTTACAACGAGGTCAGCAGTTTCACCGCTCACATCCAAGGGTCAAACCTCCTTTCGTTTTTGCGTTGCTTTGCTTTATCCTGTTCCTGCTCCTTTTTCTCCTGTTGTTGGATGGTCTGTACCTGCTCCCGGATTATGGGAATATCCTGCTGAATCTGAGTGCAGGTTTTGAGATTTCTGCGAAGCTGCCTCAGTTCCGTATTGATGCTATCAATCTGCTCCGATACTTCGCCGCCCTTGCGCTGCTCCTTGTACAGACATTTTCTTCTCTCGGTCAATGCGTCAATGTCTGACTGGAAAGCAACGGACAGCATGGATAGCTGGTCATCCGTATCAATGCGATACTCCTGCATAAGCCGGTATTGTGCTTGATAACGGTGGAGTCGGGTCACTTCTTTCCGGACAGCGATTGGGATGTTCTTTTTTTTCATCCCCGGTTTCCGGAAACCAAGCGAATACAGGTAGTACACATACAGCGCACGGAAGCCACGGGGTTTCCGTTTCCATTTATACACCTGTCCTCGATGGCTGTAATATTTCCTTCGGGGTATGGGGATCGTCGGCTCCTGGACAGGGGCCGGGGCAGACCGGACTTCGGAAAGCCGCCGCTTGATGGCTTCTTCCGTATAGTTTTCTCCCAGACTGTTCAGGCGAATAAACCGTGAACCACCGGGAGCCTTCACTGCGGTATGCTTGACATTGGAGCCAGACTTGATTTCATAACCGTTCTTCCGGAGTGCCGCCAGAAATGTAGCATAGGTAAAGGACTGGTCGATGAGGGCATCTATGTCCTGACGGATCAGGTCACGGATGGTAGCCTTTCCCTTTTGGTTGGCATCCCACTCGACATAGCTCTTTCCCTTGCCCTCCGGTTCAATGAGCGACAGGCCATGCCTGCGGCTGACTTCGTTGGATGCTCCCCGAATATCTCCAAAGTAGGCTTTGAAATTGTCCCGGTACTTCTTCCCATCGATGCAGGAAACAGAGTTGAACAGGATATGGTTATGCAAATGGTCATGGTCAAGGTGGGTGGAAATGACCACCTCATATCGATCCCCCAAAAGCTGACGGGCAAATTCCACCCCAAAGGTATGGGCCTGTTCCGGGGTGACTTCACCTGGGGCATAGGAGTGGATAAGGTGATAGCCCAGGACACCGCCTTTCTTATGCCAGCGGCGTTTCGTGGCCTGCATCTCCTGATAGGCTGTTTGCAACTGGCAGTTAATGGCAGTTTCCAGAACGGCCCTGCCATCCGGCGTGACGGTCTTATCACTGTTACTCATGTACTCCAGCACTTGGCCTAGATCGGTCTTTTCAGAATTCAGAACATAATTCACGCAGTGGTCGAGCCGCCCTTTGATGGGAATGATTTTGTCGTAGGCCATTACAGGTTATCCTTTACAAGTAAAAAGGCCCTCTGCACGAGAGCTGCAGCATCGTGGATCTGCTGATTGGAAATGTCTTTGGTGGCATTGGCCCAATAAGCAATCTGATTGATATTATTCCCGATGGCAGACAGCTCCCGGAGAAGGGCAGCATATTCATCGGGTGGACGGGGCCGAAGCTGGACATTCATTATCAGCTTTCGGATCGTTGGCTCTACCTTTAAGCCAGCTGTTTCAGCAGTGGCTTTCAGATGGGCATATTCTTCTGCGGTGAGCCGAATAAGGATGGATTTTACATTTTGGCGCATGGGATCACCTGTTGGGAATCGTGGAGCGGCTGCGGCTCCGTTTGGCGTTAAAGGCCCGCCGTTTTTCACGGGATTTCCAGTATTCCGGGAAGCCGCTCTGGATGCGCTGGTCAATGTCCGCTTCAAAGCCTTTTAGGTCTTTGATCCGGTCAGGAATATGCCAGAGTTTTTGGTCCAGCAGCTCCCGGAGAACGATGTTTTCCTCTGCATGGGCTTCAAAGCAAAGATAGCCGCCCTGCCAATGACCATACTTCCGTGCTGTCGGGGTAAGCATGAAAGATGCTTCTCTGGACACCATGATACCGCCGTGTCCTTCGGCACCGATCATATCTATGCCCGGTGCCAGAGTCTCCATCCAGTCAATCTTCCCCCAGGGTGACATATAGGGGTTCATTTCATCATCCTTTCTAATTCATCATTGTCCAAACTTGGGAGATCTGGCGAGTTGCATTTCTCGTTGCCATTTCTGAGAATATTCGATATAATATTCTTAACTTATTTTTTGAGCTTTTTATATAGCATTGGTACAAAGTATCATTGTAAATAAGAGAGGAGATGTAGTTTGTGATCAAAGCAATTTGGAAAAAGATTAAAATATGGTGCGTAATACATTTCGAGTACAGAAAAATCTCATTTGCAAAAGATAAGTGGATACATTCCATACCAGTTTTGACCTTATGCATTTTTCTCTCCCTCAAATTTCTGGAAAACAACTGGGAGCGCATCATTGCCCTTTATGAAAACACAACATTGGTTGGTGTTCTTGGAACGCTTCTTGGTGCTGTGATAGGCGGTATTTTCTCTCTGGCAGGTTCTATTAGTGTTGGTAGGCATCAGATAAAAGTCCAAACGCAGATTAGACGAAAAAATGTCATCTATAAGCTTTTATATGATGAACTATATGATATTCATAACCACATTTTGGTGGAAAATCCATATCCAGCACGCATTGAGTTTGAGTCCAAACAGCAAACAATAACAAAGCATCCGCAATATGCAGCATGGGGGCGTATAAAGGCAGACTCTCGATATCTTGAAACTCCCAAAAAATTGGCAAATCTATTAGATCAGCTTGAGGTTGATGTAAGAGAATACCTGAAAGCTCGTGAAAAAGCTGGAACAACAACGATGTTGGTTTTAAATGAGATTCTCGAACAGGAAGCTGATGTAAAGTGTAATATTGTCGGTTTAGACGGAAGACTTCTACGTTGCGTTTTGTCTGATTGCTCATTTGATCTATTTGAGGAAATCCACCACTTGTACGAACCGCGCAAAGATTTAGATGAGGAAATAAAACAAAAAGTGCAGAAACGCTATATTGATGAGTGTAGCGTTAACGGTGATATTATTGATTTGGTGAATAAACGTAAGGAATGGCTTAATACGGAAGAGAGTGCAATCGCGCTATTGGCAGCAATGATTAGATATATTATAGTAAGATACGAGGAATAAATTATGAGCTATGGATTGCGCAAAAGCGACCTCAAAAAAATAATACTAGAAAGTGTAAATAAAAATCCAGATCTAAAGTACTACATTAATGATGACTATATTTACGAACTGGTTGACGGGATTGTAGATGGAGTAAGCATTGCTATAGAAGAAAACACAAAAGAAGTGATTCGTCAAATTGAACATGACTTAAGAAGACGTCACTAAAATATACTCCATATCTAGCGTTATGGTTTATCATTCGGAACAAAGGGAGTATTTGTACCCTCATATTTCCAGAAATTAAACTATAACGGATAAGTTGAAATGCGTCCCAAATTGGGACGCATTTTTCGTTGGGGTATTAGGGGCAAGCCCCTAACAAGTGGCATTTGCTATCAAAATGCCATACTTGCTCGTACATTGCAGCGTCCCGCTGCAATGTGCGTGGCTTACCGCTCGAAAAACATCCGTTCAAACTCAGCCGGGGTATAAAGGTAAGTATCATCACTTTCCATGATGTCACCGGGCAGCAGCTTCAGCTGGTGTACCCGCTCCATAAGCATAGGCGCAACGGTAATCAGAGAGCCGACGCATTCCTCGTCTGGTACTTCATCGGCAATGATCATGGGGTAGGCAAGCGCATTGCCTTCGCCCTTCAGCTCATAGCAGAACAGGCCAAGATGGATGGTGTCCCGGCTGATTTTATGGGGTGTGATAAGGGCAGGAATGCCCAATACTGTAACCTGCGTCATGCGGTACAGGTTTGCATTGATTTTCTTCAAGTGAACTCCTCCTGTTATCTGGTGGGTTGCTGTGACTTTATTGGAAGCTCCTGCTGACGGCCTTTCTCCAGGTCATCCAGAGCGTTAATGATTTCTCCGGCTGTGCGGTGGATTAAATCGAGAGAATCCTTCAGTTCTGACAATTCCTTGCCATTGCTCCATCCTGCCACATAACCGAATGAATACTCAGAGGTGTCAATGCCAAAGTGTTGGCAAACAACGTAGGCAATGCTTTCTGCTTCAACCTCTTTTTCATTACGGTCCTTACGTTCCTCCGGTGGAACTCCATTGGGATCGTGTAATAGGGCATGAGATATTTCGTGGACAAGGGTCTTTATCGTCTGAATTTCACTTAGACCGGGGCGTAATACAATGCGTTGTTCGGAATGGCTGTAATACCCATTTGCCTGTCTTGGAACTTGGTCAACTGTTACTGCAACGGGAGACAGCTCCACTAGCTTATCATAATAATACTGAAAATTATCAACTTCTCCCGTTAGTCGGGTGGCACCAATAGATGGCAGTTCTCGGCCCTCTGTCTGGCTTACATCAAAGACAGTAGCAATTTTGAACCGGGTAATGGTAATAACGCGGGTTTCCATCTTTGGAGAGCCATCCTTGTTATAAATCGTTGCACC
>JAFSCK010000127.1 GCA_017436785.1 Oscillospiraceae bacterium | reverse complement strand
GGAAGCAGAATTTCACAGTCCGACTCACTGCAGAATGTGTAGCCTTTCTTTTGCAGGATTTGCTTGATCCGCTCGAAGCCATATATTTCTCCGTTGCAGACGACAGCGCTTCCGTCCAGCGTAAAGGGCTGCATACCTTCCGGATGCAGTCCCATGATGGCCAGCCGGTGGAACCCCAGGAGACCTTTGCCCACAAAAATGACACGGGTGTCATCAGGACCGCGGGATTTAGTCCGCTCAAAAGCGTCCCTGAAATCGTCATAGGTGACATCGCAGGAACAGTAACCCATAATAGAACACATATATTGCCCTCCTGAAACGTCCGGGAGGGAGAGCGGACGCTCTCCCCTCGGATGTTCTTTGTTTTATTCAGCATCCTGCAAGGCATCGTAGCCCTCTTCACCCGTACGAACCTTGACAACATTTTCCACGTTATAAATAAAAATCTTGCCGTCGCCAAACTTACCGGTATAAAGGACCTTGCGGGCGGTATTGATAACCAGAGAGACAGGAACCTTGCTGACCACAATGGAAACCTGAATGCTGGGTAGCATGGTTGCCTCCACCTTAGCGCCACGGAAGTAACCCTCCGTCTTGCCGCGCTGTTCTCCGCAGCCCATCACATTGATGGCCGTCATACCGGTAATACCGATCTCAAACATTGCTCGCTTCAGTGCATCGAATCGTTCCATCTTACAGAGGATATCGATCTTTGTCATCTTTACGCCGCCAACGGGAGCGGGCTCCACCACAGAAGGAGCTACCTCCACGGGAACCGCTTCCTTCATGGGGACCGCACCGACAGGGAGCGCCAAATCAGCGGGAGTATCGTCGTAGTTAAAAGCAAAGCCGCCGTAGGCAGAGGGCAGGCCGTGCTCGGTGACATCAAGGCCCTTCAGTTCCTCCTCCGCGGAAACGCGCAGGCCAATGGTGTGCTTGATGACCAGAAATACAATCGTGATCATGACTGCAGCCCACAAGGCAGTTGCGCCTACGCCAATGCACTGGGTCAGGAAGAAATCAAGACCTCCGCCATAGAATGCACCGCCATCCACCGCAAGCAGACCAGTCAGCAGAGTGCCTGCCGCACCGCAAACGCCATGGACAGAGATAGCGCCGACAGGGTCATCGATCTTCAGCACAGCATCAAAGAAGTTGATGGAAATGGGAAGCAGGATACCGGCAATGATACCGATGATGGCGGCTCCGACAGGAGAAACCACATCACAGCCGGCGGTGATTGCTACCAGACCTGCCAGCGCGGCATTCAACGTCATACCCACATCGGGCTTCTTATATCGAAGCCAGGTGTAAATCATCGTGACAACACTCGCCACTGCCGCAGCCATATTGGTGTTGACAAAGATGAGACCAGCGGAAACCAGTGCGTCATCGCTGTCCATGGCCACGGTAGAACAGCCGTTGAAGCCAAACCAGCAGAACCAAAGGATGAACACACCCAAAGCACCCAAAGACAGGTTATGCCCCAGAATGGCGCGGGGGCTCCCGTTCTTGTCATACTTGCCGATGCGCGGGCCGAGAATCGCAGCACCGATAGCGGCGCAGATGCCGCCTACCATATGGACTGCCGCAGAGCCGGCAAAATCATGGAAGCCCAACTGACTCAGCCAGCCTCCGCCCCAGATCCAATGGCCGGACACGGGATAGATAAAGGCAGAGATGCAGAGAGAATAAATACAATAGGAGGCAAACTTCGTGCGCTCTGCCATGGAGCCGGAAACGATGGTTGCAGAAGTAGCGCAAAAAACCGTCTGGAAAATCAAAAATGCAAACAGAGGAACACCGGCAGGCAGGACAGCAGAATAATCGCCTCGCACGAAAGGATCGAAGCCGCCGATGATAGCACCGCCACCGGCAAACATCAGGCCAAAACCTAAAATCCAGTAGACAGGTGTGCCGATGCAGAAGTCCATCAGGTTCTTCATCAGGATGTTACCCGTGTTCTTGGCACGGGTGAATCCGGCCTCACACATGGCAAACCCCGCCTGCATCAGAAAGACCAGTGCCGCGCCCAGCAGCACCCAAATCGTGTTAACAGAACTATATGTCATAAGGAAAACCTCTTTTCTTATCGAACGCCAAACAGCAGATCACCGTATGTGGGGAACGGCCAGTAGTTTGCGGCAGTCAGAGTCTCCGCCTCATCACAGACCTCCCGCAGTTCGCTCATCTTCGGCAGGATCATGTCGCGGATGGCAAAGGCCTCCTCCGTAATGCCGTTGACTGTCTCCAGCTTGACCAGAGCAGTTTCCAGTGCTTCCGTCCGCCCGTCGATGGTATCCACCAGAGAGGCCAGCTTCTTCAGGAGCTTCGTTTCATATCCGCAGGCCAGTGCAGAATCTGCTGCCTTCTTTGCAGCGGTTGTTGCGGCCAGAGCGGAAACATAGGATTCCACCGCGGGAAGGATCTCCTTCCGGGCCATGTCCCGCATGGTCAGCGCCTCAATGCGAACAGTCTTGCAGTAGTTCTCCATCTGGATCTCATAGCGGGAACGAAGCTCTGTTTCGGAGAGGACCTTATGGGATGCCAGCAGTTCCATATTCTTCGGCTCCAGCGTAGCGCCCATGGCCTCAGGCGTGGTGCGCAGGTTCAACAGACCGCGTTCTTCTGTAGCTTCCTGAATCCAGGCATCGTCATAGCCGTTTCCGTTGAAAATGATGCGCTTGTGGGCGGAAATAGTCTCCTTGATCAGGTCATGGAGCGCGGCATCAAAGTCTGCGGCCTCCTCCAGCTGGTCTGCATACCGGCGCAGGATCTCTGCCACAGCGGTGTTCAGCATGATGTTGGTGCAGGCAATGGAGTTGCTGGACCCCAGCATCCGGAATTCAAACTTATTGCCGGTAAAGGCAAAGGGCGAAGTGCGGTTGCGGTCTGTGGTATCCCGAACGAATCTGGGAAGAGCCGCAACACCCAGCTTTAACTTCTTCTTTTCGGCTCCGCTGTAAGGGACAGCCTGTTCAATAGCATCCAGAACGGCAGTCAGCTCGTCGCCGAGGAAAATAGAGATCACGGCAGGAGGCGCCTCGTTGGCCCCCAGACGGTGGTCGTTGCCCGCAGTCGCTACCGCGGCCCTCAGCAGGCCCTGATATTCATCCACCGCCTGAATAACTGCCACCAGAAACAGCAGGAACTGCGCATTTTCATAGGGGGTTTCGCCGGGAGACAGCAGATTCACGCCGGTATCCGTGGAAATGGACCAGTTGTTGTGCTTGCCGGAACCGTTGACCCCGGCAAAAGGCTTTTCATGCAGCAGGCAGACAAGACCGTGCTTGGCCGCTACCTTCTGCATGATCTCCATGGTCAGCTGGTTGTGGTCACAGGCGATGTTGGTAGTAGTATAGATAGGAGCCAGTTCGTGCTGTGCGGGAGCTACCTCGTTGTGCTCCGTCTTAGCCAGAATACCCAGCTTCCAGAGTTCTTTGTTCAGCTCCTCCATATAAGCCGCGACCCGTGGCTTGATGGAACCGAAGTAATGGTCGTCCAGTTCCTGCCCCTTGGGCGGTTTAGCGCCGAACAGGGTCCGGCCGGTGTAGATCAGGTCATGGCGCTTTTCGTACATGGCACGGTCCACCAGAAAATACTCCTGTTCCGGACCGACAGAGGTCGTGACCCGCTTTACATCCTCGTTACCAAACAGCTTCAGCACACGAAGCGCCTGCTTGTTCAGCGCCTCCATGGAGCGAAGCAAAGGCGTCTTCTTGTCCAGCGCCTCGCCGCCGTAAGAACAAAATGCCGTGGGGACACAAAGGGTCTTTCCCTTGATGAAGGCATAGCTGGTAGGGTCCCATGCGGTATAGCCTCGAGCCTCAAAGGTAGCACGCAGACCACCGGAGGGGAACGAAGAGGCATCGGGTTCACCCTTAATGAGCTCCTTGCCGGAAAACTCCATGATGACACGGCCATCCGGGGCGGGAGAGATGAAGCTGTCGTGCTTTTCCGCCGTAATGCCGGTCAGCGGCTGGAACCAGTGGGTGAAGTGGGTCGCTCCATTTTCGACCGCCCAATCCCGCATCGCTGCTGCTACTGCATTTGCAACGGACAGATCCAGCTTCTTGCCGGCCTCGATGGTTTGCTTCAGGGAATTGTAAACATTTCCGGAAAGGCGGGCTTTCATCACACGGTCATCAAAGACCCTGCTTCCAAACAGTTCAGGTACGGTCGTCATTGTATTCACCCTTTCAGAGATTTTGACGTTATACACCGCAGGACACCGAGAGGGGGAGCGACGGGCCCTGCGATGTATAAGGCCAAGGGAGTGTGTGCCCATATGGGGCAGGAGAATAAGAGATGATTCTGTTCCTGGCACAGAATCAAAAAAAGAGACACCGACATCGCAGAGGAATGTCCTCTGAGACGTCGGTGTCTCTTAACAGCGCCTACTATACGCCCCCAAAAAAAGAAAGTCAACCGTCAATTTGCAAAAAAACATTTGTTTCTCTGGGGTGGATTTTCTCAAATGCGCCGTTGACAGCAG
>JAFSCK010000126.1 GCA_017436785.1 Oscillospiraceae bacterium | reverse complement strand
TATTTCCTCACAATGCTTGTTCTTGTATTTCATCCCCTGACAGATCATCCAGAAAGTCAAAGGGTGGTCCTTTCAGAACATCAACACCTTGCTCCAGCGCTTCCAGATCGGCTTTCACATCCCGCAATCCTTCATCCAGGTAACCACCCTGAAAGTATTTCCATTGATTCTCCTGGTCGAAGATATAGACGAACTCGATCATACCGCCTGATCCATCCAGTTCCTCAAGTGTATTGATTTCCGCTTCAACATTGGTGCATTGCCAATCCCGATGGTATGCAACGGTGACACCTGCCTGCGGTTTCTCATAGCTGTGATGCTGGTCGGGCTCTGGCTCCAGTTTCGGATGAAGCAGATAAAGGTCACCCAAATCAAGCAATTTGTCCACCTGATCTGGCGTGGCAAAGTGTTCCAGTAGTATCGCGCCCTGACATTCCAGATGACCTTCCATTTGGCAGAATATCGTCCGGTACTCATCCGGGCCGACCTGTTTAGCGATCAGACTGCGTGTTCCCATATGCTCACCTACATACCGCCCTGCTCCAGCTGTTGGGCAAGGTAGCAGTCCATCTCATGCCGGTCATACAGGAAGTCCTGCTGTCCCTCGCCGCCAAAGGACACTGTCAGCCAGCCGTCCTCCGCTGCGATTCCATGATCCTCAAAGCTTTCAAAGGCACCGTCTGAGTTCTGCCCTCTGATCCAGGCTTTCATGGACAGCTTTTCTCCCGGTGTCAGAGGTTCCTTGAGCTGCACATCCACCCGGCCGTAGACCTGTCCACGGATTTCTTCAAAGCTCCAATCCATAGAGATTGCCTCCTGCTTTGGGCTGCAGTGTTCGTTATAATACTGTGCCATATTCACCGTATCCCGGCTGCGAATATCCTCCAGTGCCTGCATCAGCTCATCTTCATACCCGGCAAGGTACTCGCTGCTGACACGGTATGGTTCGTCCGCAAAGGTTTCCTGGATGTATGGTGACAGGGGGAAATAGAAGGATTCCGTATATCCGGATAGTTTTTGAAGCATCTGCTGGACATCAGTTAGAAAATCTCCCACACTGCCATACTTATCTGAGAGGATACTCTGGCGCATTTCCTCCCGCAGTTCTGTCCGTGGATCTGTTGCCAGAAACACAACGGTATTCACCTTGGTAAGGTCATCTGTTTCCGAAAAGATCCGAGCCAGATGTTTGCCCAGCTCATCTTCCCCATAGACCTTTACGCGAATGGGATCTCCTTCGTTGTCCATCAGGAAGATATCTCTGGGAGACTCCGGGATGCCGCTCTGCAGCAATGCCACACGGAGTTCTGCTATACTTTTGGGGAAATCCAGAACCAGAGTGTTCGCCCTGGTCTGGATCAACACGCTTACCTTCGGTTTCATATTGTCCCTCCATCCACGCAGAAGGCTGGCAGTCGGTTTGACTGCCAGCCTTTCGATTACATTTTTAAGTTCTGTTCTTCAACGGAGCGGATCATTTCCCGCACATATGCTGCAGAAATGTCAGTTTCCCTCCACTCACTATGCCAATCCTCCGTGGTATCATGATCCTTGTAGAATTGGGCAATCGCTTCATCGGAGGGAAGCAATTCTCCTGTGACCTGACTTTCCAAACAGACCTCTTCCAGAGGACAAGGTAGCTTCACTCGCTGTTCCAGGTTTTTCATGTTCTCAGCTCCTTAGTGTATTCCCAGTTGGGTATCACAATCATGGACGGAAACCATAGAAAAAGCTATTCACCAAAAGCAATAAAAAGCTATGTTCCTGGCTTGGCACAATAGACATTTACGCAGGCTCCTGTTCTTCGGGTGATTCCTCCACATAGGCAATGTAGGGGCTCTTGCACCAGCCGGTCCAGTTCCGGTTTGCCACTCTCGTCTTGACCACACCATAACGGGTACCCATGGCTTCGATAGCGTAGCCTCCGCCTATGTAGATGCCCACATGACCCTCTGCATGGAGAATCAGACCGGGGATCTCGGGCAGCGTGGAGATAGGACCCTTTTCCGTTGCGTTGTTATACAGCTGGTCAGCACCCACGTCCGGGTGTCCGTTGGTGGCATAGCCAATCTCGCCTGTATCCACATCGTACCAGCTGTAGCCCTTAATCAGTCCCACACAGTCGGCGGTTCTGAGACCAAGGTAATTGGCACGGATGAATTCCTCGTAGGGCAGAATATCATCAGGAAGCTGCTGGATTTTTGCTTCCAGAAGATCCTCCGTCAGCACCAATCCGTAGGTACCCATGACATAGCCCCAGTCTGCGTTATAGGCGGCAATGGCCCATTCCACCAGATCCAGATTGTTCTTTGTTCCTGGGTCTGTATAGGTGGAGGTATTGATCTGCCGGGATCGGATATTCCGCATGACATTGGAGAAGTCCTGTAATCGGATGTCGGTGCCAAACTCCGCGTTTACCGCATTGACGATCTGGGAGTCCGTCTGTTCCGGCCGGAAGCAGGAAACCAGCCGGGACACAAATCCCGGCTGGCTGGCATAGTCACTCAGGGCAAGAACATATAACACCTGGGCAGTCCTGGCTTCACTCCCCAGTTCCGCTTCGATCATGGCTTCTTCAATGGCTTCCATGGTATTCTCCACGTTGGTCAGAAGCACAATATCCGCAGCGGACAGGTTATCCTCCACATACTGCTGCAGGCTTGCGGTATCCACTTCGAAGTCGCCACTGAAAATACTCACCACGAATACCGTGGGCAGAATCATGGCTACCACAACCACAAGGATGGCGAAAAGGATGTTTTTCAGCACCTTTGGTTCTGTGAGGATCGCTACCAGAACTTTCTTCAGTGCGGCGCCAACTGCAGCACTCATGCTTTACCGTCCTCCCTCAGTACCGAACAAGGTTTTCTTATGCTCCGGAGCCAGCACCTGCAGCAGGTACCGCTCGTTGCCGCACCGGTACAGGCAGATGCCACGCATGGAGCTGCGGATCAGATCATACTCAGCCCGTCCCACCTGCAAGGCATCGATGTATTCCTTGTCATTGACCATTCCGGGATTGAACAGGAACTGGTGGGTGGGAATGGAGAACAG
>JAFSCK010000125.1 GCA_017436785.1 Oscillospiraceae bacterium | reverse complement strand
CCGGGACGTGGAAAACTGCCGCGTTGCGGAAATCCCCCCTATAATACGCGCGTATTTTTCTCATGGTAGGAACTGTAAGTATAGTAAGAATTGTATTTATGACTGCCCAGGTATGTATTTAAGAGAACCGAGAAGTTTGGACTTTTTCACCCTGGGGGTACTGCGTCCGTTTTTGGACAACCCTTTTTTTGAGCCTTGATTCCAGCTAAAGGAGGTACAAATGAAGCTGCATGAAAATCAACAGAAGCTGATCCTACACCTGATCAGACTGAATATTTTAGCCTATGAGGATTGCCTAAAGCTCCTGGATGCGGAAAACACCGGGGATATGGTTACCATGTCCTATGCCTTTCGCCCGTTGACCAAGAACGGCTATGTATCCAAAAGCAAGGACGGTGTGGTTACCGTCCTCCAGAAGGGGCGGAACCTGTTCCCGGATGAAGGCCCTCTGATTTCAACTGCCAGCAAGGGAAAACCCAGGGAACGGGTATTGCAGGTATCAAAGGTGTGCATGTGGATGGAGAGAATCGGTATCCCCATCTCCGGTGAACTGATGGATACAGAGGAACCTTACTTCATCCCCTCTGCCTGCTGGCGGAAAATCGGCAAGGGAATTCTATCCACAACCCGGTTTGCAGGGATGCTGGTAGCCTACGACAAGCGATATGCCGTTTATGACATTGGGGACGGAACCATGGAATGGCAGCTCCGGGCAGAAAGTTCCTTGTTTTATTACAAATACGGTTCCTTTGAGACCAAAGCAGATGGAATGATTCTGATTTGTGACGATGGGAACCGAGATGAAATTGCCCGCCAAATCATCCGGCAGACTATGTGGAGCCGAAAAACGCTTTTGAAGGATCGGTATGCCGAAACAGACAAGCCGGTCCGCTACTCAAAATCTCCCATTAAACTGCGGACTCAGTATGAGCATGTCTATCTGACCACACCGAACACATTGTCTAAGAGTCTCGACCGAATCTACGATGAAGACTACTACATCGAAAAAGGCGTAAAAGGGGCACAGAGACTGCGAGAGCCAAAACTTGGAGATGTGGAGCTCTATCCCAACAGATATTATCTGAATCCTGCCTTTGACATCTTGAAGCTAGTGTATTTTTTCTCCGAGGTAAAAGGGAGGCTGGATGATCCGATGGACGGATATGTTTCACCGATTGTTTATTTTATGGTTGTTTATCCTGAGGATCTGGAGGTCACAAGGATGTATCCGGATGTAAACGAAGCAGAGGGGGTGAATATCCGTGTTTATCGATCTGCATAAGACTCTGCAAAGGCTTGAGGAGTATCTTCCCATAGACAGGAAGATTACCTTTGAGATGCTGGAAAAGGCGTATGAGCAGACCCTGTGGCTGCGCAGCCATATCATCGGCATTATGTATGACATGATTGATTTTGGATCTGCTACCAAACGGACCGCCAGTGAAGTACCGGTCTCCCAGACTGATTCTGATAAAATGGTCTGCCTGATAATTCCTGAACCGCTGCCTGGACTCAAGGAACTCACCGGAGCCGTGGAAGAGCACTGGACCCGCATGATCCATGAGGCCATCGCCCAGCAGGCAAAGATCGGTATCCCTTATTTCGAAAAGGCTCATGTCCATATCCGCATTACCACACCGCGGGGTACCAATAATCGGAAGGTGTGGGATACATCCAACAGGGCCATCAATGTGATCATCAACAATCTGAAGGGGATCTTTTTCGACGATGATGACTTTGAACATATGTCCTGCAGCGTGGATGCCAGCTGGGGCGAAACCGGTATGACGGAGGTAAGAATTTGCAACCACAAGGACCTGAAAAAATACAATGTTTTTCAGTAAAAAAACGTACCCCTGGCGGGTAGCTTCCAATAAGACAGTATGAAAGATTACTGATATAGGGTAGCTGCCAAACAGGGTGCGAAAACGAAAAATAAGCGATACTTGGTTTTGTTAACCAGGTATCGCTTATTTTTGTTTTAGGGCAACTTCTTTTCCAACCTCCAGATATGCTTATCTGCGCGGAAGATCAGACACACAGCGATACCAGCAAGCCACAGTACAGCAAACAGGAATGCTGCACCACTGCCTTTCCCATAGCCAAACAGCTTTACAAGCAGGCCGTCAGTTTCCTGCATAACCATGATCGGCTCAAATACCTGATCTACCAGCAGTCCGCCAAGGAAATATCCCAATGGGATGGTAAAAAACTGAAAAGAGTTCCGGGTGGCAAATACTCTGCCTTGTATCTCTACGGGGATATTCAGACGGTTGATTGCATCCAAATTGGCATTCATCCATGGGATGGCTATCCAACCCAAGGCTGCACCAAAACACCAAACCCAGACGCTGTTTCCAAACGCAAGAAAGAAATTCTCCGTACACATGGAAAGCATCAGACAGCACCAGATGGCCTTGACCCGGCTTTTCGGTGTTTTCATAACAGAAGCCAGAATGCTGCCGGTCAGCATGGCAATGCCAATGACGGAATTGACCATACCCATCACCGCTTCCGATGCTTTTGAGAGCATCATGGCCGGGAATGCTGCATTATACATGCTAGCTACCAGATTGATGGCGGCAAGAAACAGCATGAGATGGAAGATGCCGGGATTGTGCTTCAGCCAGCGGATACCCTCTGCTGCTCCTTTTTGAACACTTTCCTGATTCTGTTCCGACTTAATCTTGGGAATGGGGATAAAAAACAGCAGAACTAGGAACGCAATCGCAAAGCTGATCAGATCGATGGCGATGACCGTATCGATTCCCCACAGGCCCATGATTGCCGTTGTGATAATGGGGGTCAGAATGGAATTTAAGGAATTGGATAAGTATCGCAAGCCGCCCACCTTCTGATAGAACTTCCGGGGAAGGAGAGCTGTGGTTGCAACCTCGGATGCAGGCTGCTG
>JAFSCK010000124.1 GCA_017436785.1 Oscillospiraceae bacterium | reverse complement strand
TTGCCACCAGTTTCATTGCCGTGTACCTGACCTTCCGCCGGAGCCCTTACTTTGCTCTGGCCTATGCCGCCAATGATGTAGTGCTGATCGTCCTGTGGACTCTGGCGGCTGTGGAGAATATCAGCTATCTTTCCGTCATTATCTGCTTTGTCATGTTCCTTGTGAATGATCTGTATGGGTTTGTCAGCTGGAAACGAATGGAGCGGCGGCAGATGGCGGAAATGATCTAATCTACCTACAATCAAAAAGACGCATTCCTGTCAACTCAGAACAGCTTTCTATTTGCAAAACGTATTTTTTATGCTATAATGAATTTTATCAGAATTACTTTTCATGTAAAGGAGATAAATCATGGAAAAGATCAGAATCCAAGACGATCTGTATACTTACATCAACCAGGAAAAGCTGGAGGAGCTGGTGATCCCCGAGGATATGCCCTTTGCAGGCGGCTTCGCCAACCTCATTACCGACGTGGAAAAACTCATGATCGGCGAGTTCAACACCATGTGCCAGAACGAGGCTTATCCCAACGAGCATCTGGAAAGAGCCTGCACGCTGTACGCCCTTGCCAAGGATGTGAAGAGAAAGAAAAAGCACGGCATCAAGCCCGCACTGAAGAATCTGTCTGTTCTTAAGAAGCTGGGTACCCTCCGCGGCTACAACCTCCACACAAAGGAGCTTATCTTAAAGGGTATCGCCATGCCCATCAGCATTGCCGTGGAGCCCAACATGAAGGACACCACCCATCACTGTGTGATGATCCAGGGCCCCGGCGTCATCCTGCCCGACGCTTCCTACTACAAAGAAGGCAGAGAGCAGCAGAGAGATACGCTGCTCGGTATGTGGAGCGGTTTTGCAAAGCAGGTACTGGCCATCGCCGGTCACAGCGAAGAAGAGAGCGAGCTTCTGCTCAAGGACACCCTGGCCTTTGATGCCCTGGTTGCCAAGTATGTCAAGAGCAGCGAAGAGTGGTCTGAGTACGTTAAGATGTACAACCCCATGAAAACCGGACGGGTAGCCGGCATGGTGAAGCCTCTGAACCTGAAAAAGCTGATGACCGATCTGTTTGGCTTTGTCCCTGAGGAAATCATCGTGGCAGAGCCCCGGTACTTTAAGAATTTCAAAGAGGTATTCAACCAGGATACCTTTGAGATGTACAAAAACTGGGCCTATGTGGTCACTCTGATGGACAGCTGCCCCCTGCTGTCCGAGGAGCTCCGTGATCTGGGCGGCGGCTTCCGCAGAGCCCTTTCCGGCATTGCCGCAAATTCCTCCCCCGAGAAGTATGCTTATCAGCTTTCCTCCGGCATGTACAGCGAACCCGTGGGCCTGTACTACGGCGAAAAATACTTCGGCGAGGAAGCCAAGAAGGACATCACCGACATCGTTCAGCAGATCGTGGCAACCTACCAGAAGCGCATCATGAACAACGACATTCTGGAACAGGCTACCAAGGATAAGGCCATCCTGAAGCTCTCCAAGATGGGCCTGAAGCTGGCTTATCCCGACCGGGTGGAGGCGCTTTACGACAAGCTGGTATTCGACAAGTCCAAGTCCCTCTTTGATATCGTTACTTCTCTGAGAAAGATCCGCATGGAAGAAAACTTCGCAAAGCTGGGTCAGGAAGTGGACCGCACCCACTGGGCAATGCCCGCGCACATGGTAAACGCCTGCTACGATCCCTTCGTCAACGATATCACCTTCCCCGCAGCCATTCTGCAGCCTCCCTTCTACTCCATCCATCAGACCAGAAGCGAAAATCTGGGCGGCATCGGCGCGGTGATCGGCCATGAGATCTCTCATGCCTTTGACTCCAACGGTGCCAAGTGCGACGAGCTGGGCAATCTGAACAACTGGTGGACCAAGGCCGACGAGCGGAAGTTCAACAAGAAGGTCAATGCCATGATCAAGCAGTTTGACGGCATTGAACTGCCCTGGGGCACTGTCAACGGCAAGTTTACCGTCAGCGAAAACATTGCTGACAACGGCGGCATGGCCGTGACACTGGACATTATGTCCAACTCCGAGAATGTATCCTTTGAGGAATACTTTACCAACTGGGCAAAGGTATGGTGCCAGAAGGCCAAGCCGGAATACAAGGCACTGCTTCTGCAGGTGGATGTCCACGGCCCTGCCTACCTGCGGGCCAATATGCCCCCCAGAAACTTCCCCGAATGGTATGCCACCTACAATGTAAAGAAGACCGACGGCATGTATCTGGCTCCCTCCAAGCGCGTGGTCATCTGGTAATGAAGAACCTGTAACCAACAAAGCCCATACCCCGGCAAAGGGGTATGGGCTTTTGATTATTGGCGGTGTTTGGGTTGATTATGCCGGCGGGCGCTGGTTCGTCCCTCGGGCTTGATTTCACCCACAGCCAGCAGAGAACGCTTGGTCAGTGCGGGGCCGATCAGCTCATAGATAAGCACGGCAAACAGCACCACATTCCGGGCCAGATCCCCGTTTTCCAGGGATGCGGCAGTCATAGCCATGCCCAGTGCGACACCTGCCTGAGGCAGCAGCGTAATGCCCAGATTGTCGCTAATGGGCTTGGGCTGCTTCGTCAGCCGGCAGCTGATGGCAGCACCGTAATACTTACCGGCAGACCGGGTCAGAATATATACAACACCAACAACGATGGTCACCGGGTTGGCCAGAATTTCCAGATCCAGCTCCGCGCCGGAGATCACAAAGAACAGCACATTCAGCGGCATGATCCAATTGTCCACACGCTCCATCAGTTCTTCGGAGGTAGAGCAGATGTTGCAGAAGATCGTACCGGTCATCATACACACCAGTAGCAGGGAGAAGCCGCAATGGACACCGGCCACTTCGAAGGTGATACTGGACAGGCCGACTGTCAGCAGCACAAAGGCCACAGAGATGGTCATACGCTTACTTCTGGAGTGGAAGAACTGCTCCACCCAATTCAGGAGCCAGCCCATCAGACAGCCAAGGCCCAGGGAAAGCACGATTTCCAGAATGGGCTCCACCACCACAGCCAGAACACTGACCTGACCATTGGACAATGCGGTGGCAATGCCAAAAGATACACTGAACAGCACCAGGCCAACAGCGTCATCGATTGCCACCACCAGCATCAGAAGCTTCGTCAGAGGACCCTCTGCCTTATACTGGCGAACCACCATCAACGTTGCCGCCGGAGCTGTTGCGGATGCGATCGCGCCCAGGGTAATGGCAACGGGAACCGAAATCATCTCCGGGAAGCACAGATGCAGGCCGATGAGAATAGCATCCACGACAAGCGTCGTAATGACTGCCTGCAGGATACCGATGGTGACAGCGCTGCTTCCCATGGCTTTCAGCTGATGCAGCCGGAACTCGTTGCCAATGGTAAAGGCGATGAAGCCCAATGCCGTTTCGGTAATGATACCCATCAGCTCCACCTGTTCCAGGGTCTGGAAACCAAAGCCGGGGATATTCAGCCGGCCAAGGCCAAAGGGCCCCAGCAGAAGTCCCGCCACCAAATACGCGGTAACAGCAGGCAGATTCAAGAGTTTTGTCAATCTGGACAGCAGCAATCCGCCGATCAGCGCAGTTGCCAGGCAGATCAAATAGATTTCCATGATAAATGCCTTCTTTGATTTAGAATCGCCGTTGGAACCATTGCCCACGACAGACCAAATCATACTCCTCTAAGCAGCAAATTTCAAGCCCTATACTTACCAAAAAAACACAATAAAACGAAATGGTTTTAGTCAAAGCCTACATTTCCATTTGTTGTATTTTGGTTAATATGTACAGTTTTGGAAATTACCAAACCTCTCAAAAAAGAAACAAGGAAGTGGATGCCCACTTCCTCATTTTTCGTTCATAGCCCATGCGCGCCGAAAGCTGTCAGACAGACCGTTCCGGTCTTTCACGCCTCATCCGGCTGCTGACCGTCGTGAGCCAGCCATTTGCACTCTGTCATCGCCATATCCGTAAAGACCGCCCTGAAGGAAGATTCCTCCGGAGAGCAGGCATAAATGCCGAAGCGGATCCTTCCGTCCCCTTTCCACATGTGGCAAACCCGCATCTGGGAAAAATGCACGCCGTCGGTGGAGCATTCCACGCAGTAGTCATCCTCCCGGCGGCTGAAACGGTACCACATAGACTTGACCTTCGCGTCAATGGCAGTGGTAGCCCAATCGGAATAGCCATGGTTGGTCACGACACTGCCCAGATGCTGGAAGCGCTCGTTCTCATATTCAACAGAGGCCTTCAGCCAATTTTCACTGTCCAGGTACATAACGATGCCGCACTGGTCGAAGCGGTGGTGGCTTTCTTCAAAGGAGGTCTTCACCGCAAAGCTGAAATACTTCTCCTCCGTTTCCAGCTGAAGCACCGGGGCATTGTCATTTCGGAAGTGGTAGTAGGTTCTCTGCCACAGATCCGTATGGGGCTTGGTGACGATCTCGACTCTGTCCCCGGACACCGAAAAGGAAGCAGGCTCCCGGGTCCACCGGAAATCCGATGTGCTGAATTTCATCATAGTGTGGTTTCCTCCCAATCCAATCTAAACGTGTTTTTGTACTGATCCGGCAGTCATTCACCGAAGCATACCTTCCGGATCACAGGCGACAGATATTTCCGGAGCATGCCCATCACCCTGCCTGCCAGCAAAGCGGTGATAACGGTTCCTTCACGGATGCCCACCAGCTTCCCAAAAAACACAAAGCACAGCACCGCACCCACCAGAACACTGGTGCAGTCGAACAGGGTTTTGACCGTGGAGAAGGGCTTGCCCAGTTTTCCGGCAATACAGCCCACAAGGCCTTCCGCAGGCATAGGCGCCAGCTCCACATCGATGTACAGCACCAGGCTGAAACCGATCAGCACGATGCTGGCAGCCAGCATGGCCAGCTGTCCAAAATACGTGGGCAGAACAAAATCTCCCAAAAGAGCCTTGGCTCCATCAACGAAATATCCGAAGATGGTAGAAAAAACAAGCTGCAATACCAGGGCAGGCTGAAACTTTCTGCCATTGAGCACCATCTGCAGCAGGATGTAAATGCTGTAAACCACAGTGGTGCAGGTTCCCAGGGATACCTTTGAAATCTGACTGACCACATAGGGCAGGGAGCTGACCGGAGACACACCAAGATTGCAGTTCACCGAAAGAGCGATGCCAAAGGCCAATATCCACAGACCCAGACAATAGATTCCCAGCCGCGCGAGCAGCCGCACCGCCTTGCTTTTTTTCATACGTCGTGCCTTCTTTCTCTGCAAAGGAATATTCTGTATATTACCACACTAAAGTGATAAAGTCAATTGCAGAAACCGCCCTCACTGCCCGGAGCTTTACCGTTCGTAATCACTCTCATAGCTGCCTGCCGGCAGCACGCAGCCGCAGGCGCACGTTTCATCCGCATACAGCGTGCCCGTCTGACCGGGCCGTCCGCCCATAATGACAAACACATCCACCCATTCCCCGCATTGGGGACATTTCACCTCGGAAAGCCTGGGGGTGTGCTTTCCTTCATGGCATCCGTCCAACAGCATATCATTCCCTCCTGATTTTTCAGAATCTGTGATTATTTCAATACTATATCACACTTATCCCCGCCTGTCACCCACAAAACAGCAGGTTATCTTCCTTTTGATGCCGGCAAGTCTACGGAACGCAGGTTGCTTAAGCGGGGATCTCATGATACACTTTTGGGGAAAGGAAGTGTCAGCCATGAATACCTATGTAACCGGAACCACCATCCGGCAGCTTCGGGAGCAGCGAAAGCTGACCCAGTCGGAGCTGGCAAAAGAAATTGGTGTCAGCAGCAAAACAATCTCCAAATGGGAAACTGCCCGGGGTCTGCCGGACATCACCCTTCTGCAGCCCCTGTCCCAGGCCCTGGGCATTTCCGTCATTGAGCTGATGAACGGCCAGCAGATCGCCAACCGCAACCGCTCCGCCAATCTGCTGCGGGGCAAATTCCACGTCTGTCCCCTCTGCGGCAACGTCATCCACTGCAGCGGGAACACCCTGGTAAGCTGCTGCGGCATTACTCTGCCCCCTCTGGAAGCAGAGGAACCTGGCGATGACCATGCCGTCACCGTGGAAACCGCGGAGGACGAGCATTTTCTTACCGTCCACCACCCCATGACGAAAACCCATTATATCTCCTTTATTGCCTTCGTCACGGATGACCGGGTTCAGCTTGTAAAACTCTACCCCGAAGGCAATGCGCAGACCCGGCTGCAGCTCCGGGGCAAAGGCTGTCTGTATTACTATTGCAACCGCCACGGCCTGTTCCAAATGAAGCGATAAAAAAAAGACCCGGAATGGGAAGCGCTGTCCTCCAGCACCCCATTCCGGGTCATTTGTCATACTGTTATGCTGCTTTTGTATCCAGTGAAGCCGCCTCAGGCAGCCTTCTTCTTTTTCTGGACACCGCTCCAGGCGTGCATCACCAGTGCCAGGGCGATAACGCCGTAGGAAATGAACACACGGAAGTATTCACCGATGGCAGCATCACCAAAGAGATTCTTACCGGCGGAGGGAGCCACGATGAACAGCAGGTGGAACAGCACGCAGCCCAGCATTGCCTGGGTATTGGTGGCCTTCCTGATGGAAGCGCCGCCAACCAGAATGGCCGCACCGGCATACAGGCCGACCTGCTCATGGGCACCGTAGGTCTGGAAGGAACCCATATTCTGCACGAAGATCAGCTGACCCCAGCCAGCCAGAACGGTGGAGATCACGATGGCGATCAGACGAACCTTATCCACATTGATGCCGGAAACATTGGCCACGGTACGGTTCTGGCC
>JAFSCK010000123.1 GCA_017436785.1 Oscillospiraceae bacterium | reverse complement strand
CATATGGATAAAGCGGCGGTAGCAGTCCCAAGCCCAGCGGGGATTGCCGGACTAGGCAGCCATAACTTCCACAAACTCCTCATTCAGACACAGAGTCAGGATGGGATCCAACATGCAGGGCATGGAGCCGCGTGCGCCGGAACGGACGGAGACCAGCAGAGGATTCTCCTTGTCACCAAACTTCTTGCCGGTGATGGCTTCCAGCTTGTCGACGTAGCACATGATCTCTTCCTTGATCTCGTCAGCGATCTTGCGGCCGTCGTCATAGTATCTGGTGCAGGCCTCGGTGGAGATGGTGAAACCCTGAGGAACAGGCAGGCCAATGTTGGTCATTTCGGCCAGATTTGCGCCCTTGCCGCCCAGCAGTTCCCGCATCTTACCGTTGCCCTCGGTAAACAGGTAAACATACTTGTGAGACATTCTTTTTAGTACCCCTTTCAATTCTATCAGGCGTGCAGTTTTCGCCTGTTATGTTGCATTTTTCGATTTGTTCTATTAACGCCCATATAGTATAGCATGGGTATTAGAAAATTGCAAATATTTTTGCAAAATTTATTGCATTTTTTCCAATTTCTGCGATATCGTTTTCGGGGTAACCGTCTGTTTTATAAAAATGTGTAAATCGTAATTTATCGCGCTGTATTGAACACTGCATGTCATTGCGAGGAGGGCGAAGCCCGACGTGGCAATCCCCTGCAAGTTTCCGGAATGTATTGTTTCAAGTTTCTGCGCGGATATTTGAAGGGGATTGCCACACCAGTCTGCGGACTGGTTCGCAATGACAGCTATCTTTCGACAGACCGACAAATGCCCAGTTACAGCATATCCTCAATACCGCAGCAGCCTTCGCAGGGTATTCTCTGCCCGGCGGAGGGTGCGCCAGACGGTGGGTCTGGTGACGCCCCGGCGGGCGGCGATCTGTTCTAGCGTCAGGTCTTCCAAATAGTAGGCCAGCAGGGTCTCCTTCTGCACTGCCGTCAATTCCTCCTCAATGACCCGCTGCATCCGTTTCAGCTGGAGCTCTCGGGGCAGGCGGGTGCTCATCAGGCTGTCAAAGCGTGTATTTTTCATTGCGCCAGTAGCCCCTTTCGTAATAGTGGGCTGTCAGCTCTGCCAGCTCGTTCATCTGGGTCAGCATGGGGGTCAGCTCCGCGATCCGCCGCTTCAGGGAAAACAGCGCCTCCGGGTCCTTCTCCACTGCCGCCTGCTGCCGCAGGTGCCGCAGCCGCTTTTGCAGCAGCTGCGCCGAATGCTCATAGCTCCGGCTCAGTTCCATCATCGTCATGGTTCGGCCTCCTCTCGCAGCGGATGCACACCAGACTGGGTGCATAGCACTCACAGCCGCAGCTTTCACAAAAATCAGCAGGCACCTCCGTCTGAGGATCAGAAAACAGGGTGTAAGGAAATGCAATGTACACGGCTCATCCACCTTTCGCATAATTGATGATACCAGTATACAAAGAAAAACAGCGCCCGTCAGTCGGACGCCGTTCGGCAAATTATGGGGGAAAGAGCCCCTTAAGGGGAGTTGTCAAAAAAGTCTTGAATAACGGAACCGTAGGGGGCGATGCCCACATCGCCCCACAGCAAAATCGCACCATTGTACAAAGGGCCGATGCGGGCATCGGCCCCTACGGATAGGTTTTTTGACAGGCTGAGCGCCCCTTAAGGGGAGCCTAGCCTAGTCCTTTTAATAAAACAGCAGCGACACCCAAGTGACCACATTGGCGCCAAACTGAAATTCCAGTCCCCGGCTTTCCAGCACAGGCACCACGTTGATGCCGTGGCTTTCCACGCAGGGGTGCATGGATTCCGGGAAGCGGCAGCCCTCGCCGTCCAGAATGGCGCAGCGTTGGCACAGGGTGCAGGCCTCGGTGGACAGCACATAGGGCTTTGCTCCCAGATCCACCATGATATCCCGTACCTGATTGGTGATGGCTTCATGCTCCGGCCGGGTAGCGAGAGTCTCCTCCATGTCGGCAATGTCATTCACCTCCACGATGGTGGAAACCAGCAGGCAGTTCTCATAGGAAAGACACTTTCCTTGGCAATGACTGACACTGCCTACCCCGGGAGGACAGGCCCAGCTTTTCCCATACATGGGGCACTCGTTCTCACAGATCCAGCGGATGCGGTCGTTAAATTCCAGCTCCTTGGGGTCCAAAAAATCATAGATGTACAGGGGAAGCTCAGAGAGCTTTTCTTCCAGCAATTCCCGATTCATGCAAATTCCTCCATAATTTTCTCGCAGCCTTCCACAATGTCCTCCCAAGTTTTTCCGAAATCTCCGGTATGCCAAGGGTCCGCCACATCCCGGTTCAGCAGCGGCCGGATCTTCTGCGGGTCATGGGGCAGCATCCGGGAAAGCCACCGGGCATTGCTGCTGTCCATATAATAGATGCGGTCAAAGTGGTGATAGTCCTTCACCGTCACCTGCCGGGCAGCGTGGCCCTCACAGGAAATGCCGTGCTTCGCCAGCTCCCGCCGGGCCGGCGGATACACAGGATTCCCGATCTCCTCCCGGCTCACCGCCGCCGAAGCGATCTCAAACCGAGAAGCTACCCCAGCCTTCGCAGCCATGTCCTTTAGTATGTATTCCCCCATAGGGCTGCGGCAGATATTGCCGTGGCAGACAAACAGTATTTTTACCATTGCTATCATTCTCCTCGATAAACCACGATTTGCCTAGAACCGCAACGTATTTTCTGATTCTCGCGTTGGAGAACCATCGTGTCTTATCGTAGCTCTTCGTGGCATATTGTTTTACGCAAAAGTAGTAAATTCAGTAGTACACGGACACCGTTTACTACCGGCCATACTACAAACGGCATACAAACATTTTTTGTTTAAGCTCCCATCACCCGTTCGAACTCCACCTTTGCATCATCAAATTTCAGATGGGTATAGGTGTTCAAGGTTACGCTGATGTCTGCATGACCCATGATGTATTGCAGGGTTTTGGGACTCATACCACTCTTTGCCATGTTGGAGCAGAAGGTATGACGGCAGACATGCGGGGTGATTTTGGGAAGCTGAATTTTATAGATTTTATTGTACTTGTTTCGGATATGCTTAAAGTAATGCTCCCAGTGGAGGGCAACCATAGGCATTTCATTCTTATCCAGGAACAGGAATCCGGTATATCCACCGATGATAGGTTCCTGTCTGGGTGCTTTCCGGTTGTCGATGACCCGTCGGAAGCTTTCCATGACCTGGGGGCTCATAGGCACATAGCGCTCACCGCTTTTGGTTTTGGTATCCTCGATGATATACTCCATATCTCTGGAACGCTGCAGCTGATGATCCACACGGATTCTCTTTTTCGTGAAATCAATATCTGCAAGGGTCAGTCCGCAGAACTCGGAAATCCGCAGCCCAGTATTGAACAGGATGAAAATCCCATCGTAATACTTGCTGTAGCACTTATCCTCTTTGATAAACTTGAGGAAAGCCCGCTCCTGGGCACGGGTAACGGCTTCTCTGGTTATGCTGTCATTGACAACCACCGTCGCCAGTTCAAAGCCGAAGGGATTCTTGCGGATGAGATCATCCTGAACCGCCATTTCAAAAGCAGGCCGTACCACACCCCGGATGGAATGGATGGAGCTATATCCCCTGCCGTCCACTTGCTGCAGTTTGATCAGCCAGGCTTTTGCATCAGACAGCTTTACCTTATCAATGCGTATGCTGCCAAACGGTTCCTTCTTGAGAATGCCTTTCACAAAATTGTAGTTGGCCTGGGTGTTATGCCGGACATTTACCTTCAGGGACAGATACTTCTCCACCAATTCCAGCACCGTCATGTTGCCGCCGTTGGGTACGATCTGATTGAACAGATCCTGCTGGATCTGTCGTTCCTTCTCCCGCAGGGATAAGTCTCTGGCCCGTCCAGCCGGTGCACGGTCATTTTTGTCCAGCCTCCAGCTGTACACGAATTTGAATTCCCCATTGATATCTTTATACTTGTAAGCATATCGTCCATCCTGGCGCTGGCTCTCTCCGTTGTGCAAAATGCGGCCTCTGTTATCTCTCCGCTTTTCACTCATAATTACGCTCCTTTCAGTGAAGAGAGCTCCGATATGATTGACAAAAGTATATCATATCGAAGCTCATTTTACTACTTTAACTTTTGAATTCCGCCGTTTTCCTATGGCAGAATCATACGACAGTTGCTACATCTATGTACTGTTCAAAGAGCTTACGCTTGATCATGGCCCGGTTTCCGACCATTAGGATAAAGTCTGCGTTATAGTTTTCATCCACGATCTGACGCATTTTCTTTTCGCCGATGTGGAAGTATTCTGCTGCTTCTCGAATGGTTAATGTATATTTTTCCCAAATGGGGATTTCTTTCATAGGCACATATCCTCCTGATATATCATCACAGAAATAATTTGCCGAAAATTTCGGCGAATTTGGTTATCGTTCAGTTCAGTCACGGTTTATAGCATCCTTCCGGACCGTTTGCGTCTTGTCATATACAGCCAGAACATCGGGTGGGATCTTGTCCAGGGTCTGCTGCAAGGCATCTATCATATTCTGAAGGTCATCCAGTTTTTGTACCTTCTGCTCCAGTTCCAGCTGGCGCAGAACACTGGCTTTGCTTCCGTCCAGTTCTCTCTTTGCCTGAGAAAGCTCACTGCGCAGCTCCTTAGCGGCACGATCGGCTTTCTTCGTTTTTGTCATCAGCTCCTCAACACCGGGGATATATTCTTCCAGAATGGCTGCGATTTCCGCAGCCTTCTTTTTTGCGTTCAGCGGTGTAAGGTCAGACAGCAGCTGCATCAATTTTTTCTGCTGCCGGTTCAACCGGGCAGCCTGCTTAAAGAGCCGGGGCGGGATATGGGTACGTCCAGTCTCACTGGCAGATTCTCCACGCTCGAAGTCCGGATATTTCTTGACCATGTGCTTCCAGAAGTCATCCTGCCACCGGGTCAGCTTTTTCTTGTTTCCAATGACCTCCTTGGCACTGAGCCTCTTATCCTCTGTCAGAGGAACGAAACACAGGTGCATATGGGGTGTCTTTTCATCCATGTGTACCACAGCGGAAAGGAAGGTTTCCGGATTCTGCTTGGTTGACATAAATTCCATAGCATACGCAAAGAAGGCTTTTATCTCACCGGGCTTCTTACCCGCGAAAAATTCCGGGCTGGCGGTGATCAGGGCTTCCACCATGGTCACGCTGTCCTTCCGGACACGGCAGCCTGCTTCCTGGATCATCCGGTCAGACATCGCCCGGTATTTTCCCTGGGGCGTTACCATGTGGAAGTTATATTTGCTGAGATCGGTGCGGATATCCGGATTGCTTGCGTACACCTCCTTGGTGCGTTCGTTGTGGGCCTCAATGCGGCTCACTGTGGGGCCTTTGTATTTCTGAAAACGGAGGATCGCATACTGAGCCTTACTCATTCTGCTTCACCTCCACAGCTCGTTTGGATAGATATCGACTGCATTCCACAACCACGGACCGGAAGCTCTGCTTGCAGCTTCGGACACATCTGCGGCACAGGACATTATAATTGACCCGTCCCATCTCGTTGAGGAAGAAATTTAACTCCTGCTTGCGCTTTTTTGCCATGCGCGGCATATTGGGTCTCCTTTCGGTTAAGTGTAACGTTTCGGGGCGTTTTTGGCTGTTTCCATCCCTTGTAAGGGGCGTAAATTTGAGGAAGGTATTGAGATAGTGTTCTTTCCAAACCGTATAAACTGTTCGGTTTGGGGAAGGGCCGCAAAAAAAGTTGCAGCTGGATGGAAAACCAGTGTCCCAAGTGTCCAGGTGTACCGTTTCCGGGACGTTTAGGACGGACGGGACACTTCTTTTGAACCAGTTTTTATTTTTACAGGAAAGGCCGCTGTAGCAATTCGATACCCAGAAAGCCCCGGGCCTGCCGTCCACCGGAAATGGTGATCTTATTGGTGTATTCTAAATTGTAAGTACTCTCATTCTGTTTCAGGAAGGAGGTCATGGTTTTCTGGGCCAGAGGATGCAGGGCATTGTCTTTGCACCAGAGTTCGTAGGTTTCATACAGATCCCTGGAGCTGGCTCCTGCATCCGCTTGGAACCGGAAGTAGCCCTGGGACTTCATGAAGTCTACCAGGTTATTTCCATCTGCTACGGCATTTTCCATGTTGGCCTTGGCCCGGTCACTGAGGGTAAACTGATAGTCGTTCCGGATCAGCCGACGCAAGCCTTCCAGCGCCCACAGGAAGATGCCCTCTTTTTCACGGCAGAGCCTTTCTGCCAGATAGGGATCGTCCTTCCGGTGAGGGTCCCGCTCCTTTGCTTCCAGAATGATCTGCCTGCGGAAGAAACCGAAACTGCGGTCATGAAGGGCCTGCAAAGTTCCGTTGCCAAAGGCAAGGAACCGGACCCGGATATCTGCCTGGTAGCTTTGCTGTCCCTTCTTCTCCAAATCCATGGGAAGCTCAGCGGTAACAATCGCTTTGATGTTGTTGGTTTGAGTCAGCGCCTCCATCTTCATATCGTCGTCCACCATGACCAGCATATTTTGCAGATCCGCTCTAGCGAAGGGGCTGTTTTCCACCTTGGCAATGGAGCCGGTCTTCATGTTGCTGCCCAGAAGGGATTGCAGGACAATGCCGACTCTGGACTTTCCTTCTCCGCCCTTTCCGGTGAGAAGCAGCATCTTCTGCCCCTTGGTGGAAGGGATCAGGCAGTAGCCGAAAAACTCCTGCACTGTAGGAATGTCTTCTGGATGGAGCAGCTGCGATAGGAAGCACAGCCAGTTTTCCGGTGCCGCTGCTCCTGGTTCGTAAGCGACCGGAAGGCGGTTTCTGCAGAAGTCTTTTGCTCCGGAAAACCTTCCATCCAGGAATAGGGTTCCGTTGGCCAAGTGGATGCGGTCCTGGTGCAAAGGAAGATTGCCGGTACAGCACTCCATTCGCAGCACTTCCAGCAGATTCGACACTTTTTTCGGCAGACCGGTGGTAACATGGTGTTTGATACGGTCGTAAATACGCCGTTTCAGAAGATTCTCGTCGGAGACCAGACCTTCCACGGTGAAGAAGGTGCCGCCAACGCTGACCATTGGGTATTGCTGTAAAAATTCTTCACAGAACAGGACTTCGTTGATCTTCTGGCCTTCGATCCACTCAGGCACAAGACGGGGTTTCATTGTCAAATGGTGCGTCCTCCTTTTTCTTCCGTTCTACATAGGTTTGCAGATCGTAGATCATTCCGTCTTTCAGCAGGATTTCTACAACCAGTTTTCGCAGTGCCAAGTCTGCGTCTGTCAGAGCATCACTTAAATAGGTGATGGAGGTCAGCATCTGGCAGGCTTCCACAAAGCGGTCATCCAGCCGTTCATTCGGTGACTGCGGTGCGTAGTACAGCTTCCAGCGTTGCAGCAGCCGCAGATAATCCCGCAAAACATCGAGACAGAACCGCTCGGTGTTCCACGGTTTGGGAGATACAGTAGTTTTGGAAACTGACTTGTCAGGCGTGATCTCAAAATCCCCGGCGAGTTTCCTTGCGGCGTCGCTCTTGCTGATGCCAAACAGCTTTGCGGTGAAGTCGATCACATCGCCGGTTTCCTGACAGCCGAAGCAATAGTACCGTTCGTCCAGCTTGAGACTGGGTGTGTGATCCTCATGGAATGGGCACCGTGCCATTCCTGCACGGTTTACTTCCAGACCATAGAGCTTGGCAGCTTCCAGGGTGGTGACAGCTGCCTTAACGGTTTTGAATAAATTGATAGGCGAAGTTCTCCTTTTCTCCAGATTTGTGGAACAACCCTTCATGCCTCTCGGATTGCCCCTTCACCTATAGGAGAAAAACAGGGGTGAAATCGGAACCATTTTTCTAAAAAATTTTCTTGAATTTCCAAGTTTACATTTTACTCGCACGAATGTTCGATAATGTGATAAAATAAAAAATAAAAGAAGGCGGTGGTTTGGTCATGTCATGGGAAGAAGATTGGGACGAGGAAACAGAAGATACCGAAGAAGAACTGGACTATCTTCTGCCTGAAGAAGAACCGGAGGCGACCGATGAGGAGATTTGGGACAAAGATATCGGTGCCAGACTGGAACATGAATGGGAGCCGAAAGAAGAGGATGAAGATGCTGACTTTTCTGCCGCCAATGATCCCGTTCTGTGCTGCCGGAGAATCGTGACAGAGAATCCATTTGATCGAAGGGCCCCTATCAGCGAAGCAACGCTGCTTGAGCAGACGGATGAAATATCTGTGGAACGCATGGAGCAAAGGGCCAGAACGGAAGCGGAATTCAGGAGGGTTTGCAGTGAATGGGACCGTCTTGACAAAAACAGGCGGCGCAGGGAGCGCTATTATGAGATCCTGAAGGATGAGATCTATCCGGAGGGAACGGAACTCTATGGTGGAAGGATCTTTCCCTGTGAGCTGAACACCCCGCTCCATAAACTGGTCCTGCGGGGAAATTTTCTGGATCTGTTCTATAGCTGTCCTTATGAGATGCACCAGCTGATCGGTGATCCGTTTCTGTCGCAGATGGTGAAGAATCTGTCTGAGGAACAGAAAGAAGTTTTGTATTTTCTTTCCCTGCAGCTGTTCAGCACGACCGCTCTTGCACAGGTGCGGAATCAATCTGACCGCAATATCCGGAAGATCCGGGATACCTATACCCGGAAATTACAGAGACAGCTGTATGGCCATTTGCTCCAAAAGAAAGCAGCTGGCGAGGTCCTTTCCAACCGGGAGCTGGAATTTCTCTCTTTGTATGAAGCTGCCCTGGAAGAGATGGGAAGCTCAGCAGCAAAAGTAAAAAGGGAAAACAAATATCCAACGCGGAAAAAACCACCCATGCAGAAAGAAGCATGGGCGTACAGATGGGAGATGTATTATGAAATATCTGGTAGATGAAGATAGTTCCTTATGGCTTTGCTTTCGGCGCTATGAACTCAAGGAAGGACCCGACGGAAGAAAGTACATCATGCCGGATCAGAACGCTTACCCTTGGCCCTATGATGTGCTGGAGAAGAAGGAAGAACTGGTATTGGAAGCGGTCAATGTGGGGCTGCTTGTCCTGGGTAAAAAATCGGAGGGTGTGATCCAGGATGCGGTCATGGAGTTTGTGTCCAAGTATGGCCTGCTCGGTATGATGACCGCTCTGCCAGTAACACCGGAATACATGGAATACGATATTACCTTTTTTCCTCCCAACCGTTTTATCCGGGAAAAGGGCATGAGCACAGATGACTACCAGAAGATATTTTATCCGTTCCACAATCTTGAGCAGATCAGAAAGAATTTGGAACCGGACTGGGATGATCGCCGTCAGCTGCGCTTCTGGGAATTGCGTAATATTGCCGGTAATCAGCCTGAAACCGTAAGAATGAGTTTTATGCATGAATACGCAGAACCTTACGATTGGATCGTGACCCAGTTCAAGGACTGGGCCTATATGCTGACGTGCTGCTATTTCTATTATAAGGATGGAAAATTAAACGATCTGAGAACCATTCTGGCACTTCAGGAAGGCATGGCAGCTTTTGGTGGTGTATATCCAAATTATTATTTAATTCTGCGGAACAAGCCTACGATCAGCTGGGAGTTCTATTCCTTACAACAATTCATCCACCTGATGCTGTCCTTCATGCTGTCCGATGAGAAGAATCCTCTGAGATTGTGTAAATACTGTCACCACGCATATTTCGTAAAGGACGATGATTCTTGGTTTTGCAGTGAGGAATGTAAGCACAAGTACACGGCAAATGGAAACGATTTTGATCTGGAAGATTTTATAGGGGACGAATGGAAATAGGAAACGAAAGAGAACGAAGGATGCGTCGCTGCGGTGGGTTTGATATACCTTCCGCTCCCCCGGTGATGCAGCTGCGCTCCGAAGATTTATAAAAAATCTTCTCCACTCCGCAGTACCACCTACACACGAACAGGCGGATTTTGCTGAAAGCAAACCCTGGATTCCTCGCCCCGGAGGGACGCAAAATCCGCCTGTTCTGCTGCCACTGAAAATGGTATGTTCTGCAAGGAAACACCCCCTTTCCAGCGTCAGCGGTCGCAAAAGGTATAACACACTAGACTTTCCCACGGAAAACCGTGTGCCAACAGGGCGCTTTCGCCCCTATTGGAAACCCAGAAGTAAAGGAACCAGCAGTCCCTTTACAATCCCAGCCGTTTTGAAATCTGTACCCACAAACTGAAAATGGGAGTTTGTGTCTACATATCTCAAAACACAAAAATCCTCACAGACGATCCCTCCGAAAAGGAGAGGAAAGCCTGTGAGGATTTTCAATGCCGCATTCATTAGAGAGGGGGGGAATTCATGCGTCATATGTTGCTGTGCCGCGGCAATTATCAGAACACGCATCCTTGTTCTGATGAGAAAAACAACGCAGAAACGGACATTGCTGCAAGACAATGTCCGTTTCCACTTAGATGAAAGAAGGAGGAACAGGTATGGAACACCCTGTTTACGAAGTTAGCGTGAGGATCATCCGGGTTGTCCGTCCCCCTTGGACTTGCCGGGTGAGCTCACGCCAGGAAAACCAAATATTGGTGAGCATCCGGGAGTGTCAAGCAGATACTTTTCCACCAATATCGGGTAAACAAAAGAAATTATTCAGCAGCTTCCAGATTGCTCTGAATATATTCGTGCATGGCTTCTGCCACACGCTTGCTGTATGCAACCGCTTCCACAACAGTTCTGGCACCGTTGACCACATCGCCGGAAGCAAAGATTCCGGGACGGCTGGTCTGACCATTCTCGTCTGCAATCAGCAGACCACGATCATTTGCTGCGAGACCTGTTGTAGTATTGACAATCTGATTCTGAGGACCCTGGCTAATGGAAATGATCACAGAGTTTGCAGGGTACAGTTTTTCGCTGCCCTCGATTTCTGTGAAGGAGCCATCTTCCTGTTCAATCAGATCTCGGAAAATCACACCGTCATCAGTTATTTCAATTGGCTTCTTATTGTATTCGAAGTCCACGCCTTCCAGCTGTGCGTAACTGAATTCATAGTCACTGGCAGTAATCTTCCTGCTTAGGGAGAAACAAGTCACTTCCCGGCTGCCATGGCGCATGGCGGTTCGGGCAACGTCCATAGCTGCATTGCCTGCACCAATGACGATAACCTTCTCGCCCAACTTGTACACATCCGGGTTATTCAGGTAGTTGATGGCATAGTGGACATGGCCAAAGGATTCGCCTTTGATTTTCAATGTGTTGGCCTTCCAGACACCGGTGCCAATGAAGATGGCCTTGTATCCGTCCCGGAAGAGATCTTCCACACCGATGGCAGCGCCGATTTTTGTGTTGGGACGGATTTTGATACCCTTCAATTCCAAATGACGGTACTGAATATCATCGATGACAGATTTGGGCAGACGGAATTCCGGAATGCCGTAACGGAGGATGCCACCGATCTTATCCTTGCTCTCAAAAATTGTTACCTGATAACCCTTGCGTGCCATCAAGATCGCAATGGTGATACCGGCAGGACCAGAACCAACGATCGCAACCTTGATACCATTAGAAGGGGCAGGTCCCTTTGTCATCTTGGAAGCATAGGTGCTGGAAATATAGTTTTCAATGACAGAGAAGTGAACCGGAGCACCCTTCTTGCCCAGAACACAGTTGCCTTCACACTGCTTTTCATGGTTGCAGATCAGGCTGCAAACAGTAGTCAGGGGATTATTTTCAAACAGCATCCAGCCAGCTTCATCCAGTTTGTTGTCTTTCAACAGCTTGATAACTTCGGGGATTGGCGTATTGATGGGACAGCCTTTCTGACACTGGGGCTTTTTACAGCCCAGGCAGCGATTTGCTTCATCCATTACATGTAATGCCATAGTAAAACCTCATCAGGATAAGGGAACAAAATACACAGCTCCCTTTGAAAATTAGTTTTTGTGATTCTCCGTCACCGCACCGCTTCGGTAGGCATCCATGAGCCGCAGCAGGTCATGAACCTGATCACGCAGTTCGACACCTTCATCGGTCTCGTCCACCTTCATCCGCTGCTCCATAGTTTCGAAAATGACAGACTCATTGTCGATGTCATGGTTATGCTTCAGCGCCTCCTGTCGGCCTGCGAAGGGCTGGTGGGATACGATCCGGTAATACCGGGAGCCAAACAGCAGGGTATAGCCTGCAATGCCGGAGGTCTTCTGATAGGCCCGGCTGAAACCGCCGTCGATGACCAGCAGTTTGCCGCCGCCTTTGATGGGACTCTCACCCTTTCTTGCCTTCACCGGCACATGGCCGTTGATGATATGACAATGAGGGCCTTTTAATCCGAATTCACTTAGCAGCATATCGCAGACAGCGGGATCGTTGTAGTAGGAATAGTACGCATTTTTCGGCTCTGCCTGAGCGCCTTCGTCCAGAATGAACCGCCGTTCAAAGGTTGCCATCCGTTCCCGTCCAAAGATGGGACTGTTCCGGCCTGCCCAGAGCCACCACAGGAAGTCCATGCCGAATTCCCGTTCTGGAGTACCCCGCTTATCATAGTAAGCCTTTCTGGCAGTCCGGTCCGCATAATCCATGAATTCCCGGCCTGCGCGTTTCCGACCGCCAATGGAAAAGGTCAGAAGCTTTCCTTCTTCTGTCATTGGGACACAACTGTGGATCAGCAGATTTCCGTTGTGGACTTTATAGATGCTTCCCTTGGAATATAGGAAACGGATATGGCGCTGGAGCTTTTCGGACTGGCGGAAGGATTCTGTCAGCTGATCGATGACCTGGTTTTCTTCCTCCGTCAAGGCATAGGGATCAGCAGGATCCACCGTTGGGAAATCGCAGTCTTCCAGAGGATAAACCTTTTCATCAATGGTGATGGTTTTTTTCTCAAAATCGATCCGGTGGAGCAGTGCCCGGTCTTCCATCTGGAATTCAGATCTGCGCAAAACCTTCTGACCCTCCAGCTTGAAGAGGATCATGGTAATGGCCTTGTACATCCGGGAAGAGAGAAGCTTATCTTTTTCCGAATAACTGTCATCGTTGGTCAGCTTGATTTCAAAGCAGTGGGTGTCGCAGTCTTTATAGACCTCGTTGGCAAAGACCGACAGCGGGCGAAGGCTGATGCCATACCCTGTCTCAATGACATCCAGATTGTTATACCGTATGGAATTGCTCAGAACCGTTGCCATCAGTGTCCGGGAACCTGAAGCGGCACCCATCCACAGAACATCGTGATTGCCCCACTGAATATCCACATTAGGCTGCTCCATGAGACAGTCCATGACGATATCCGCACGGGGACCACGGTCGAAAATATCACCTACAATATGCAGATGGTCACAGGTCAGGGTTTTTATAACGGTGCAGATGGCTTCAATCACGGCATTGGCCTGTCCCAAACGAATGATGGAAGACAGAATGGAGCTGTACTGATCCAGCAGGAAACCATCCTCGTCGCAAAGATTGATCAGCTCGTCAATCAGCGTTTCGTAACCCGCAGGGATATAGGAGCGGACCTTGGCGCGGGTATGCTTCACGGAAACGAAGCGGCAAAACTGCACCAGCTGATGGATGGTGGTCAGATACCAACCATCCATATCCTTTTCCACTTCCGTCACCATATTCAGCTTTGCTTCGGGGTAGTAGATCAGCGTGGCAAGATCGTTTCTGGCTTCTTCGGAAAGCTGGTTTCCAAAGAACTCATGGAGTTTTTCCTTTACCTCTCCGGAACTGGACTCCAGGATATGCAAAAATGCTTCGTGTTCGCCGTGGATGTCGGACATAAAATGTTCCGTGCCCTTGGGAAGATTCAAAATTGCTTCCAGGCGGATCACTTCGTTACTGGCATCCTGTACTGTGGGAAACTGCTTGGCAAGGAGCTTCAGATACCGAAGCTCGCTGGGGGAAAAGACCATTTTGGAATCCATGGCATTCTCCGATCAGCCGCCCAGATTTTTGAGGAAGTCTCTCTTCTTCTGTGCTTCGTACTCAGCGTACTCGCCGTTCTGGAGCTTTCCGAAGCCAACGGCAATGGCCTCGTCCCAACTTTCCTTTTCGTGGTTAACGAGAATGGGATAATAGTAAACGTTATTCTTTTCAGCAGCATCGCAGTCGCCGGGAGCATCGCCCACCATGACCACCTTGTGGGGGTCATAGCCGAACTTCAGCATGGCAGCAATGCAGGCAGCCTTGGAGCCAACGTCCTGCGCCAGAACGATATCGGTATGTTCCAGAAGGCCAAACTTGCCCCATTCCTCTTCCACAGCATCCCGGTTGGCAGAGGAAACCATGGCAACGTCGGCAAACTGGTGTGCAGCAGCCAGGCCTTCCTTGGCACCGTCATAGGGAACCTTCAGTTCTTCGGGCAGTTCCACGATGGCGGCATTGACAGCCTTGGACCAGGACAGGGCCTTTTCCAGCACCAGCTTTGCATCAGGATCGGTTGCTTCCGCGGCAGCCTTGGCAACACCGTCATTGCTGAGAGCAGGGGCGGTATCTGCCCAGTGAACCAGAGCATCCACACCGGTGATTTTGGTGTACTTGCCGTCGATCTCCTTTAGTGCCATGGCAAGGCCCTTGAAACGGTTGATGCCGCGGGTCATGGAGAACAGGTTGATGACGTTCCAGCGGTCCAGAATATCCTCTTTCCATTCTTCCAGCCCCCACTCGGTAACCATACAGGGACCGAAGCAATGGAAATGCTTGCAGTTCATGGTATCCATGACGCAGCCGTCGGAATCCACGCAGACCAGGTAATCGTGCTTTCTTTCAAAGGTATCAAAAATAGACATACCGCACCTCATTTCATAAATTGTCAAAGACATCTGTTAGCCGCCCGAGAGAATTTGAAAGGATTCTGAAAAAGTTATCAAACAGTAAGGAGTGTTTGCCCCGGACGGCTAACAGATATCTTCAAAAACAGGGCGGCACGGCAAATTCCGTGCCGCCCTTAAGGAATAGACGCTGGGAATATTGAATTACTTATGTTTTACAGTCTGGTATCCCACTTGCCGCAGAAGACAGTGTCAGAGACAGTGCCCTTGAACTCGCCAATGCCGTGAGCCTTCTCCAGAGCAGCACGGACGAAGGTACGGCCGGGGCCGTAGGCGTGGATGTAGGTCTTGATCTGAGGAATGTCGATCAGATGGTTGGTGTAGTTCAGGCTGATGCCGACGGTGGGAACCTCGTGGATGAACCAGGGCATTTCGTTGGAGTGACCGCAGGAGAAGCCCAGACGGACATTGTTTTCCTGTGCATAGCCCTTCATGTAGACCACGAAGAAGACAACATCATAGGTTTCCCGGAAAGTTTCATGCTTGCCGATAGACATCATCTTGACCTTGGCGGTAGCAGGCTCTTCCCGATCCAGTTCGTAATAGGTGTCAGCCACATCCACTTCGTAGCCCAGACGCTCCAGCTCTTCCTTCACCACCAGTTTGTTGGGATCACCCTTCCAGGTGACGCTTTCGGGCTTGGAGCAGAGGTAGTACAGCTTGGCGCGCTTTCCCTTGGCATCGCCCAGAGGCAGCAGATGCTGGGTATCCTTAACCAGAGTCATGCAGGCATCAGCAGCCTTTTCTGCCAGCGCCACGTGCTCGGGGCAGCGCATGATGGACAGGCCTTCTTCGGTCTTGAAGACATTCTCGGGCTTGAACAGGTTCAGTTTGGCCTTCAGACCCAGGATGCGGTGGACGGCATCGCTCAGACGCTCCTCGGTAATGGTGCCGTTCATAACACCGTCGTACATAAAGCCGATATCCTCATCGGCATCGCCTACGAACAGGAACATATCGCAGCCGGAGGCAATGGCTCTGGGAACGGCATACTTACGGCGCATGACATTGGTGAAGCCGCCCATGTGGGAAGCGTCCGTGATGACCAGACCGTTGAAGCCCATTTCACCACGCAGCAGGTCGGTCAGCAGTTCGGGAGCCAGAGTTGCGGGCATGATATCAGTGTCAGCGATACCGGGACGCAGATGACGGCTCATTTCGGGCAGAGCAATGTGGCCCACCATGATGGATTCCAGATCCTCGTCGATCATGGTCTGGTATACCTTACGGAAGGTGTTGTTCCACTCTTCCACGCTGAGATCGTTCACACCCAGCAGCAGGTGCTGATCGCGTTCTTCCACACCGTCACCGGGGAAGTGCTTGCAGCAGCAGGCAATGTTGGTCTGATGAGCGCCCTGGATGAAGGCACGGACATTGGCAATGACATCGTCAGCATTGTCACCGAAGGCACGGGTATTGACGATGGTGTTGCGCCAGTTCATGAAAATGTCAGCGCAGGGATTGAACAGCCAGTTGGCACCGATGGCAGCGGCTTCCTTTGCCGCCACATAGCCCATATTATAGGCAGTCTCCGTGTTACCGGAAGCGCCTGCACCGGCTGCGGACATGATGAAGGTACCCTCGGGAGCAGCGCCATCACCGCCGTTGTCACAGTTGACAGCCACCAGCAGAGGAATTTTGGAATACTTCTGGAAGTTCATGTTCTGTGCCAGAGTGGACTTGGCATCGCCGCCGGGCCAGCGAAGACCGCCCTGACGCTGGGTCTGGACCTTGGTCTTGATGGACTCCTCCCGCTTGTCATAGTTCATCTGAACAAACAGCTGCTGAACCTTCTCCAGGGTATCCATGGAAGCATAGGTTTCCTCCACCCAAGCCAGCTGCTCCTCGTTCAGATAAAAGGGTTTTGCTCTCAGATCGACCATAATTAACGACTCCTTCTTGTTATTTTATAGTTTGATATACTTTTTCGTTCTGTCATCACTGATTTTCCCGGACCAGTTCAGTCCGAAGCCAAAATCATAGGTGTTGCCTGCACCATCTGTGTAGGGGCAGATGTCAAAGGGATTATCCTCGCAGTGAGCTTCCACTGTTTCCATATTGGCAGGAAGAATAACCGGTAGCAGTCCGCTGGGCTCAGCACCACCCTGGATCATGGTGAGCATGGCATCCTGCTGGACACCGAAATCCACCAGGATCGCATCCGCAGCAGGCTCCAGTTCCGAAAGAACACAGGGATTGTGCATCCGAACCACCACGATCACCGGCTTGTCGCCCATGGCAGCACGGGTATTCAGCACCAAATCCAGATCCTCTTCATTGGCGGCGGTTCCCACCTTTCCACGGTAGCTACGGTTAGGATCAGCGGTTTCCCGGAAATCTCCCTGGCCGATGCTTTCTGCTCTGGCAGAAGCAGCAGTATAAGGACGGTACTGCAAGGTAATGGGCTGATATCCGGTCTCTTTTGTATAGCCGCCGTTGGTCAGAGGGCTTTCGATGAATACGATGGCGAAATCCGCTTCCTCGGGCGTTTCGGCCCAATCGTAATACTTTTCCACAACTGCCCTGTCTGCGCCGGGCAGATTGCAGGCAGGAAGCTCTGTGCGGAAGAAGCTTTTGCGCTTTCCAATGCTGCGTCCGGGAATATAGACCTTTTTCCGCTGCCGCACAGGCAAAACGCCATTGTTTTTCACCATAACAATGGACTTCAGCTGAGCTTCCAGTCCGGCCTTGCAGTGTTCCTCGCAGCCAACGGTCTGCTGGCTTTCTGTGGGATCCAGATAGGGATTTTCAAACAGACCACAGCGGAAGGAATTCACCAGCAAACGTACCGCACTGCGCTCAAATCTTGCCCGCATGGCTTCCTCGCCGTGCTTTTCACAGCCCAGCCGGTAGGCTTCCAGAATGGGAATGATATTGTTGTTTCCGCCGAACTGATCCACACCGTTTTCCAGGATCCGCAAATGCCGCTGCGCCTCTGTCAGTTCCTCTACACCGTAGCAGCGGCTGCCAAAGGAATCCATCTCCGGATCCGGATCAGCGGTAATGCCCCAGTCGGTGCAGACCACGCCTTCGTAGCCTGCCTGTTCCCGGAGAAGATCCTGGATGATGTGGCGGCTGTAGCTGTTTCCCACATTGTCGTCGCTGGGATCCATACCCCAGGTCACGGTATAATAAGGCATAATGGCGGCAGTCTTTCCGGTTTTGCCCTTCAGCTGAAACACGCCCTCCAGGAAGGGCCGGAAATGAAGCTGCTGACATCCGCCGGGATGGACCGCAAACTTGCCGTAGGGGTAATGGGCATCCCGTCCGGCTTCACAGGGACCGCCGCCGGGCCAGTGCTTTGCCATGGCAGCAACACTTGCCGCGTCCCAGCCGTCTTTCTCATTGGGATCGGTCTGTAACCCATCGCAGTAAGCCCGGCCCATATCTGTTACCAAATCCGGATGGGCGCCGAAGGTATCCTCGATCCGCATCCACCGGGGATCGCTGCCCACATCCACCTGGGGAGACAGGGCGGTGGTAATGCCCAGGGCCCGGTATTCTTTGGCGATGATCCGGGCATAGTCTTCGCAAAGCTCCGGATCAAAGGTGGCTGCCATGCCAAGGCCCTCGGGCCATTTGCTGGTCTGCCCGCCGCCGGATTTATACTCCGCGCCTGCATTGGATGCTCCGTGTCGGGGATCGGAGCTGATGTTCACGGGAATACCGTAGGGAAGCGCTTCCGCAAGAGATTGCATCTCGTTGTTCCAATTGGCAGCGGTTTCCGCGTCCTTCAGAGCCATTGCCAGAACATAGCGCAGATGGTCCTCTGACAGAAATTTCTTCTGCTGGTCCGTCAGCGCCCAGGGCTGTACGCCGCTTTCTTCCAGAGACTTTCCACCGTAGGTGCCGATGAAGGGTCCTGCAGACATGGCAGGCACCATCTGGTGGGAGCTGTACATCATCAGACCTGCGATCTCTTCCACAGAAAGCCGTGCAGCCAGATCCTGCGCCCGTTCCTCGGGGGAGCGCCGCCAGTCTTCAAAGGGCAGCAGCACACCGCTGCGACTTACGTTCTTAAAGTACAGGCCCTCCTGTTCCAGAACCGGAGCAGAGGTGACGCCCAGGGTCGGGCCGCCGGGATTGAAAATGTATCTGGGTGTAGCACACATAGGAATTCTCCTTCCAGGCTTTGAAAAAGCCATTTTTGTTTATTGTAGCATATCCGCCCGGATAACATCAAACGGTTTCAATGTAAAACAAAGGCATCTATTAGCCGCCTGCAAACAATGGCAAAAGTGTCCGAATCTGGTGATAAGTGGTAAGGAGAAAGAATTCGGTCAGGCGGCTAATAGGTGCCTCTATTTTTGTATAGGGACGGCACGATTGTACCGTCCCCACACAAGTAAGGAAATGATAAAAATGGTTTTACAGGTAATCAGCCAGCCTTGGTAGCCTTCCAGTCGGCCATCTTCTGACGGACATCGGCATTGATGCACCAGATGAAGGTGAAGCAGACGAAGGACAGAAGAGCAGCAACCATGGGGAAGCCAACGACCATGAGCTTGATGCCGGAGATGGTGCCGGCAGCCTGCTGCAGACCAGCATTCGTCAGTTCTGCATCATAGCCGATAGCAGCGATCAGCAGAACGGTAGCAGAGTTGGCGATGGTGGTGCCGATACGGCGGGACAGGGAGAAGAAGCCATAGATGGTGCCTTCGTTACGCTTGCCGGTGAGGTACTCGTTGTAGTCGATAGCCTCAGCGACCAGGCCCCACTGCATCTGGGTGGACATAACCACCAGAGCGGAAGCCAGACCGTTCCAGATAACGAACAGCATACCATTCATATTTGCAGCCATCATGGAGTAAGCCAGCAGACCGCCGAAAGCAACAGCACCGGCAATCAGGCAGGTACGGATAATGACGACCAGATCCCACTTCTTAGCCAGCAGAGGAGCGCCCAGAAGGATAACATACTGCAGGCCGGAGGACATAGCAGAGCTGACAGACTGCAGGGAGATATCGCCCAGAACGTCCATGTACATGTAGGTAGCAGCGCCGGTACCCATAGCCTGGACAGCGCAGATGGAGATGGAGTGCAGGACCAGAGCCAGGAAAGCGCGGTTCTTGGTCATGATGTTGAAGATATCGCTGATCTTGAACTTCTCAGCTTCCTTCTGCTCGGCGGTTTTTTCAACCACAGCACCCTTATTGCGCTCCTCGCACAGAGCGTAGTGCAGGAAGACAACGATACAGCCCAGGGTAACGAAGACCAGAGCGACCATGCCGTAGCCTTCATTGCCGGTACCGAACTTCTTCAGGATCAGAGGAGCAACCACGCCGCCCAGCATGTGAGCGAAGGTGGAGCCGAAGCCACGGGCGGAGGACAGGGTAGCACGCTCAGCGTCGTTCTTGGACATATTGCCCAGCAGGGAGCCCATGGCGATGTTCATCATGGTATAGCCTGCTTCGGAGACGATCTTCAGGCAGAAGACAGCCACCAGCATGGTAGCGGAGCCCATCAGCTTACCGGGAACCAGATAGAAGCCCAGGGTGCCGAAGAACATAACGGGGATGGATGCCAGGATCCAGGGGCGGAACTTGTCCTTGCCGGGCTTTGCCTTGGCATAGGTCATGTCCATGATGGTGCCCATCAGGGGGTCGTTGATTGCGTCCCAAACGTTCCAGATCAGCAGCATGGTTGCCAGAACGCCTGCGTTGATCTGCAGGTTGACCTGCAGGAAACGGGACATGAAGTACCAGATAGGTACCATGCAGATACAGCCGCCGGCGTCGCCGCAGCCATATCCAATTACGTGCTTAAATGTAAGCTTCTCGGATTTTGCTTTTGCCATTTTGATTTCTCCTTTTCGTTTTATTTAGAGGATTGGCGTTCCTCCAAAATACAAAACTGCACTTCGCGACGTCCGTCAAAATTTATTTACAATTCCTGTAGAAAATGACGAAAACGACCAACGAATTTCCGTTCACATTATATTCAATTTTACCAGTTGTCACAATTTGCAAAAACAGAAAACTGTTAGAAATCGTACACTTTCGGGTATTTTGTAAGAAAACGCAGAAAAAGAAAAAGGCAGCTGCTCCCTGTCCGCAGCTGCCTTCCAAAACCAAAGCCAAAGGAAGAAGGAGGGTACAATGGCAAAAGCCCCTCAGTGAACAAAAACTTTGGCTTAAGAATTTTGCATTTTTTTGCGTTGACGAATCTTAACGCTTTTTATATAATTATTATAAATTTTGATATCCTTTACGCAACTATCAAAATGCAAAAAATGTTCAATATCTTACAATTTACAAAAACTGTAAGCTTACGGGAGGTAGCGCCATGGCTGCGGAAGACCGGCGTGTGAAGCGTACCAAAAAAGCCATCAGCGATGCGGTTTGGTCACTGATGCAGGAGAAGAACTTCGAGGATCTGTCCGTCAACGACATCTGCGAAAGAGCGGAAATCAGCCGAACTACCTTCTATTACTATTATATCGACAAATATGATTGGCTGGAGAAAGTGATTGGAGCCATGTCCCGGGCGCATTTTCCCATCATTGGCGTGAACGAAAGAGACAGAAATCATTTTATCGAGCTGATGACCATTACCCACCAGAATGTAGCCGATAATCTGATGTACTACGCAGTGCTGAATAAGAACGCTGCCCAGAATAGGGCATTCTATGACCGACTGCATAACATCCTGATGGATGTGTCCAGAGAACGGTGCTCTTCTGTGGACGGTCCTCTATCCGTTGAAGATGATCTGAAGCTGCACTTTCTGATCTCCGTCTTTCTGGGTGTCCTGCAATGGTGGCTCCAAAATGACCTTCCCGTTCCCCCGCAGCAGCTGGCAGAGCTGGTGTATGCCATCCGGTTTGGCCTGGATAAATAAAAGGAACGAGCACCTGTCGGATGACAGGTGCTCGTTTGATTCCTTAACAGCCGATACGGTTCAGCATTTCGCCGTAGTCAGCCATGTTCTTAATCAGATTCTTCATCATAGTATTCTTCATGATGTAATTACCTCCAAGTGAATTTTTACAGAGTGCCGATGCAGGCGACCATCTCGCCATAATTCTGCATAGCCTTAACAATATTCTTTTTCATAGTCATAAATCAATATCCTCCTGAACGTGAGTGAGATAAGCATTGCCTGATCAGCAGCCCATACGGTTCAGCATCTCGCCGTACTCGGACATGGACTTGATCAGATTCTTAGTAAAAGTGTTCTTCATAATAAAAATACCTCCATAATTGAGAGTGAAAAGTTTTGAATTTGGTCGCCGGGAGCAATGTGCTGCTCAACCAAGCGTGGGGGTATTATAGCACCGGAAACACTTCTGGAAAAGTATTGAAATTGACTTCGATTGGGTAGATATTGACTTTTGTTCATAGATTTTGACTTGTTTTTATACAATTTATGTGCAAAGTGTGAACTTTTTTGTATTAATTCAATCATATTCCATAACTTCCACCATCACCCTGGCACCTAGCCGGAAACTGTTCTGAAACAGCAAACATTCTGCCATAGCCTGGTGTTCCCGGACACAGTCCTGATACCGGGTGAACAAGTCTTTTTGTGCATCCGTCATGGTTGCCAAGAGTTTATCTTCGTTCCGGCTGATCAGCCGCAGAATTTCCTTGTACTCCTCATTGGGACAGGCATCATATTCTGCAGGGTCAAGATTACCGTACCAAAATTCTTCCAGAATGTTCATACCGCTTCCTCCCCGTAGATCATTTCCTGGAGAATGACTTCCTCTGCCCGGTTTCGGATGCTGTTCATTCTCTGAACCCATGCCATTGGATCAGCCGCTTTCAAACTTTCTGTAACACCCTCCACATCCTTCATCTGCTGTATGATTCTGTCCAGCCGCTCCTGGGCCTGCTCATTCAGGTCTGCCAGATAAGTCCACAGTTTGCAGGACAGGACCAGATTGGTATATTGGATTGGATGGTGTTCCTTCAGAAACTCCCGGTGCAGGCGGCCCCACTTACCGATGGGGCGAGTTTCCTCCGGCAGCTTCAGATCCGGGATGAAGTAATCACCGGAGCGAATGTAATTGATATTCATGGTCAAGCCTCCTTTGATTGGTTTGTACCATGATTGTATCGCTCCGTTTTCTGATTGTCGAACTTGTCAACACCGTGAAAGACCCTGTCGAAATGGCAGACAAACAAAAAGCAGTCCTGCAAAAGGTGCTTTTCGGGCACTCTTGCAGGACTGCTGTTTTGTTCAGTTATCATATCGGAACTCTAAAAGTAGTAAATCTGTAGTAAAATCCATGCCAATTCCTAATTTATCGTGGTATATCGGGGTATATGTCAGCTGATTTGGGTGGTGCCGTGGCAAACAAATAGTATTTTTATCATCGTCTTATATCTCCATATAAGTCTTGTATTTCTTCTCAAATGCCCAATATTGCAGAGTTTTTCGGCATTTTCATGTTTCTTTGTTTTCGGGATATCTTCTCAAATCTTCCCGTATTTTCTCATGCTTTTTCCTGCAATATTGGTAAATCCGTTGGTAAATAAATGTGCTTTACCAACGGGGTTTCTCAGGCTTCCGCTACTCGAAGCAGCTCTGCCTGTGCGTCATCGAACTGCACATGGGTGTAAACATTCAGCGTCACGCTGATGTCCGAATGCCCCATGATATACTGCAATGTCTTAGGGTTCATTCCGGATTTCGCCATATTGGAACAGAAGGTGTGTCTGCATACATGAGGGGTTACTTTGGGCATCTGGATGCGGTAGATCTTGTTGTACTTCTCGACAATGTGCTGCATATATTTCTCCCAGTGCAGCGCAACCATCGGTCTGTCGTTCTTGTCCAGGAACAGGAACCCGGCGTGTCCATCCACCATCGGCTCTACTTTCGGTGCTACACGCTTGGCAAGAATACGGCGGAAACACGCCACAACTTCCTCGCTCATCGGCACATAGCGAATGCCGCTTTCCGTCTTGGGTGCCTGGATCACATACTGCATCTGCGATGTTCTCTGCAGCTGATGGTCAACCTTGATACGCTTCTGATCGAATTCGATGTCAGAAATGGTCAACCCACAGAACTCAGAGATTCGCAGTCCTGTGTTAAAGAGAATGAAGATCGCATCGTAGTACCGGCAGAAATGCT
>JAFSCK010000122.1 GCA_017436785.1 Oscillospiraceae bacterium | reverse complement strand
ATCTCTTCCTCCGGGTAATTCACAAAACCGCTGGCCGTATAGGACGCAATGCCGTGGATGTAGAACTCATAGTTCATCAGAAAAGATGCCGCCTGCTGCTCACTCAAGCCTTTCTCCTGACACAGAAGTTCAACGATTTTCCTGGTATTATCCAACTGTAGCTTCTGTACCACATCGGAATTCTTGCACTCGTCCTTGTTATCCACGAATACAAAACAGAACAGATTCGGCATATTGCAGGCGATGGTGATATATCCCCGGGCAGTTTCTGTCAGCAGGTCATCCAGGCTGCCGTTCCACACGGTAAACTGGCTCTTTGCGTAGTCGATGCAGTATTCAAAGAATGCCTTGCGGAAACCAATCATATTCTCAAAATGCCAAACAATGGGCTGAGTAGAACAGCCAATCTCAGCAGCAAGCGTCTTGACGGTAATGGCCCCATAGCCGTCACGAATTAACATCTGCAATGCAGTCTCAAGTATGATTTCCTTTGTGATCTGCGTTTTTCGTCCCATTATATCAGCTCCATAAATTATTTTATATAACCATGTTTATATATTAACTGGACATAGTCGAATTGTCAATACCAAGGAATGCCTTCCTGCTTTATTTGAAAAGACGGGCGCATTCACAGAACTGGAAATATTACATGACTTTTGCTATAAAGATTGCATGCATTAGGTTTCAGAAAAAATATTAATAAATTTTCGCGAGCATTGGAACAATTTGACCGTTCTCAAGCCATGTATATAGTAGAGGGGTATTCTGCTATCGAAGACAGGAAGTGAAGCAATGGCAAAATCCCCGCAAGGATTCGTCGTTGAGCTGCCCGGTGAGATCGTCGAGATTGCCCAGGATGATGATATTTCCTGGTTGACACTTTTCTATGCGCTCCCCAAGGAACTGGCAGAAAAATATCCGGATTCGCTGAAAAGTCCACGTTGTCCTTACGAAGTCCTGTATGAGGGAAGCTATGGTGCCGTAGCAAAAAGCGATATGCTGAATGCTGGTCTGGGACTGCTATTCCTGGGCGGCATGGCAATTCTTCGAGGTGAAAGACCGCAAGGGCAATTACCGGGAGATTCCCAGAAGCTGCTCCCACTATGCAGCTTAGACAGCAGTCACATTTTTGTGGCTGCTGTTTTTTCATGCAGAAAGGAGGAAATTCCATGAAAACACGTCTTACGAAAAAGCAGAAGGTTACAGCGCTTTATTTCAACGCTAAAGACACAACAGCAGAGATTTACACCTACGATATGAAGCTAAAGCGGCAGCTGAGGGAATACGCAGCAAAATATCCGCAACTTTGCCAGCCTACCGAAGATGACGAGCAAGGCAGTCTATGTTCATGCCCCAGACAATTCCGGTGGACACCGGGTGCAGGATGTGAAAATCAGTTACAACTACATCGGTATTCTTCCTGCCACATTACTCTATGATTTGCACAACGGAAAAACGGCATGACCGAAATCATGCCGTTTTCCGACAACAATTGTGAAACTGTTTTATTGGACCGCCCCTTCATGATCGTTTTGAAAGCCTCCCAAATCAGAAAAGCTAACGTTATTTGCATAAAATGTATTTAGTCGGTAGTCATCGACCCGTGGTTTATATATAAAAGCACCAGCTGGGTAGGCGTGCCCAGCTGGTGCTATGGAATATTGTGATATTAGGCTTCCAGGTTGATGCCGGTCTCCTTGGAGAAGACGTGGCAGACATGGCCTGCGAAGTTGTAGGACAGGGGCTTGCCGTTGGCCAGAGCAGCAACCTCAGCACCGGTCATGTTCATGGTGGAAACGACCATGACCACATCGCGGCCCATGGAGGAAACGTGCAGGTGGACAGTGGAACCCATCAGCTCGGAGACGTCGACGGTGCCATCGATGCCAGCGCCCAGCTCGATGTGCTCGGGACGGACGCCCAGAACGATGTCCTGAGGAGCGACGTTGTTCTTAGCCAGCTTCTCCTGCTTCTCAGCAGACAGAGCGACCTTGTAGTCGTTCAGCTCGACAACATACTGGCCGTCTTCCTTCAGCAGCTTGGCGTTCTCGAACAGGTTCATCTGAGGAGTGCCGATGAAGGTAGCAACGAACAGGTTGTAGGGATGGTTGAAGACCTGCTGAGGAGTGCCGATCTGCTGGACCTCGCCGTCCTTCATGATGACGATGCGGTCGCCCAGAGTCATAGCCTCAGTCTGGTCGTGGGTAACGTAAATGAAGGTGGTATTGATACGCTGACGCAGCTTGATGATCTCTGCACGCATCTGGTTACGCAGCTTGGCGTCCAGGTTGGACAGAGGCTCGTCCATCAGCAGAACCTTGGGCTCACGGACGATAGCGCGGCCGATAGCGACACGCTGACGCTGACCACCGGACAGAGCCTTGGGCTTACGGCCCAGATACTGGGTGATGTCCAGAATCTCAGCAGCTTCCTTAACCTTGCGGTCGATCTCGTCCTTGGGGGTCTTGCGCAGCTTCAGTGCGAAAGCGATGTTATCATAAACAGTCATGTGGGGGTACAGAGCGTAGTTCTGGAAGACCATGGCGATGTCACGATCCTTAGGAGCTACGTCGTTGACCAGCTTGTCGCCGATGTACAGCTCGCCGCCGGAGATCTCTTCCAGACCAGCGACCATACGCAGAGTGGTGGACTTACCGCAGCCGGAGGGACCGACCAGAACGATAAATTCCTTGTCGGCGATGTCCAGATTGAACTCCTGAACAGCGATAACGCCTTCAGCGGTAACCTTCAGGTTGGACTTCTTCTTCTCGGGCTCCTCGCCCTTCTTGGCCTTCTTCTGCTTCTTGGCGTCGTCGCCGGAGTGGGGGTAGATCTTGGTGATGTTCTTTAGGGTTAAGCTTGCCATAATTTTTTCGACGCTAAACGTACCTACCATTTCGCGTACGTTCTCACATACCCGCATAGTAACCAATCTGCGGGAGCATTACGACAGGTCTCCACACTGCCGCACCGTGCGTCAGACGGATATTTCCTCCTTTATTTTTAGTGGACGATGCCTATTTTGTGGAGTAGGCAGAATCCACCTGGATACGGTAATGATACCATACTTTCCAGCCACTGGCAATGTGGGATTTTGACAGTTTTGTGTGTTTTGATTTGTGTATTCTGCCATGTATCCACTTTACTTCTTCCGTTTTTCGAAAACGTTATCGTTGTTCTAAAAAATTTACAGTTTATTTACATTTGCCATTTTCTCGTTATTGTCTCAATTTTTTTCATTTTTGTTACATCTCACCCCGAAACATCACGAAAACGCGTATTTTTCCGAAAAAGCCAAATATTTTGACCACTCCAAATTGTTACTATTTGATGTTGAATTGTCAAAATCAGGGGCATAGAATAAAAAGGACTGACAATATTTGGTTAATTTTATCCACAGCTGCGTGCTAAGGAGGGGCTGGTATGACAGAAAAAGACCTGAGAAAGCTAAATCGATACCAGCTTCTGGAAATGCTCATCATCCAGACCGAGCGGGCCGATGATCTCCAGCGCCAGTTAGAGCAGGCACAGGAGCAGCTCAATGCCCGGGAAGTCCAGATGACCGTCATCGGTTCCATCGCAGAAGCCTCCCTGCAGCTCAGCGGTGTTTTCGATGCCGCCCAGACCGCTGCGGATATGTATCTCAGCGCCGCCAAGGACCGGGCTGATGCCATGGAAGCCGAAGCTGCCGCTATTTTAGAGCAGGCCCGCCGTCAGGCGCAGGAGCTCCTCCGCGCCGCAAGGCAGAACGCCGGCACTTCCTAATTATAATGTATAAGATGTAACCTATGGGAAGAAAAAGATGGGATTATGAACTGCCGGAGCTTGCTCTCCTGCAGAAAGAATTAAAGCGGGAGCGTTATAAGCGCCGCTTCCGCCGCCTGCTGCGCAGCACCGTCAACGCCCTCATCGTGGTAGCCGCCATTGCGGCCCTCATCGCCACACTAGTGCTGCCGGTCCTGCAGATTGCCGGCACCAGCATGGAGCCCAGCCTGAAGGACGGCGACATCGTCCTGCTGGTAAAAACGGACCGGCTGGAAACCGGCGACCTCTGCGCCTTCTACTATTCTAACAAGATATTGATCAAACGGATCATTGGCACCCCCAGTGATTACCTGTGGATCAATCCCGACGGCACCGTTTACCTCAACAGCACCGAGCTGCCCGAGCCTTACGTATCCGAAAAGGCATTAGGCGAGTGTGATGTGGAATTTCCCTATCAGGTGCCGGAAAACAGTTATTTTATGATGGGCGACCATCGGGAGACCTCTATCGACAGCCGCAGCTCCGTCATCGGCTGCATCGCCGAGGATCAGATCATCGGAAAGATTCTCTGTAAGGTCTGGCCCCTGTCAGAATTTGAATGGATGGGCTGAATATGAGACCATAGGTCTGAGATTTTCCCCACCCTACCGTTATAACAAAACGTTTCACCCACTGCTTCACACCCAAAGCCCAAAGAAAGGAGGGAAGCATTTGCAGAAAAGCGTTGAAGCCTATTTATCTCAAATAACAGCAAGCAGCCGGTCCGCCCACCGCTTCCGCAGCGTTCTGCCACTGCTTTCCCTGATGGTGGTTTTCAGTGTCTTCTGGGGACTGAAGCTTACCGGCATCACCATGGCCGGTGAAGCCTTCTGCGGCTTTGATGAGCATGTTCATACGGAAGCATGCTCCCCCAGAGAATTGACCTGCACCCTTCCGGAGGCAGATGCCCATACCCATGGACCGGACTGTCTGGACCGGACCCTGACCTGTACCCTTGCTGAACAGGAGGGCCATACCCACACACCGGAATGCACCCTGTACCACCTGACCTGTCCGCTGGCCGAGGGCGAGCATGTCCATGGCCCTGACTGCAGCATCCTCTATGCTGCCTGTGGTCTGGAGGAATCCGAGGAGCACAGCCATACGGATGCCTGTATGGAATCGGTGCTGACCTGCACCCAGCCGGAAAACCATACCCACGGCGAAGGCTGCTACTCCCCCGACCCCACCTATACCTGCGGTCTTGAGGCAGTGGAAGCCCATTTCCATACGGAGGACTGCTACACCCTCAATTCCGACGGTTTCCTGTGCGGTCTGGAAGAGACGGAAGGCCACCGCCACACCGACGAATGCTACTCCAGTGCAGAAACCTGTACGCTGGAAGAGCATATCCACACCGCTAACTGCTACAGCGATGTGAATGCCGATCTCGAGACTGCCGATGACTGGGAAATGACCTTGGCAGGCATGATGCGCAGCTCCGTCACCGCAGAAAATGTCATCATGGTAGCCCAGTCTCAGTTGGGATATTCGGAAAGCAGTCTTAATTTTCAGGTGGATGACACCGGCCTCCGCCGTGGCATCACCCGCTATGGCCAGTGGTACGGCAATCCCTATGGCGACTGGTCTGCCATGTTCGTTTCCTTCTGCTTAGACTATGCAGGTGTCATGGACGTCCCCTTGAACTCTGGCCCTGAATCCATGCGGACACAGTGGGAAGCCGCCGGACTGTATGAAGGTTCCGAAGGAACCACTCCCATCCCCGGCGATCTTGTCTTCCTTGACAAGGATGAAAACGGCGCAGCAGATGCCGTTGCCATACTCACCAAGCTGGAAGAAAATGTCCTGTTCACCATCGAGGGCGACCTTGATAAGCCTGTAACCCAGATCGGTGATGTAACACTGTCTGATGAAGAATCCCCCGCCCCGCCCAGCGGTCATTTCTCCTACATGACCGCGGGAGCATTGGAGGATGTCCTTCCTGACGAAGCCCTTTCCGGGGAGATTCTGCAGGACCGGGTAGCCCAAACCCTCTACGCCATGGATGACCCCGTCATTCTGGGCTACGGCCTGCTTCCCTCCGAGCCGGGGCTGGTGCTCCTGCCCGCAGGAGATCCCTGCTACATCTGGCTGGATGGCACCAACGGCGGCCTGATGGCACTGGCCGGTTCCCCCAACAATCGGATATCTGTCACTGTGGGCCAGAGCTATACCCTCCCCACCACTTGGACCTCCCCCAGCAAATACAACTATGTCCTGCGGGGCTGGTACGATGTGACCAACAACCGTTACTATGCTCCCGGCACAACGATCATCGTCCCCGACAAGACCAACGGTAGTGACAACATGGTCTTCTACGCAGACTGGGCTGCCGCCAGCTATGACATCGGCCAGTTTAATGCCCATGTCACCGATACCGTCAGCACCAGCGACTTCGTCACCATCCGGATGTTTGACTACGGCATATTGTTCAATGTCCTGTCCGAAAGCCCCAGCATTTCTTATGGCAGCAACAACAGCAGCCACACCGAGACATGGAGTTTGCTGACCTCCGGCAATAATCCCTATAACAATCAGCCCACCTTGAACTACATTTTCCGTGACTGGGACCGGGGCAGCGAGGATATTTCCTACCCCGCAAACACCAACAGCCACAACACCTACAACGAAGACATTCCCGTTCATTACAACCTGTACAACAATACGTTGGGAAATCTGCTCTTCGGAACCGATAATTCCTTTGACCCAGCCACCGGAACCGGTGTCATCGGCAAGCAGTACCTCGGCACCGCAGACCACCTGTTCCAGCTGATGACCAACCCCAGTGACCCCCATTACGGCTACTATTATTACAATTCGGCCTTGAATGCCGCTTCCTACAACCAGAGCGATGGGCGCTTCTATGTCTACGACTATCTGGAGCGCTCCACTGACTCCTCCAGCGGTGCCGGCAGCCACTCCGACTTCCTGCCTTTGAACTCACCCTACGCCAACACCAATGGCAACGCCCCCGCCACTTACCTCTATGATGGCGATAATGGCGAGTATGTCGGCACCACCCACTATGTCTACGAAGCCAAAAACAACGGCGACAGCCCGGTGGGAGCCAACTATCTGTTCGGCATGAGCGTCGATATCGACTTCTACCTGCCCAATGCCCCCGGCAGCGGCGGCAACAAGGACCTGTACGGCAACGACATGCACTTCAAGTTCTCCGGTGATGACGATGTCTGGGTCTTCGTAGACGGCAAGCTGGTGCTGGACCTTGGCGGTATCCATGGCATTGAAAGCGGTGACATCAATTTCTCCACTGGCACTGTCACCATTGACGGTCAGGTGCATACCGACCTGTCCAACACCCTGAAAACCATCGGACCCGGTGACCACACCCTGACCATCTACTATCTGGAGCGTGGTTCCTCCCAGTCTAACTGTGCCCTGTACTTTAATCTGGCCCCTCGGTTCAGCTTCAGCATCCAAAAGGAAGATTTCCTGACCCGGGACCTGCTGAACGGTGCCCAGTTCTCCGTCTACACCGACGAAGCCTGTACCACCCCCGCCCAGCTTTGGACCAGCGAGACTGCCCATGACCGGGGTGAGGAATCCACCAACGTCTTCACAGTGGAAGACGGTATCGCCACCATGTGGGGTCTGGGCGCAGGCAATACCTATTACATTAAGGAAACCCGCCCCCCGGAACAGGCCGGTTATTCCATGTCCAGCGGCATCATCCGCTTGACCTTGGATAAGTCTGGCACTGCCAGCTACCATGTGGATATGATCAAGAATGCCTCCGACACCATTTCCAGCGGCTTTACCGTCCACGGCATTCGCATCGACGAGGAGACCCAGCAGGCCTATATCATTGCAACCAACGCCGATTCCTCCCTGCAGGGCACCACTTCCGTACAGGCTTGGAAAGTCTGGAACGACACCAAAAATCACAGCGGCGATTCTATTACCGTCTATCTGACGGTGACGGACCCCGACGGAACCGTCCGCCGGATTCAGGAGGCCGTCCTCGGCGAAGCCAATAACTGGAATCACATTTGGGACAACCTCCCCAAATACTATGCCAACGGCAATCCCATCGCCTACGGTGTGGAGGAAGCCTACGTCCCCGGCTATCTGGGCCGCATTGAATCCGCCCAAGGCCCGCCCGCTTCCAGCGGCGGCAGCAGCGGCACTGTCAGCGGTACCACCACCGTCACCGCCTTTGAAAACGGCGAGACTTATCTGCTCTACAGCAGCAAATACAGCTGCTACCTCGCCGCATACAGTGAACAGTTGCAGCTCCACACGGATTCGGCTACCGCCACGACAACAGATGCCGCTTTGTGGAATGCCACGGTCAACGCTGACGGTACCGTGACCCTGACCAACAAACTGGGCCATACCCTGTATTATAACAATTATGGCTATTTTGCCTCCACCGCTCCAGGGCAACACAGAAATCTCCGCTTTTCCAACGGTTACATTTCCTGCTACATCGACCACGGAAGCTGGCAGGAAACCCAGTACATCCGAGACTCCGGAGATATCTTCTCAAACATCCAATATAACTATCAGCTGTATGCAGCCAACAACACCAATGAAGCCCTCCCCCTCACCCTCCACAAGCTGACCTACGCCCAGCCGGAGCCTGAGCAGCCTGCGGACGGCGACCACTATTACCGCATCACCAACACGCCTCTGGAACAGGAAACCTACGTCCGGGTCCAGAAGGTATGGGATTACGGTCACAGCACCGCCAGCGGTCTGCACAATCAGTATCAGGTCACGGTGAAGCTCCTTGCCAACGGCCGTGACACCGGCCGCACCGTCACCCTGACCCTGCGGAACAACTGGACGGATTATTTCCGTGGCTTGCCCTACGCTGACGAAAACGGCAACCCCATCACCTACACCGTGGAAGAAATCTGGCACAACGATGACTGGCTCCCCTCTTACGGCCCCGTCACTTCTTCCGGCACTTCCAACCCCACCTACAGCACCACCGTCACCAACCAGTACCGTTGGGGCATGGGTGGTCCCGAGCTGCCCTCCACCGGCACGGCAGCACGGCTGATGTATCTGCTCTGCGGAGGCAGCATTATGCTGACTTCGCTGGCATACGGCATCGGATCAAGGCGCAAGCGGGAAAGGAGGATGAAATAAGCCTTCTAAAATCGCGGTAAACCATGCGCCGCGAATCCGACTCCGAATCAACAAGTATTTTATTAAAGAAAGGAATAAACAGACATGAAAAAACTGATTTCCCTCCTTCTGGCACTCATGATGGTCCTCTCTCTGGCAACCGTGGCTTTTGCAGCAGGTGAAACCGGCTCTATTACCATCAACGGCATTTCTGAAGACACTACTTACGAAATCTACAAGCTTATGGATTTGGAAAGCTTCAGCAAGGGCGCAGCATACTCCTACAAAGTTAACTCCGAATGGAACGCATTCTTTACCACCGGCGCTGGCAAAGATTATGTAACCTTTGATACCGCAAACTATGTAACTTGGGTTGCCTCCGAAGATGACACTACTGTAGCAGCCTTTGCACAGAAGGCGCTGGATTATGCGAAGACGAATGGTATTGCGCCTGTAAAGTCTTCTAAGAATACTGGAGAATTCGTTATTACCGGAACCTCCGGCAAGTTCTCCAATCTGGAGCTGGGCTGGTATCTGGTTGATTCCACTGCTGGCGCTCTGTGTGGTCTGACCACCACCGATGCAGATGCCGTCATCAACGCCAAGAACAAGGTTCCCACCGTTGACAAGCAGGTTCAGGAAGACCTGACTGGCATGTGGGGCGATGTCAACACTGCTGACATTGGTCAGATCGTCAACTTTATGTCCATCATCCACGTGCAGTCCGGTGCTGAAAACTACGTCCTGCACGACACTATGAGCGACGGTCTGACCTTCGAACATAATACCGTCAGCGGCAGAGGTGTCACCGAAATCAAGCATGTGAACAGTCTGGGTGTAGAAACCGTCCTGACCGAGGGCTCCGACTATACTGTCAGTACCTCTTGCAGCGATCATTCTTCTTGCGACTTTGTTGTTACCTTTAAGGCTGATTTCGTTAAAACCTTGAAGCCCAACGACAGACTGCTGGTTTACTACAATGCCATGCTTAACCGTTACGCTGTTATCGAAGAAGATGGCAATGAGAACAAGACCCAGCTTGAGTATGGCGAAAATCATTTTACCACTGAGGATAAAACCACTACCTACACTTTCTCTATCGATATTGTCAAGACCGATTCCTCCAACAAGCTGATTGATGGTGCTAAATTCAAAATCTACGATGCCGCAACTGATGGCAACGAAGTCGCTGTTGTTCCTCTGCTGGCTGCTGATAATTCCACTCCTGTTTTGGATGCGAATGGCAATCCCATGTATCGCCGTGCCAGAACCGATGAGACCGGTGTAGAGATCGAAGTCAAAGACGGCAAGGTTACCGTAGTTGGTTTTGACAATGGTGTCTACTACCTGCAGGAAACCGAAGCTCCCGCTGGTTACAACAAACTGACTGCCCGCCAGCAGTTCACCATTGCAGATGCAAATCTGGATTCCGTATTCACCGACGGCATCTACTCCACCGGTTCCGGTGTCCATGTTGTTAACAAGACCGGCACCATGCTGCCCGAAACTGGTGCTACCGGCACTGCCATGTTCATTGCCTTCGGTATGTTCGTCATGCTGACCACCGGTGTCCTGCTGGTCACCAAGAAGAGAATGTCCATGATCGAGGAGTAATTCCTCTTTCCCCGCAAAATAAACAGGGGGCGATGCCTCGCATCGCCCCCTGTACGTAAATTTTATAGCACAGCAACCGAAAAGCTATGTCATTGCGCGCCAGTGCGTACACTGGCGCGGCAATCCCCTCCAAAGGTCCGCGCAGAACTGCCAAATGACACATTCCGGAACTTTGCAGGAGATTGCCGCGTCAGGCTTCGCCTTCCTCGCAATGACAGCTATTGAACTTGCCGTTTCCTTCCGCCCCCACACCCATAACATCAGGGAGAAGCCTATGCAGAGCAGAAAATCCACCCTTATCCTACTTGTTTCCTTCTTCATAGGCCTGTCCGTGCTGTTATACCCCGCGATCAGCAGCTACTGGAACTCCAGAACCCAGAGCGAGGTCATCGTGGACTACGAGGCCATGCTGGCTATGTATAAGCCCGAGGATTATACGCCCATTTTTGAAGCCGCCGAGGATTATAACCGCCGTCTTTCCCAGATTGAGGAGCCCTTCCGCAACCATGAGCAGGTGGAAGGCTACTGGGAGACACTGGACATCAGCGGCACCGGCATGATGGGCTATGTCACCGTCAAAAAGATCTCTCAGGAACTGCCCGTCTACCATGGCACCAGCGACAGCGTGCTGGCCTTCGCCGCGGGACATTTTCAGGGCAGCAGCCTCCCCGTAGGCGGCGAGGGCACCCACAGCGTTATCTCCGCTCACCGCGGCCTGCCCACCGCCACCCTCTTTACCCATCTGGACCGTCTGGAGATCGGTGACACCTTCTATTTCACCATTCTGGACCGCACCTTTACCTATGAGGTGGACCAGATCCGCATCGTGGAGCCCCACGATGTCAGCCTCATCGAGGCTGAGCCCGGCAAGGACTACTGCACCCTGCTGACCTGCACCCCCTACGGCATCAACACCCAGCGGCTGCTGGTCCGGGGCCATCAGATCGATGAGACCATGAAGCGCAATATCTATATCGCCAACGAGGCCTACCGGGTAGACAGCCTTATCGTCATGCCCATCGTGGCCCTGCCCATCATCGCCCTGCTGATGATCTACGTCATGTTCGCCCCCGTCAAAAAAGAAAGCTTAGGAGAGGATCTGCCATGAGAAAATCACTGCGCACCCTGTTGAGCGCTCTGCTCCTGTTCTGCCTCCTGTGCCAGCCCCTGTCCGCTCAGGCAGCGCAGGTGCTGGACCCCAGCCGGGAATGCTCCCTGACGCTGGATTATTCCGGAATTTCCGGTCTGGAAATCGAAATCTTTCAGGTGGCCGCCTATGTCCCTGACGGCACCTATGCGCTCACCGGTCCTTTTACCGGCTACCCAGTGAAGATCCACGGCATCACCTCCCAGAAGGAATGGCGGGATGCCGCTTCCACACTGGCAGCCTACATTGCCGCCGACAGCATCGTACCCACTGCCACCGGGAAAACCGACGAAAACGGCTTCGCCCATTTCTCCGACCTTTCTCAGGGGCTTTATCTGGTGCTGGGCATTACCGCCGAAACAGAGGATGGCATCTACACCTTTGAAAACTTCTGCATCTTCCTGCCCACCCCCCGAGACGACGGCACCTTGGATTACGATATGACCGCCAAGCCCAAGTACGTCCGTACGCCGCCTCCTGTAGTCCCGGGAAACGTCCGCTATCAGGTCGTCAAGCTGTGGAATGACAGCCACGCCAACCATAAGCGCCCCAACGGTGTTCTTGTGGAGATTCTTCGAAACGGTGTGGTCTACGAGACTGTCAGTCTCCGTCCCGACAATGACTGGACCTATGTTTGGGAAGTCGAAAAAAACGGCGACCGCTGGACTGTGGTGGAACGGGATATCCCGGATGGCTACACCGTAGTCGTCACCGCCGCCGAGACCACCTTCACCGTCACCAACACCTACCCCACCACGCCGCCCGACACGCCGCCCCAGACCGGCGATGACTTCCCCCTGACCCAGTATCTGCTGATTATGGCCCTTTCCGGTCTGGGCTTGCTGGCGCTGGGCATCTGGTATCAGAGGAACAAAAAATGAAAGGAAAAGGAAAGCTGTTTCAGATCCTAGGCATTGTCCTGATCCTCCTCAGCAGCGCACTGCTGCTTGGCTCTCAGATCCTCACTCATCAACGCGGTACCGAGGCCAAAGCGCTGGCGGTCCAGATCGCGCAGCTTCTTCCTCCACGGACAGAGGGAACCACGGCAGATTACTCCGATCCCGCCATGCCCGTTTGGCAGCTTCAGGGAGAGGATTTTCTGGGGCTGATAGAAGTACCCTCCTTTGGCGCAGCACTGCCCATACACGCCCTCTGGGAGGATGGGAAGCTGGCCTCCTACCCCTGCCGTTACTGGGGCAGCATTTACGACGGCACCCTGATCCTCGGCGGCAGCAGCGGAGCCGGGCAATTCGATTTCTGCGAGAGGCTGGACCTTGGCGAGAGGATCCTCATCACCGATATGCAGGGCACCCAGTTTCCCTGCGCGGTGGAACGCATCGACCGGGCCGATGCCCCTGACTACGGGAAGCTTTCCGAAGGAAATTATCCTCTGACCCTCTTTGCAAGGACCTCCGCCGGAAATTACATTGTCATACGATGCGTTTTTGATGTAAAATGAGCACAAATATAACGAAAAGGGCAACAGACGATACGTCTGTTGCCCATATCTTTTGTCGTATTTAGCCGAGGATAAAGCCATTTTCCGTGGCTTTCAGCGTGAGTCCGTAATAAACCGACATAGCCTCCTCCAGCGCGATGGCATCGGCACAGGCCGCAGTTTCATAACAAGAATGCATTGCAAGCTGAGCCAAACCGATATCTGCGGTCAAAACACTAACTTTTCCGAGAGAAATGCGTCCCAGTGTGGATCCGCCGGGAATATCCGCCCGGTTGTAATAAGTCTGAACTTTTACCCCCGCTTTTTCGCAAACTTTCCGGAAAATAGCACCGGAAACCCCATCTGTGCAGTAGCTAAGGTTGGCATTGTGCTTTAAAACGATGCCCTCCCCCATCACCGGCGCATTGGTAGCATCCGCCAGCTCCGGGTGGTTGGGGTGGACTGCATGGGCGTTGTCTGCAGAAATCATAAAGGATTGTGCCAGCATTCGATCCAGATCCCAATCCATCGACACGCAGATCCGGCGCAGCGTATCCGGCAGCAGCATGGAGCCTGCACCCTGCACACTGCCGGAGCCCACTTCCTCGCTGTCAAAGACGCACAGTACAGGAACAGAATCACTGTCCCCGGCGTTCAGGAAGCCCTGTGTACACCCCCAGGCACATTCCAGATCATCCAGCGCAGGGCTGGAGATATATTCTTCCTCCATGCCCCAGATACTGGCCTTCTGGCGAACATACAGGTACAGATCATGGCCCAATATTCTGCCGCCGGCCTCGGTTTCCAGCAGCTTCTGCAGCTTTCCGGCAGCTTCTTTACCGCCAATCAGCGGCAGCGTATCCACTGCGGGATTCCATTTATACCCATCGTTGACCTGCCGGTTCATGTGGATGGCTACGTTGGGGATCAGCAGCAGGTCCCGGTCGATGTCGAGGAGGCGGTTTTCAATGCCATTCTCCGTTTCCACTGTGACCCGGCCGGCAAGGGACAGAGGCCGGTCCAGCCAAGTAAACAGCAGCTGGCCACCGTAGCGCTCAACGGCCATCCGGGTATAGTTGCCCCCCAGCTCAAAGTTTTCCTTCACCTTAAAGCAGGGGCGGTCGCAGTGGCTGGCGCTCATCAAAAAGCCCTGAGGCAGGTTCTGAGGGATCCGGAAGGCGATCAGGGCCGTGCCGCCCCGCAGCAGGCAATATTTGCCGCCGGGCACTAGATCCCAGCTTTCATGCTCATACAGCCGGGTATAGCCATCCTCCAAGAGCAGGTCCAGCAGGTACTGCTGAGCATGGTACAGACTGTGGGAGGCGTTCAAAAAATCACATAATGCGGCAATGCGGTGGTTCATAGCATGTCTCCTTTGCTGTAAATCATCGTTTATCGTACTATCGACCAATGTATGTCATTGCGAGCCAGTGCGCACACTGGCGTGGCAATCCCCTTAAAAAACCTCGCAGGACCGTAAAACGATACCAAACGGAAATTTGCGGGAGATTGCCACGTTGCTTCGCTCCTCGCAATGACATGCGTTAACTTATAATTTATTCCTTCACCAGCTGGCAGAAGGCGTCGATCTTATCCGCCACGGTCTGCAGGGCGCTGCGCCAGAAATTCTTGTCGGTCAGGTCGATGCCTGCCACCTTTGCCACATCCTCGGCAGTGGCGATGGGAGTGGTGTAGAGCAGCTTCTTGTACTTGGGCACAAAGGCTGCGCCCTCCTTCTCGTACTGGGCATACAGGCCCCGGGCGAAGAGGCCGCCGAAGGCATAGGGGAAGTTATAGAAGGTGGGGCCGTAATAGTGACTCTTGCAAATCCACATGAAGGGATGGCGGATATCGGGATTCAGGCCGTCGCCGTAGGATTCCTCCTGCGCCTTCAGCATGATGCCGCACAGGGCATCCGCATCCATGAACTGCTGCTCCCGGTTCTCGAAGACCATGGCCTCAAAACGGAAGCGGGAATAAATATCCACGATGATCTGGGTCACGTCCTGCAGCTGGGACTCGATAAGGGCCAGCTTTTCCTGCTTATCTTCAGTCTTGGCAATGGCAGCGTTCATCAGCACGCACTCGTTGAAGATGGATGCAGTTTCCGCAACGGGCATGGAATAGTCCTTGTTCAATGCCCGGTGGCTGCGGACGCATTCATTGTGGAAGGCATGTCCCAGCTCATGAGCAAGGGTATCGATATCCGTGAACAGGCCGTCATAGTTGGCAAGGATGCGGCTCTCGCCGATGCAGTCCACGTCGGCACAGAAGGCACCGCCGGACTTTCCGTCCCGGGGGAAGAAATCGATCCATTCCTCATCAAAAGCAGTGCGGATCATCTGGGCCATCTGGGCATCAAAACCGGAGAACAGCTCCACCAGCAGGTCCCGTGCTTCTTCGGTGCTGTATTTTCTGCCGGAAGTTCCCACGGGGGCAAACAGATCGTACCAAGGCAGACCATTTTCATGACCCAGCAGCTGAGCCTTGGCCTTCAGATACTGGCGGAACTTAGGCAGGTATTCCACCATAGCGCCAAGCATGGCCTCCAGCGTCTCCCGCTTCATGTAGGATTGCGCCAGTGTCCGGTCCAGAGGGGATGCATAGCCCCGAAGCTGGCAGTCGGAAATGGTCTCCAGCTTGATGGAGTTCAGGGCGTAGGCCACAGGCGCTTTGATCTTGTCATAGCAGGCGATCTCCGCTTCATAGGCAGCCTTGCGGACGGCGGGATCCGCATCATAGGCCAAGTTGCGTATGGCAGACAGGTTGGTGATTCCGCCGTTATACTCCACGGGAACGGTGCTGGTGAGATAGCCGTGCATCTCGCTCCATGCATTTCCGCCGGACAGCTGCATCCGGGCCGCGATCTCCTCACCCAGAGAGCCCAGCAGATGGGTGCTCTCCTTGCGCAGGTTCTCAAAGCGGAAGGTATATTCCTTCAGCAGCTCGTCATTGGCCACCATGTCCATAAGTCCCTCCTGCTTGGCAGCCCATGCTTTCCAAGTGGCCTCAGCACCGGCAATGGCGCTGAGCAGCTGCAGGATCTGACCCAGTCGGGAACCGCACTCGGAATCCCGGGTGCTGACGGACTGGCGCAGCTGGGCATAGCTGATGAGCTTCATGAACAGCTGCATCAGCTTCTCCTCCAGTTCAATGCCCTGCCGCAGTCCGGCAAGATCCTCCATGCTCTCGAGCCCCTCAGCAAATGCATTGTACTGCTTTACCAGCGCCCGCAGGGTGTCCATGTCCGCAGCAAAGGCAGGATCCTCAAAGCCCTTGTAGATTCGGTCCAAATTCCATACGTCTTTCATGTTGCGTTCCTCCTTTTTTGTATGAGATTATTTTACACCAGAACATGCCTCCCGTCAACCTGTGTCTGCGGGCTCCGTCCTTTCTCCCTTTTTCTTCTGAAAAGTAATTTTTTCGACAGGTATTTGTAAAAATACCGCATATTTTGACGAGCGATTGTTTCGATTTCTTCTTGCAAATCAGTGTACTTCATGCTATTCTTTAGGTGTCGCACGCGGCACAACCGCCGCGTACTGGGGAGAATTTACATGACAGGAGAGGAATGTATGGAACATGCAACCACCGTTCTCATCGCCGACAGCGCTGAGGACTTTTGCACCGGGCTGACTGCCGCATTGCAGCGGACCGACGGTTTTCAGGTAGTGGGGACAGCCTCTGATGGGGAGCAGGCCATCCGCATGATCGAAGAAAGAAGACCCGATGTTCTGGTGCTGGACCTGATGCTTGCCAAAAAAGACGGCATCAGCGTTTTGAAAACCATTGCCAATCTGGACCGGAAGCCCATCACACTGGCTACCTCCGGCTTTGTTACTGAATATGTTTCCGCCGCCGCTGCCAATCTAGGGGTCCGGTATCTGATGCTGAAGCCCTGCGATATGACCGCGCTGGTGGAGCGGTTGGAAGAGATCCGGGGCGGGGAGAGCCTCCGGTACCCCGACCGCCGCCGGATGGACAAGAATAATATCGAAAGCCTCGTCACCAGCATCATTCACGAGATCGGCGTCCCCGCCCATATCAAGGGCTATCAGTATTTAAGAGAGGCTATCATCATCGCCGTCAATGATATGGATGTCATCAACGCCATCACAAAAGTATTGTACCCTCAGGTGGCGAAAACATTCCAGACCACACCCAGCCGCGTAGAACGGGCAATCAGACACGCCATCGAGGTAGCCTGGGACAGAGGGGACCTGGATACTTTGCAAAGATTCTTTGGGTATACGGTCAGCAATACCAAGGGAAAGCCAACGAATTCTGAGTTCATTGCCCTTATCGCTGACAAATTGCAGCTTCAGCTGAAGTCTTCCGAGGTTGCCAATTTCTGATTGTGCCGCAACAGGTTTTCGGCTTTTTTCTTTTGGCTTGCCAATGCAATGAAGATGTGATTGATAGGTATAAAATCGGGTTTTCATACCGATGAACTTTTTTCGTTGTACCAATGAATACTCCTGCTTTATTGGGTCAAAATCACCCCAATGAACAGGAGTATTTTTTGTATGAAAAATTTAGATTTTGAGTGGCTTACCGATGAATTTATGCTTTATTGCCGCAGTACCCAATTGAGAGAAAAAACCATGAGCAGCTATGAACAAACCCTTCATTTGTTCGGTCGTTGGCTGTCCGATGAACTGAAGATTTACACTGTGGATAAGATTACGGAGAATGTGATCCGCAAGTACATTGACGACTTAATGTTGCGGGGAAAATACACCTTCTATGTCAACGATCTTTCCAAAAGCAAGAACTGTCCAGACCGCAGAAGGGATTACCGCAAGCCTGTCAGCGTTACCACCATTAACAATTACATCCGCAATATCAGAGTATTCTTTAATTGGATGGAACGAGAGTATATCATCCGCAAGAATCCTATGAAGCGAATCCGCCAACTGAAACATAACCGACAGGCGAAAGTCTTCCTCTCGGACGAAGATCTGAAGAAGCTACTTTCCAAATTTGATAAGTCCTATTTCACAGAACATCGGGATTATGTAATGGTCATGCTCATGCTTGACAGTGGTATGCGTCTGGGCGAATGTTCCACGGTTCTTGTGACGGATCTGGAACTGGGCAGAAAGAGAATCAACCTCAGAGCCGAAGAAACCAAAGGCAGAAAAGACAGGACAGTGTACTTCTCCCCCAAGACGGAAATTGTGCTTCGGCGATGGCTGCAATTTAAGGACAGGTATGTGGAGAGTGACTACCTCTTCCCTGTCAAAGAACACGGCGGCTCCATCGGCGTGGGTAACTTTGAAAGCAACTTCAAGAAATACATCCTTCGTGCCGGATTGAACGAAGCGTACACGCCCCATTGTCTGAGAAATAATTTTGCCAAAAGGTGTCTGATGAACGGCATGGATATTTTTACCCTCAGTAAGATTCTCGGACATTCCAGCGTGGAGGTTACTGAAAAAGCATATTTGGATCTGACCGACGACGATATTAGCAAGCAGTACCACAGAGCCAGCCCAATGAACAACTTTTGAATCTTAACATTCAACTATTTAACAACTCCATAAGCAAAAAGGAGTAAGAATCAAGCAAGATTCTTACTCCTTTTTAACATCTTTTATTCAACTTCCGTACAAGGCTCTAATCTTATCCAGATACGCCCGGAATTTCTCCACAAGCTCCTCCGGGTAGGTTAGCTTTGCACTATCACCAAAACCCAGCAGCCAGCCATAGAACTGATCGCTGATCTCCACTGTTGCGGTTACACTGAAATGATCTTCGTCTACTCTGCCATACTGGACGTATTTTGTGCCGAAGCGGTCAACAACTGCATCCAGAAGTGCGTTTGCAAAGTGCATTTCTACCAACTTTCGCTCACCGCCAAACATAGAGAATACCCGTTTGGTGTAGGATTTTATATCAATTGTCTTAAATATTTCGTCTCCATCTCTCGGCTCCCCGGTGAAACGGATATCCTTCATACGGTCAACACGATAGGTTCTCATATCCTGAGCGTAATCTGCAAAAGCCAGAAGATAGTAGTTACCGTCATTGATAAGTAACTGGAAAGGGCTGACCTTGTACCGGGAGCCAGCCTTGCGTTCCACTTGCTTGCTCATATCGCTAACGGAATGCTTCAGGTACTTGAAGCTGATTTTCTCCGGGGTGTGGGGTTGCCCGTCGATGTGTCGGCTCATGGCTTCGTTAATGGCGGAAATGTTATTTAGAACGCTTCTGTTGTCGGTCTTAACTCTATCCGTCAGAAATGCGTTGTGTCTGATTCTCTGAGCCTGTTCCTCACTGACAAAATCACAGACCACATCCACCAGCCGCTTCGCCTGACCCTCTGCAATGAATTTTGCAGCATACACGCACTCAGCCAGCAGACGCATATCGTTTACATCGAATTTCCGCTGCCGGACATAAAAGCCTTTCTTGGAGCGGTCATAGCGGATCGTTTTCAGTTCGGCAATTTCCTCTTCATCCCCGGATTCCTCCGCTTCCGCAATCATCATATCCGCTTCTTCAAGGTCTACATCCTCTTGGAGCATGAGCAAAATACGGTTAATGTCCTCAACATCCTTGTAAATGGAACGGCGTTCGGCGTGTATGCCGCAGCCCTCCAAATAGCCGATAATGTCATAGGCTGTTCGGGTGTTATTCTCGTCAGAGTATTTCAGAAGGTATTGCAGCACAAGGTAGGGTTTCAGCTTCTGATCCTTCTGCTTGCCGTGCTTAGCAATGATCTTCCCTTCCAAACCCTTGTCTGCTTTACGGGTTACTTTTTTATAGATGATTTCTTCAGCCATTGCGGCAACCCCTTTGAAAGTGCATTTTCAAAAATTATCTGCGCAGTAGTCGCTGGATGTTGGTTAGGGTCAACTCCAGATCCTCTTGGTCAAGCTGTTCCAAAAGCTCCGTAACTGTACGGGACAGCTTGGGATTTTCGGTTTTGGCACTGAAGAACTCGGCGGGAGAGATTTCGAAATAATCACAAATTGCAAAAAACTCTGTCATGGAGGGCAGCGTTTTTCCAGAAGAGATGTTGTTGATATAGCCCCGACTGTGACCTAAATCGTAGCTCATTTTGTATTCTGATACGTCCTTTTGCAGCCGCAGTTGCGTAATCCGTTCCCGGACAAATTCAATATCCATACGGTCAACTCCCTTCCCGTATAGAATAGAGCATTTTTATAGCAAATCATTCGTTATAAAAATGCGATAACGCTTGAAATGCACTTTTCAAAATGTTATTATAGTTTTGTTAAAGTCGAAAAACGTTGTTTCAACATTTTTAAGACTACATTGATGGAGGAATGTTTGCATGGAATATAAAATGAAATGTAATGTATGTGGTCACATATTCTGCTATACGGATGAAGACCTAAAGAAAAACGCAAGTAATGCCGGTATTGCTGCTTTAGAATCCGTCGGAGCATTAGCATCGATATTAGGAGGTGGAAGTGTACTTCAAACACATCATTTACAAGGGCAAGCGGATCGATACAACGACAAAGTAATTGATTTTAACCAGTGTCCTCATTGTCATTCTCGCAACCTATCCCCTTACTTTGGTGAAGAAAAAAAGCATAGTCATTCTTCTCCTGCGCTTGAGGCACCAGTATCCCCGGCAATCAATATCAACACTACCGCTTCAACAGAAGCATTACTCAAAAGAGCTTTTATTTTCTTAGAGGATGGCGATTGGGCATCTGCAAATGCCTATAGTGAATCTTGCCTTGATAGAGATCCCGAATTGGCAGAAGCATATCTTGCAAAGCTGATGGTCGAAAAGAAGGCTCATACCTTAGAGGAACTTGCTCAATGTAAAGAACCGCTATCCGAAAGCAGGAACTACCAAAAAGCAATTCGTTACGGAAATGATACGCTGGTAAACCAGCTAACGACACTTTGCGGAAATGCAGAGAATAGTGTAAAGCGGCTGGCTGAAATTCGTGAACGACTGAATGACCCTGACTGTTCTGTAATGATTGATGTTATAGACGGACATCTGGTTGCTCTGTGTGCAGATGGTTCAATTCAAGTCTGTAATAACCGGGATGGTGCATACGACCCAGCAAAATGGAACAACCTGATATCCATTGGTATAGGTTATAGTAATACCGTAGGTCTTCGTGCGGATGGAACAGTTGTCGCTTGCGGCGAAAATACCACTATCAATAACACTGTTTCAAAATGGAGAGATATCAAGGCACTTCGTATTGCGGGTGAATTTGTCATCGGTTTGCGGATGGACGGAACTGTGGTGGCTTGTGGAAGTAATGGATTGGGATTTGATGATAAAAAATGGGATTTAATTGTCAGGAACGCTAACAAATGGAAAGATATCGTTGCAGTTGATGCAACTACTAATGTAGCCGTTGGACTATGTCGAGATGGCACAGTTAAATACGGCAATACGAATGCTAATGCCAATTCTTATATTTCAAGTCTGCGTGATGTGACTAATATTAAGGCGGTGAGCTATCAGTTTGCGGCATTTTCTCAAAACGGTGATGTTGAACTGATTAGCTCTGATGGACGGAGCGCAGTGTGGAGAGACGTTAAAAGTATATGTGGTCCGTTCGTAACAAAAATATGCCTAAGAGACGATGGAACCGTATTCACGTGGAAAGATGATGAAAATAAATTGTCAGTGGATGATTGGAGCAATATTGTTGCAATTGATAGTGGTGCGAGTTACGCAGTCGGGTTAACACAAAGTGGTACAGTTGTTGCGTGTGGCGAAAATCAATGGGGAGAATGCAACGTTTCTGACTGGAAAGATATTGTTGCAATCAAGACAAATGGTGCCCTTTTAACAATCGGCATTTGTGCAGATGGAACTGTAGTTAGTTGTGGAGAAGGTCCGAATACAGGAAAATTGAATTGCTCTGGATTGAAGCTGTTTAATGATGTGGCAGATCTTGATAGGAATATCGTAAGGAATAAGGCTTTACGAATCGCAGCAGAAAAAGCCGCAGAAGAACACAGAATTGCCGAGGAAAAAGCCGCAGAAGAAAGGCGTAAGGCTCGTATAGCAGAACTTCAAAAAGAAAAGCTGGCATTACAAGCTGAGTTACCAAACATCAAGGGGATTTTTTCTTCTGGTAAGAAAAAGAAATTGGAAGCACAGATTGCCGCTATTGATGATGAACTGAAAAAGTTAAATGCGTAAGCAAAAGACGGAGAGATACCATGTCCGTATATCCAAAAGATACAGAACAACAAAAAGTAAGCAGGAAAAGTGCGAAGATACTGGTCTATACCTTAGATTCTGACCATTGGGATTATAAGTTGGAAACAGGAAGCGATGTGGGAAGAGATTGCATCTTAGAACTTGCGGAGAATGACCAGTGGAAAAATCATAAAATCGAAGGTCAGATTAAAGGTAAGCAGAAGCCTGTTGAAATACTGGACGGTAAATACATATCTTTTCCGTTGGAAGTAAAAACTATCAACTACGCACTGCAATCACCCGTTGCATTTGTGTTGTTCGTAGTAGATACTACGAATGAAATCGTTTACTATCAACCGATTCAAGAATACGTTGTCGCAAACCCAAATCTGCTTGATAAATTATCTTCAGATCAACGGACAATCAACATACGAATCCCCAAAAATCAAATTGTGGCAAAAGAAGATAGTAACCTACAGCGATTAGCAACTACGATATATAAGCCGCAAGAAGACGGATTGCCTAAAGCCGTATAATCAGAAAAACAGGGAGAGTGAAACTCCCTGTTTTTTATCTTTCCAAAAGCGCAATATACTTATAAACCGTAGTCCGGCTCAGATCACAGACCCTTGCCAGTTCCGACACATTCAACTGCCCTTTCTTATACGCCGGGTAGTGCCGCAGGAAGGTTGCCGGGAGATTATCAGCGGTCACTTGCGGTCTGCCGATCTTGGCTCCCTTGGCGGCGGCGTTTGCCATTCCAGAAAGCACCCTTGCCCGGATCATGGCAAGCTCCAATTGGCTGAATACACCCGCCATCTGCAAAAATGCTTCGCTCATGGGATCAGCCTGTCCATCCCGGCAATCAAGGGTAATGCTGCCTACGATCACCAGCCGCAGCCGCTTTTCCCGGATTCGTTCGATAATCTCACATAGCTGCTGTGTACTTCTGGCAAGCCGGGAGACTTCCAGAACGATGATGGTATCTCCCGGTTCTGCTTCTGCGAACATGGCTTGCTGCTGGCTCTTCACCTTGGCATCCCCGTGTTCATACTCCATATAGACCACATCGGCACCAGCTTCCTTCAGCTCCCGGACTTGGCGGTTTATGTCTTGCTTGCCCTCATTGGTGGAGCAGCGGCTGTATCCCCGGTTCATGCTGTCCCCTCCCATATATCCAGAATCAGCAGCACACCCAGCTGGAAGCCCTCTGCAAAGTTATCGAAGTCTGACAGGCGGCTCATGTTCAGTTCAGCGTCCCGGAATTGCTGAAACTGCTGCAAGTCCTCCCCGGTCAAATTCTTCTGCAAATATTCTTCACTGTCTACCATTGCTGCATAGCTCTTGGAATACTCCCCTTTGGAGATATGGCACCGTTCGCCCGGTGCCACTTCTCCCTTCCAGAATTTTTCTAATATCCGCATGATTTTCCCCCTTTTCATCCAACCAAAAGCAGTTGTTCGTCGCAGTCCATGCAAGCGATGTTTACAACCTTCGTAGCCCGGACACTCATACCGCAGCAAGGGCAAACATACTTGCGGCTGCTGGATTTCCGGGGAGCTTCACCGCCGTAGGTTACACCGCTGTGAGTACCCGTGCCAGTGATGCGGAAGCCGCCAAACTCGTTGCGGTTTATCAGAATGTCGGTCAGGTCATTGTCCAGAATGAACTCCAACAGGCGGTCAGAAGGGGAAGTATGTGACCAGCCGTATTTGTCGGAGTGGGTGACGATCAGCCCCCGTTCCTCTGCCGCAGCCTTAAACTTGCGGTTGTGGTAGGTGTTGCCCCGGCTGCAATCCTGCACACCATGCAGATAATTGTGGTAGTGTACCATCTCATGCAGCAGTGTTGCGGCAACCTCTTCGATGGGACGGGACAGGGTTCCGGCTCCAATGTTGATTTCGTGGGTGCCGCCCAGCTTCGACACCCAGGTATCTTCCCGCAGAGAGAAATGCCCGTAGGCTTTGGGGGTGGACTGGATGGTGATGGTGGGTCTTGAAAGCTCACTTTCAAAGAACTCAGCGTTCAGAAGGTCGAAAACCTTATTGAGATATCCGGCGACACGGTTGTAGCTGGTCAGTTGTTTCATGGGAATTTTCCTCCTTGATTTTGGAGGGGCAGAGGCTTATAATAAGCGTACCCCTTGATTGACTGTCGTGAGTTTTTCTTGGGCTGCCCCTGTCAGAGTTGCCGCTCTGACAAGGGCTTTTTTATTAGTTGATGGAGAAGCGGCGGCTTGCGGTCTGCTTAATGAAGCTCTTGTACACATCCGGCATGACCTTCTTGAATGCGGTGCTGTCGAATCTCTGGCTGAGAACCGAAGTCCAGCGGACAATGTATTGACCAACTTCCATTTCTTCAGTGTTGCGGTTCAGCATTTCCGCTTTGATCTCGTCCCGGAGGGCTTCGGCTTCTGCCTTGGCTTCGTCGATCAGGGCTTCCAGTTCCTTCAGAGCTTCGATCTTGGATGTGATTTCGATGGTAGACATATTATTTTCTCCTTTGTGATTTGAATTTGTTGCCGTCTCTCCGGCTGCCTCCGCCTCTTTGTGTTTGGTGTAGGGGTTACAACAAGCGGTGTTGAAATTGGGTTCCCCTGTTCTTCATGTCTATATTATACACTAGAGCTAGTACATAGTCAATATGGCATTATGTACTAATTCTAGTGCGTTTTGTTGTGCAATTTTTGTACTAGCTTTAGTGCTCTTTGTGTGTTATAATCAACCGCAAGGATGGTGATAGTATGCCTATTGTCTATAATAAACTCTTTGACCTCTTGAAAGAGAAGAAAAAAACCATGTACGATTTGCGGAAGGACAAAATTGTAGGAACCGCAACACTGGAAAAAATGAGAAAGGGAACAGGTCATGTGGATACCCGTTCCATTGAAAGTCTCTGTGAATACCTTGATTGCCAGCCCGGTGATCTCATGGAGTATGTAAAAAGGGAAGATGTCCACGAAACGGTCTGATTTCTTTCGTGAACAGAAACAGCCTTTGTTTGAACAGATTTCCGCTGCTTTTGGTTGTTCCAAAAGTGCGAAGTAAACGAATTGTTTAATTGAACAGATAAAACGGGAGGGACAGCCAATTGCTGCCTCTCCCGTTGTCGTTTTCCTATATCGTCAGGGGGTGGGGGATGGTATTCGGGATAAAAAATTTTCGTTCCCTAACCATGGAATTGTGTGACCCACACTCCCACGAAGTTGCATTTTTATTTCAGAAAACGGTTTTCCCGCCCGTGTGCGACAATTTACATCTATCCCGTCAGGACGATCCAAGAGGGACGAAACGGAGGATCAAAGGAACTGCTGCAATACTTCCGCCGCATCCACAGTATTGGTTTCCCATTTGTGCCAATTCTCTGCCTTGGGAATCTGGGTATTCAGTGCGGGTTTGTACTATCGGATGTATTCTCCCTCTTTTCTGCCGATCTCTTCCCGGATAGCTGCTGTTCCTGTTGACTGTGCATAGTACAGAACATCAAATTCTATCCCGTATCCATTGCTCTGGATTTCGGACAGCAGACGGTATTTCTTTTCTGATTTTGTTTTAATGCCGACATAATGGGATGCTACACGCTTCAGCATATTTTCGCTCTTGCCTATATAAACGATCTAACCGCCCACTTTGATACAGTAAATACCGGGATGCTCATACTTGGGCGCAAGCCCCTTCCGGCGCAGCATGGCGCATACATTTTCTGCATAGGTTTTTGCCATGACCTCACCTCCTTGAAAGTTAATTTTCAATTTATAATAATTATACCAAAATATTTTTATAAAAACAAAATAAGGCAGCCACCTTTCCAACCTCTGTTGATTGGAAAAGTGGCTGCCGCATTTGTTATTTGAAGTCCTTGAACACATCCCGTAAAGCTGCTTCAACCTAAGTCTTTACTGCCTGTTCTGCATTGCGCTCCCGGTGCCTTTGCATCATTCCACGCCGGGCAGCATGAAGAATCTGCTCCGGGGTGTAACCATCCAGGTACATGGTGAGGTAGTAGTCCGGGATCTATTTGTCATACCATTCAAACATATTTTGTCCTCCTTTTGGGTTCTATCTAAGCATTCGCTACTTTTGCACGACGCTGCTGTTGCAGCGTTCGTAGCAAAATAGCGATTGCAAATTACTTCATAGAATCATGCTTTTTAAGGAGGGTAGATAAATCACAAAGAATTAAAGAGTTACTTTTTGCCCGGTAATAATTCTCTTAATTTATTATCAGGCAAAAAGTAACTCTTTTTATATATCCATCCACAATGCACTTGCCGCAAGCTCCTGTCCCAGAGAACGGAAGCTGCTGCCCCATTTCTCAGATACCTTCCTTTTGGTGATGTTCTCATACTCATGTTGCAGAACATTCTTGGCAGCGCAGACCGTGGATTCTGAGATGCCTAGCTCCGCCGCAATCATGGCGTTTGTAACAACGTTCATACGGTTCTGCGTGATCCACATGAATACCTTCAGCACTTGGGCAAAGGCTACCTTCTCAGAAGAATAATCGTGGCGGATGACAGATTGCACCCAGAGCCGGGGGAGCTTCACTTCTGTTTCTCTTGGAATCACCTTCAGATGGTGGGTGCGTCCTCTGGTGTCACAAGTAAGAAAACCTTTTGAAGTTAAGGATTCAATGGCAGAACGAAGTTGTTCTCTGTTGCGGCTCTGTGGGGTCACATTTAAGTATCGGCACATATCAGAAAAGTTTCCGACGTACGCACCACCCTGTTCCGCAACCATAGCCAGCACATTGAACTCCGGTTTTGGAAGGGGGAGCCATTCATCGTAGAACACAACATATTCCGTCATAGCCAACCCCTCCCGCAAAAGCTCTCAGGGAGGGCATGGATTACCTGAGCAGTCATACCATGCCCATCCACCATTAACTTAACCATCATATACATCAAGCGCTCTCCTTCAGTTCAGCAGCTTCAGGCATGGCAGCATTGGGCGCAAAAGGAATCGGCTCCTGAGAAGCAGCGGGGTCTTCGTCTGCAACAAACTCCATGCCAAACTTGGCAACCTCAGGGTATCTAGCCAGAAACCACTTCTTGATGGTGGGGTAGCGCAGCCGTTTACCATGGCATTGGGAGATCAGCTTCAGCTCCTCAAAGTGTGCCAGAACTGCATCTACCTTATCCTCCGGCTCGTGGGTACTGATATAATATTCCATGTAAGGATAGGTCAGACCCTTGTAGGTATCCTTCTTGGGGTTGCTCTTGATCTGACGGCGGCGCACAGAAAAGGTGGGGTTCTCCATGCGGATCTTCTGGAGCAGGGCGTATTCGTCGGACAGAGGATTCTGCATCATCTTAGCAAAGGTAGTGTTCATTTCAATTACACCCTCTGCATAAAAAACTCTCATTCTACTCTTAGCATTCATCATCTTTATATCCTCCAAAACAATGTTGCCAGTCAATGATATACGGATCAAGCGGCAACAAGATCGTCGCACTGCTTGTGGAAATTGGCGATGGAAGGGTACTTCTTCAGGAACCACTTCTTCATCTTGCCGTAGTCGTAAGGCTCTACCAGATTGTCCTTGGCATCCTCAGACAGACCACGGAGGTTCAGATACTCCTTCATAATGGTCTGGTTTGCATCATCGTGCTTCTCGATGTAGCTCTCCATAAAGGGATAGTTCAGACCCTTGAAGGTATCCTTTGCAGGAGCCTTGCGGGTGATGGTGACTACCTTAAAGTTGGGATAATCCCGGCGGGCTTCCTGAAGGTTTCTGTACTCCTGAGTACCGAACTTGCGGGCAGCGGAAGCAAACTTCTTAGTCATCTCAATAGCCATCTTCTTTTCGTTGATATACATTTTTTATTCCTCCAATTTTATTGTTTCTGATTTATTTTGGGGTCTTTGTTTTCCCCTTTGTTATGAGCCTATTATATCAACGGTTTCCTATAATCGGTCGTTTTTACATGACTTGTTTTCCTGAAATACAGAAGAATTTGAGGAATAATCCCCTTGCTTTGCCGACAGGGTGGCGGCTGTTCAACTTTCTTCGGGGCAGCACTTCGATGTGCCACATAGCAAGGTCTTTCCGCAGTTGTAAAAAAGATGTTATTAACTTGTTGGAAACCTCATAAAATAATGTTTGCTTTTGGAATAAAAGATGTAAAAAAGATGATAATTTTCTGTATCTTATGGATTAGATGGCGTTTTCGATTTTGCAAAAGGCTTCCGAATGTTGGTAGTAAGTCCTTATTCTGTGCAGTTTGGTCAATTACAGTAAAATTTAGTTCAAAAAGTCTCAAAAAAACTTTTTTCAGATGTTCATTGGGGTGAAACTTGACTCAAAAATTGAAATCTACTATAATATAACTACAAGCCCGATGAAGAAAGGAAACACCGGGCAACGAATAAAGCTATCAATCCTTCACAAAAACCCTTCCAAATTACCCGCTTCTGGAAGCCCCTCCAACGGGCTGACAAGCCCGTGAATGCCATCACCAAGGTACTCTACCCCCAAGTCGCCAAAACATTCCAAACAACGCCAAGCCGCGTGGAGCGGGCTATCCGCCACGCCATCGAAGTAGCCTGGGATCGGGGCGACCTGGATACCCTGCAAAGATTTTTCGGGTATACGGTCAGTAATACCAAAGGAAAACCCACCAATTCGGAGTTTATTGCGCTTATTGCAGATAAGCTGCAATTGCAGTTAAAGTCCTCGGAAGTGGCAAACTTCTGACCATTCTGTTAGCCTGAGGGAGCAAAGCGAGTCGAAGGATCTGCGCACTTTCGTTACTGCTAAGCAGATATTCGGCACGAAGATCCCTCCATGCAGCTTCGCCAACTAAGGGAACACTCCTGCTTTATTGGGGCATAAGCCGCCCAAGAAAGCAGGAGTGTTTTTCTATGAGAAATTAGATTTTTAACTGGTTTAGCAATAGATTTATGCTTTACCGCCTTATTCTTTAGGCAAAGTCTGTACGTTTTTATCCGATCAGCACCACCGCCACGTCATTGACATTGGTGCCTGTGGGGCCGGTGATGATAAGTCCTCCGGTTTTTTGCAGGGTATGATAGGCATCGTTCTGCTGTAAAACAGCATGGATGGAAATACCCATTTGCCGAAGAGACTGTGCGGTTTTGCCGTCAGCGTAGCCGCCGGCAGCATCGGTGGGGCCATCGGTGCCATCGCTGCCGATGCTGAAAATACATACATTCTCCAAGCCCTCGATAGCCGCAGCTGCCGACAGTGCCAGTTCCTGATTCCGTCCGCCCTTACCGGAGCCCGTCAGCTTCACCACCGTCTCTCCCCCGGCAAGGAAGGCCAGCTTTTTGCCGCAGTTATGGTAAGTCCTTGCCATGGCACCAAGAAATGCCCCGGCCTCCTTGGCCTGACAATTCAGCCGGTCCGTCAAAATGTACGGGACATACCCTAAGTTTTCCGCCGCGCTGGCAGCTGCAGCGCAAAGCTCCCGGACAGAGCCGGTGATCTGGGTCTGCACATTGGTCAGCACCTTGGGCGTTTCCCTTTCCAGACACCGCCGTGCCTCGTCTGACAACCGCAGCCCATATTTTTCTGCAACGGCAAGCGCCTGACCGCAGGTGCTGCTGTCAGGATAGGCAGGTCCCGAGGCGATCATATCCAGCGGATCGCCAATGATGTCCGACAGTACAACTGAAAAAACCTGTGCCGGGGCACAATGCTGGGCAAATCGGCCGCCCTTGACGGCAGACAGCCGCTTACGGATGGTATTGATCTCGGTGATCTCCGCCCCGCAGGACAGAAGCTGGGCTGTGATGTCCTGCAATTCTGCCCCGGAGATCAGGGGCTTTTCAAACAGTGCGCTGCCGCCTCCGGACAGCAAAAACAGCACCGTATCCCTTTCTTTCAGATTTTCTGTCAGTTCCAGCGCAGCCTGCGTAGCTGCAAAGGAATTTTCATCCGGGATGGGATGCCCCGCCTCCCGGCAGTCCAACCCCTCCAACGGCTCCCGCACATGGCCGTACTTGGTGATGACGATGCCGCCGTCCAGCCTGCAGCAGCTTTTCGCTGCCTTTGCCATCTGCCATGCGGCTTTTCCCACCGCCACCAGAATCACCCGGCCGGGAAACTGTTTTCCTTCCAGCGCCCGGATCACGGCTGCATCCGGCAGCACCGCGCCGATGGCGGTATGGATCATGGTTTCCGCCTGCATTCGCATATTCATGCCGATTCCTCCCGATCTGCACTGGTCTCTGGGCCGAAAAATGCCCGCACGGTGCTCAGATAGCCCTCCATATCCACAGGATAGCTGAGGCCATGGGCTGCGCCGGGCACCAGCACCAGCTGTTTCCGGGAAGCGCAGGCATCATAAACCACCCGGCTCATATAACTGGGCACATAGTTATCCGCTTCCCCATGGAAGAAGATCACCGGCACCTTGGCATTTTGCACTGCCCGCTCAGGGGCATCCGCTTCCAAATCAAAGCGGCCGAATATCTTCGCCCCCAGCTTCACAAAGGGGTAACCCAGCTTCGGCGGGATCCCCATCCCCTCCATTACCGTACAGATGATATCCTTCGGGGAATTGTAGCCGCAGTCCGCCAGAATACCGATGACATTGGGCGGCAGGTCCTTGTCCGATGCCATCAGCACCGTGGCTGCCCCCATGGAAATGCCGGTGAGGATGATCTTTACCTCCGGGCCAAACCGCCGGAGCATATATTCTACCCATTTTAGGCAGTCCCGGTGTTCCCTGATGCCGAAGGAGATCACACTGCCTTCACTGCGCCCGCTGCACCGCTGGTCTACGATCAGCGCTGACCGGCCCAACCGGAAGCACCGCTGGACACCACCGGACAGATCCCGCTCTGCGCTGCCCCGATAGCCATGGAACATCAGCTCAATGGGCGCACCGGGGGCATATTCGTAATAAGTGCCATGCAGTGTCAGGCCATCGAAGCTCTTGATGGTCATATGCTCCCGGGGCATTGCCCGGGATTCCCGGATCCACCGCTCCATATCCGGCCAGTAGGGCTCATACGCTGCCCCCTCCGGCAGTTCAATGGCCTCCGGATCGATCTGCTTCCGGGGCGGCACATGAAAGGCCATCCGAAAGCACCCATAGGACACCCCCAGCACCGCTGCCGCCACCGCTGAAATTCCCAAAAATACCCACATACGATCCACGACCTTTCTGTTTTCTCCATTGTACCACCAACCCTAAGAAAATCATACTATTTTTTGATAAAATGGCCTGCTGCCATTTTAGCGTGCCATAAACATGGCACGCCGTTGGGGCGGCAAAAAAGGTCATCCCGCAAAAAACCTCCTGTGGAGCTAAAGCTTCACAGGAGGTTTTGATTACAGATTATACCACTTGATCTCGTTGGCATCCAGATGGAGCTGGAAGCTGCCGTTGTCGGTGTAGACAGTGGTATCCTGAGGTACATAGGTGTTATTGACCACGCAGTACTTGCCGTTGGCAACGAAAGCATGGACTTCCACGTTGTAGTTGGTGGAGAACCACTTGTGCAGGATCTCCTCGCCGTGGGCGGCCCAGAGGATGGCGCGGTACAGAACGCGGCTGTTCTCGAAGGAATAGGGCAGGCCGGAAATGTAGACGGAGCGGCCGCTGCCGAAGGCATTGACAGCCATCTGGACTTCCTTGTCTTTCTGAACCAGAATGTCCGTGCCCTCGTAGGCGTAGATGCTCTTCTTGCCCTCGCCGAAGTCCACATCGCCCTTCACATCTTCCAGAATGAAGTGTCCGGGCTTTTCTTCCCAGTTATACTTGTCGTAGTTCAGGGTGAAGCCGGTTTCCTTCTCCACGCCCAGCACCTTGGCCAGCTGGAAGTAGCGGCCCTGATACTGGTGGCCGGAGGGCTCACCCACGCCGATGAAGCCGCCGCCGTTATGGACGAACTTCCGGATGGCGGAGGAAATCGCTGCATCCTCCCACTCGGCACCGCCGGTGTGGGCAGTGTCACCGTCACCGACATTGATGATGACATCGATGTTATCCAAAATGGATGCGTCGTTTCGGATATCGTCGAAGGAGATGAACTTCACATCGAAGGGAGCGCCGGACAGAGCCTCGATGATGCCGGCGTAGGAATAGTTCTGCTTCTGGTACAGGGCATGGTGGACCATATGGCAGCCCCATGCACGCATCTTGCCCCAGCTGTTCAGAACGGCAACAGTCTTGACGCAGTAAGGAGTGGTGCCCTTGATGTTCTCATACAGTTCCCGGAACTCATTGCAGACGGACTCCACATAGTCGATGAACTCAGGGAACTGCAGCGCCAGCTTCAGGTAGCCGCCGTAGCCAATCCGGTCGATGGGCTTGCGCAGGATGGCACGGCGTGCGGTGACCCAGTTTTCCTTGGCTTCCTTCACGGGGTCGCCGCCCTCGTGGAAGGTATCCGGGAAGAAATAAGGCAGGAACCGGCCCTCGGTGTACTTGACACCGGGGATGTCGGAGATCAGGCGCAGGGTAGAACCGTTGCCCACAGAGCCAACCACGGCATCCACGCCGATGGTCTTCCACTCCTCCATGAAGGGCTCGGTGCCGATCCAGTGGTCGCCAAGGAACATCATGGCTTCCTTGCCCAGCTCATGGGTGATGTCCACCATCTCCTTGGCAAGGGCGGCAACCTCCCGGCGCTGGAAGGCCTGGAAGTCCTTGAACTCCTTGGAGGGAACACGGTACTGGTTGTTGTAGTAGCCCTGATCCACGATGTACTCAGGACGGAACTTGTAACCCACTTCCTTCTCAAACTGCTCCAGAATGTAGGGGCTGACGGAGGCGGAATAACCGTACCAGTCCACGAATTTCTCCCGCTTCAGCTCGTCGAACATGAGAGTGAACTGATGGAAGAAGGTGGTGTAGCGGATGACATTGACATAGGGGTGGTCTGCGATGAACTTGCGCAGGCGTTCCATGGTGAACTTGTGGGTCTTAGGCTGACGGACATCGAAGGTGATCTGGTGCTCGAAGTTCTGCCAGTTGTTGGTGACTGCGTTATACATGTGAACGGGGTCCCAGATCAGGTAGGCCAGAAATGCCACGGTATACTCGTGGAAAGCATCGGGCTTGGCAATGACCACACAGCCAGTCTCGGCATTGTAGTCCCACGCATCGGTAGAAACAACCTCACCGGTGGTGCGGTCCACAACTTCCCACCAGCGCTTGATGTCATCCCGGGTGTTGACCTCCATCAGTTCCGGGCTGATACCCTTCATCAGAGGGATCTCCAGCGCGCCCTCGGTGGCAGTGTGGAAGCCGGTCATGATGTAGCACTGCTGGACCTCATCGGGATTGGCCTTGGCCCAGACATTGTCCTTGCGGGTGGTATAGTAAGTGGAGTAGATCTTTGCATTCTGGTTCTGGAGCTCTGCAGGGAAATCGGTGCCGTCGCAGTCACGGATGGCATCAGCGCCCCAGCGCTTCATAATTTCCAGAGTCTCGGGAACCACGTCCAGATCGGTAGGGATCGTTACCCGACCATACAGCTTGTTATCATTCATTTTGGTAAACTCCTTATGGAACTGAAATGGCGTTATTTTTCAGAAATCCTATTCTGTTCCTAATTCTATCCTCTATACAGACAAAAATCAATACAAATTTCAAAATTTTTCTTAATAAATGGGGAGGGAATCCTCCCTCCCCATTTCATTAGTTTTTATACGCTGCGTTATACACAAACAGGGCAGTCAGCAGGAACACGATCCCCACCAGCATGATCCCCAGACCTTCCAGCTTGCCGGTCATTTTCCAGCCTGCAATGGTCAGCACCATGCCGATCACAAAGAACAGCGCGATCAGAACGCCCCGCAAAGTTGCATGCTCTTTCCAAAAATTCATACACTCACCTTAGCCTTTCAGACCGCCGACAGTCATGCCCTTGGTCAGGTTCTTCTGGACGCAGATATACAGGATCAGAACAGGCAGCATCACCAGCACCAGGCCGGCATACATGGGGCCATATTCCGCAGCAGACTGCTGTGCCTGCATCAGATTCAGCAGGCCGGCAGGCAGGGTCCACTGGTCCTTGTCCGTGACCAGCGTCTTGATGATGATGTACTCATTCCAGAAGGACAGGAAATTGAACAGAATGACGGTGATGATGGAAGGCTTTGCCATGGGGAAGATGACCTGCATCATGGTCCGGAAATAACCGGCACCGTCAATATAGGCAGCCTCTTCAAAGTCATGGGGCAGCGTTGCAAAATAGCTGGACAGCAGGTAAATGGTAAAGGGAAGGGCTGTAGCTGCGTAGACCACCGCCACCACGATGTGATTGTTCAGCAGGAAGCCGCTGCCCAAGATGCCCTTGAGCCACTTGTCGCCGTCAGACAGCATCAGGTAAATGGGCACCACGATGTAGTTGACGTTGATGAACAGGCCTGCCATAAAGCAGGTGTTCAGGAATTTGCCGCCCACAAACTGGAATCTTGCCAAGCAGTAAGAAGCAGGCAGCGCCACCACCAGCAGGATCCCCAGCGCCAGCACCGTGATCATCACAGAGTGGAGCATATAGCCGCCCATGTTGGCCTTGGTCCAAGCATCGGCAAAGTTCTGCCAGTGGATGTGGCTGGGCAGCGCCCAAGGGCTGCCGTAGTGCTCAGAGGTTTCCTTCACAGAAGCCACCATGACCCACAGAACAGGGATCAGGATCAGCACAGCTAAGATTCCCAGAACCAGATAAATGAAAATTTTATACAGCCGCTCGGCACTGTTTTCTTGATTCAATCTCATATCAGCACCTCCTTAGTATTCCAGAACTTCCCGTTCCGTGACCTTGTTCACCAGAGCGGACAGGCCGAAGGACACCAAGAAGATCACCACGCCGATGGCCATAGCGTAGCCGTAGCCGCCGCCCAGATTCTTCTGGTTGTACATATACAGCAGGGCCACGTTGGACGCATTGTTGGGGCCGCCGCCGGTCATGGCGCTGACGAACAGGAAGGCCATGTTGATGGTGGAGATAATGAAGAAGGTCAGGGTGGTGCGGATGTTGGTCCAGATCAGCGGAATGGTGATCTGGAAGAACTGGGTGATGCGGTCCGCGCCGTCCAGACCGGCGGACTCATACAGAGAGCCGGGAACTGCGGACATGGAAGCCATGTACATGACCATGTAATAGCCGATGGCCTGCCAGACCATGGCGATCACAAGGCTCATGATGACATGCTCCTCGCCCTTCCAGAGGATGCCCTCCTTACCGAAGAGGTTCAGGATGCTGTTGAGCAGGCCCCGGTCGATATCATAGATGGCAGAGAAGATACCGGAGATAACGACCACGGACAGAATATTGGGGATGTAGAACACAACGCGGAAGAAATCCTGTCCCTTCAGCTTTTCCCGGGTCAGAATACCCGCAAAAATCAGGGCAGTTGCCATGGTGAACACCGTGACCATGACGATCAGCAGCAGCATATTCTGCATGGACCGGATGAAGTTCGCATCCCGCATCAGCATCTGGAAGTTCTTCAGACCGATAAAGACTTCATTGGGATTGAAGGTGCTTCGCTGATACAGAGACAGACGGAATACGTTAAAGGTGGGCACCACCATGAAAATGGCGAACAGCACCACCGCAGGCCCCACGCACGCGAAGAGGAAACCCGTGCGCTTGAAATTGCTTTTCATCTTGAACCAACTCCTTATTTTTTTGATTAAGGTATTTTCCACTGGACAGGTCATGCCTGTTCAAGGGAAAGTACCTTATTAGAAGACTGTAGGGCATACCGCAAAAAACGGGTGGCAGTGACAGAAGTCACTGCCACCCAAATTGCTTACAGTGCGGTCTCTTGGAAGATGGGATTAGCCCAGCTTAGCAGCAGCCATCAGAGCGGAGTTGGTCTTGACCAGCTCTGCGTAATCCTCGATGGTGATGGTGCCAGCGACCAGAGAGTCGATGGGAGCGAAGAAGGTACCGGAAACGTCAACACCGGGGATCTCGCCGAAGGCAGCGAAGCCGCCCATAGCAGCCTTAGCGCCGTTGTCGTAGATGGAGTAGAACATGACGTTCTCGCCCTCCAGCATGTCGGCGATGCCCAGAATGGGCTGCATAGCACCAGCGGAAGCGAAGATCTCAGCAGCCTTGTCGGAGTACAGGAAGGCCACGAACTGCTCAGCCTCAGCGATGTGCTCAGCGCCGGCGGGGATCCAAGCCTGCTCGAACCAGCAGAAGGAGTAGGGAGCGGTGCCGGCAGCGGGAACAGCGGTCATGCCCCATGCGAAGTTGTCCAGAGTAGCTGCGTAGTCAGCCATCTCACCGGTGATCCAGGTGCCGTTGGGCATGAACAGAGCGGAGCCGTTCATGGGCATCTGCTGGTTCTTGGTGAAGTCCTGATTGTTAGCCTGAGCGGGAGTGGAAGGATGGGTGTAGTCAGCCAGCTTGTCCAGGATGGACAGCAGGGTCTTGCCGTTCTCGGAGTCCCATGCACCCTCTTCATAGGTGGTGATGGCGTTGAAGAACTCAGGACCGCCGATGGCGTTCATCAGAGCGAACATGAAAGCGTCGTAGTAGCCAGCGGTGGGGTAGGTGAACAGAGCGATGCCCTCAGCAGCGGCCACATCGCCCAGAGCCCACATCTCGTCCCAAGTGGTGGGAACTTCCCAGCCCTTGTCCTCGAACAGCTTTGCGTTGTAGAACAGGCCGCAGGGAGAGTAGAACATGGGAGCCATGTAGGTCACGCCGTCGCCGTAGGGAGCAACGATGTTGTTGTCGGTGAAGCCGCCAGCGATCTTGTCAGCAACCTTCACGGACTCGCCGGGGATGGTCAGAGACAGGGTGTTGGTCAGGGGGTGCAGAGCGTTGGCCTTGACCAGCTGCTCAGTCAGGCCAGCGGGACGGCCGGTAGCCAGATGGACAACATCGGGGTACTCGCCGTTCTGCATGGGACCGGTCAGAACGTCTTCCAGGTTCTTGTCAGTGGTCAGCTCAACCTTGATGCCGGTCTCAGCCTCGAAAGCGGCAGCAACGTCAGCCCAGACCTGAGAGCCGTAAGCGGTCTCGATGGCAGCGACCTTGATGGTCACAGCTTCGGCTGCGGGAGCCTCAGTAGCAGCGGGAGCCTCAGCCTTGGGAGCCTCAGTCTCAGCGGGCTTCTCAGAAGCGCCGCAGGCAGCCAGAGACATAACCATGGCCAGAGCCAGCAGAAGTACAATGATCTTCTTCATTTGTTATTCCTCCATAGTATTTTAGTTTTCGTGAAAGCCTTCTCTCACTTGTCTTAAGTATACAAAATATCCTTGTTTTCACAAGGAATATCTTGCGTAGTTTTTTATAAATATTGCTTCCGAACCATTTTCAGCATTTCGTTCAATATGCACATCATTTTTTGTGCATATCGTATAACTTTGTGAAATATAGAGTATAGCGCCCTCATTTTCCTGCATCAATTCTTGTTTCTTTTATATTGATAAAAGCAAGAAATTATAATATAATATCAATATACTTAAAAACGAGGGTTTCTTTTATGAGCAGATATTATTACAGTCTGGATAAGGATCAGGCCTTCACCATTCGCGGTACCGTAAAATTGCTGAATGTGGCCAGTTCCCGGTATGGCGGCGACTGGCATTCCGTGCCCCATACCCACAACCATACTGAGCTGTTTTACATTGTCGGCGGCAAAGGGCAGTTTTTGATCGAGGATCAGGTTTTTCCTGTGGATGTCAACAATCTGGTCATCATCAATCCCAATGTCACCCACACAGAGGACAGTCTGAATGCCCAGCCGCTGGAGTATATCGTGCTGGGCATTGAAGGCATCGAATTGGCCACCAGCGAAAATTCCAATGGTCAGTTCTGCCTTCTGGACCACTTTGAGAGCGTAGATATCTCCTCCTGTCTGCGAAACATCCTCCGGGAAATGGAGCAGAAAAACACCGGCTATGAGGATGTCTGTCAGGCCTTTATGGAGATCCTCATCATCCGTCTGATGCGCAGCACCTCACTGGCTGTGCCGGCAGAACCACAGTTTGTCTCCGGCAACCGCCAGTGTGCCGCCGTCCGTCGATACATCGACCTGCATTTCAAGGAGGCCCTGACGCTGGAACAGCTGGCGGAGGAAGCCCACATGAACAAATACTACCTTTCCCACGCCTTCAAGCGGGAATATGGTGTCTCCCCCATCAATTACATGATCTCCCGCAGGATCGAGGAAAGCAAATACCTGCTGGCAGAAACAGACCTGTCCATGTCCCAGATCGCCCAGCTGCTGGGCTTCTCCTCTCTGAGCTACTTCTCTCAGGTCTTCCGCAGGACCCAGAGCATCACACCTATGGAATACCGCCAAAGCGTAAGATAAGCACCGCTCTCCTATAAAATAAGGCTGCCCGTTTCTCTGCTGTCAATGGCATACAGGAATAACGTAGGCTTGCACACTGCCGCAAAATACTGATTTTCTGCCATTTTCTCCGGATACTTCTTTTCGATCAGTTCCAGTGTTTCTCTCAGCTGAAGCAGAGCTGCGACCTCGTGCTTGCAGTGGTATGTACAGTAGCAATCACAAACCAGATCGCTGATCTGACCCTCCTGATAGCAGAACTCCACCTCATAGGTTTCCGTACCCTCCACAATGGCCCGACCCCGGGTACCGTCGAGGCAAAGATATCGGACCTTGTTGTCAAGATAATAGTTCTGTCCCCGCTGGGCAATGGCAGCACTGACCTTCAGCTGACTCAGATCACACAGCGGGAAAGCGGTATCATCATTGCCGCTGGCATATTCCTCATCCTCCTTGGCAGGTGCCTTGAACCAGCTGCGCACCTTGCTATAGGGCAGCACGTTGGCATCGAAGGTCACGAAATGGCTGCCCGCCATAAACAGCTCGCCCTTGACCTGTGTATCTGCCACCGCAATGACCTTTTTGTATTCGGATACCTTGATCTTAAAGTTATAGCTGACATCTACCACACGCCCCTGAATGCCCTCCAGCTTTCCATCCACATAGACCAGATCCCCTTCGTGCAAGTCAAACTGATCGTTATAATAAGCCAGAGCAGCGCCCCTGTCAGGGAATCGCACCTGAACCACAGACCTTTTCGGAACCACCATCGCCTCCTGCACGGACGCATTCTCTCTCAGTTCCTTCTTTTCCGAACGCTCTGCCATAAACCCTATTCTGAATGCCATACTGCTACCTCCCAAATGGTATTTTTCTTTCCCGATGCTACCATTTTAGCAGTTCTCTTGTCCAATAAAACGGACTTTTGCAATGATTCCACCTTGTTTTATCCAATCTCCTCTCATTTCAAAGGACACAAAAAAGCAGCCGCTTACCACAAGCAGGCTGCTAAAATATTGCAAAAAGTAATGACCCCCCATTTTTATTCTTAATGTCATGAGAACCAGCATTAGGGTCTATCTGATTTTTCTAGCGTAATGCCGAAAAAATCAACAAATCCTTCGTCTTCCATGAGCCATATTCAAACCGCACAAATGGCTGCCTAACACCAAAACTAACACCACAGGCGATTTTGTCGTTCTATTTTACCAAAAATCAGAAAAGCACCGGATTTCTTTCGAAATCCGGTGCTTTTTATGGTATGAGTGTTCTTTTAGAACTTTAAAAAACAAGTCATACTAACGTCTTTTCAAATTTCAGGGCAGTAATTTTTCTTGTTTTCTCTTCGCAATCCTCCGCAAAACCGCTGATAGCCTTTTGACTAAATAAAGGGATTAAAGTACCGGCTGCCGTTGAGGAAGGTGATCAGCAGAGACAGGACCATCAGAGCAGTGCAGATAACGATACTGATAACGTCCATCTTCGAGAACTTTCTGCCGGAATACCAGGTTCTCTTTGCCCCCTTGCCGAAGCCCCGCAGCTCCATGGCATTGGAGATGGTCTCGATCCGCTCCATGGAGGAAAGGATCAGGGGGATCAGAATGGAGCTGGCTGCCTTCAGCCGGTCAACCAAGCTTGCTTTCTTGCTCATTTCCGTACCACGAGCCTGCTGGGCCAAGGAAATATCCCGGTATTCTCTCTGAATATCGGGAATATAGCGCAGGGCCAGAGCTACAGCATAGCTGATTTTATAGCTGACACCGATTCGGCTCAGGGATGCTGCGAACTCAGAAGGATTGGTGGTACAGATAAACAGCAGAACGATAGGAATGGTGCAGGCATTCTTCAGAATCACGTTCAAATGGTAGAACAGCTGCTCCGCAGTGACCACATAGGGGCCGAAAAGCTTAAAGAGCACGGTTTCCGTTCCGTAAATGCTGGTGCCATGATCCGGGCTGAACAGGAAAATCAGCACATTGTTCAGGACAATGTATGCAAACATGATGCCCAGCATGAAGGAAATATCCTTCACCTTCAGATTTGCTACCCGGAACAGGATAAAGGAGCCAATGGTCAGGGCAATCAGCAGCGGGGTATAGAAGCTGGTCATGGCAGCCAGGCTCCAGGTGATCAGACACACCAGCTTACAAGCACCGGTGAGCCGGTGGATCTGGGAAGGCCGGTCAATGTAGTTAAATAAATTGATCATTTGCGCACCTCCCGATCCCGTGCGATAAAACGCCGTGTAAACTCCTCAGCATCTGTAATGCCGCAGGCCGCGGACAGGTGGTAAAGAGATGTCTCTTTCAAGTGGGCAGCTTCCACGATGTCCGGGGAATTCAGAACCTCTGCCGCGGATTTATCCGCAATGACCTGACCGGCGTTGAAGACGATGGCTCTGGGTGTATACTCCAGCATCAGGTGCATATCGTGGGTGATCAGCACCACAGTGACACCCTGCCGGTTCAGCTCGCTGAGGAAGTCCATGATTTCCGTATAGTGCTTCAGATCCTGACCGGCGGTGGGTTCGTCCAGCAGGATCATTTCCGGCTTCAGCACCAGAATGGAGGCAATTGTGACACGTTTCTTCTGTCCATAGCTCAAAGCGGAAACCGGCCAGTTGCGGAAGGGATACAGACCGCAGATTTTCAGAGTCTCCTCGACTCTGGGGCGGATCTCCTCTTCAGAAATGCCCCGGTTGCGCAGGCCCAGAGCCACTTCGTCGAAGATCTGGGTCTTGGAGATCATCTGGTTGGGGTTCTGCATAACGTAGCCGATGTGGTCGGCACGCTCCTTGATGGACAAAGTGTTCAAGTCCACACCCTCCAGCTCCAGGATGCCGCTCTGGGCATTTTCAAAGCCGCAGACTACTTTGGAGAAGGTGGATTTACCGGCACCGTTGGTGCCAACGATACTGAGCATCTCACCTTTATGGACGATGGCGTTGATTCCGCGAAGGGCATGGTGGCCGCCTTCGTAAGTAAAATCCAGATTCTCCGCTCTCAGCAGCACATCCTGTTCATGTGCTGCCTCCGGCGCAGGCTGCTTATCGAACCAGCCCCGGACCTGTACCTTCTGCTGCTGGGACAGCTTCAGTTCCGGCAGGTAGGATGGCCGCATATCCGCCGTCAATTCCACGCCGGCATATTTCAGTGCAGTAACATACAGCGGTTCCCGAATACCCTTCCGCTGCAAAAGTTCCGAGCACAGCAGCGTATCCGGATCGCCGTCATACTGGATCCGTCCATCGCCCATGACGATGACCCGGTCCACAGGGCAGTACAGAACATCTTCCACACGGTGCTCGATGATGATGACGGCGCAGCCGGTGCGCTTCTGGATCTCATCAATGAGCACGATGGCCTGCTTGCCGGTAGCCGGATCCAGATTGGCAAGGGGTTCATCGAAGAGCAGCACATCTACCTGTCCGACCATAACACCGCCCAAACCAACACGCTGCTTCTGACCGCCGGAAATCTCGTGAGGCGCATGCTTCAGAACCCGCTTGACATCCACCAGTTCCGCGATCCGCTCCACTTCCCGGTGCATTTCTTCTGTGGGAATGCAGTCATTTTCCAGAGCGAAGGCAATATCCTCTGCAACCGTCAGACCAATGAACTGACCGTCAGAGTCCTGCAAGACCGTGCCCACGATCTTGGAAAGGCCAAACAGGCCCAGCTTCAGAGCATCCTGACCGCTAATGGTCAGCTTACCGGTAGCCTTACCGGGGTAGGAATTGGGCACCAGGCCGTTGATACAATGGGCCAAGGTGGATTTTCCGCAGCCGGAAGGGCCAGCGATCAGGACCTTCTCACCCTTGCGGATCTGCAAATTGATATCATAGAGGGTTGGTTCCGCCTGAGCGGTATACTGGAACCCAAAATCCTCAAAGGAAATAATCGCTTCGTTTTCCAATGGATCTTCCTCCTACGAAGAAAGGCAGGCACCGGGCCTGCCCTTCAAAATATGCATAATTACTCCTTGGTCAGGCTGCCGGCCTTGGTCTTGGTGGCTGCATAGGCAACACACAGCAGGGATCCAACGATGGCAGTGGTGACAGCATTGGCAACACCGGACATCAGGCCCTGAGCAAACAACTTGTCCAGAGGCTCATTGTAGATCAGGATGTCCAGAATGGGAGCTACAACGCCCCAGCAGATGACGTGGGATACGATCTGGCCGATGTTGAACTTGATCAGGCCCTTCTTGCCCATCTCAGCTTCATCCATCTTCAGCAGCTTGGCAGCAAAACCAACCAGCAGACCGAATACGGCAGAAGCGATGACCCAGCTCCACCAAACACCCCAGCCGAAGCTGAAGTCGATGAGGGCATGGCCAATAAAGCCAATCAGAGCACCGGCCACAGGGCCATAAACGATGGCCATGAATGCCAGCAAGCCATACTGGGTGGAAATGTTCACATTGGGAACAGGGCTGGGAATGGCAACGAAACGGCCCAGAACAAAGAACAGAGCAGCGCCAATGCCGATTGCCACGATGGATTTTACGGAAAACTTCTTCATGGTTTCTACCTCCATAATCTTTCTATTTCAGGCAAACGCCAAAAATACATTAGAAGAAACCCCTAAAGGGTTCAATACGGATCCGCCAGGAGTTGCCGGTGCCAACATTATAAGCCCGGGCAAAGGAACCCTGGTTGATGGCAACCGCCACACAGTCCAGACTGTTCACATAGGCCAGTGCTTCACCCACATAGACATCGGCAAAGCTCTTGCCAAACAGGATGATATTGCGGTAAACGCAGCGGGTATCATTCTCAATGGTAATGCTGACACGGTCGCCGTACTTGATACCGGTTTCCAGGAACAGAGTACGGGGAATATTGGTCCAGAGGCTGCCGAAACGGACGTCCAGCACGTCGATGGTACCGCAGGCGGCATTGCCTTCAATATAAGGCTCCACGATAGGCAGGCTCACCAGAGAATCCACAGGAAGCTCAGGGCCAACACCTTCAAAATCAATGATCCCGGCAGCCAGGCGGGCACCGGTATAGGCGTAAACGTCCCGGCCATGGAAAGTATAGCTCTCACCAGAGCGGGGTAGTCTGTTGATATTCTCGTCAATTTCCCGGACAGTCTCAATGCCTTCCAGACGGATCACATGGGTCAGAGTGCCATTGTCAGGAGTAACAATGTAACGTCCGGAATTGGTTTTCACTACAATGCTCTTTCTGTCAGAACCGACACCGGGATCGACCACAGACACAAAGACAGTTCCCTCAGGCCAGTAGTTGATGGTCTGGATCAGACGGTAGCTGGCTTCCCAGATATGAAACGGAGTAATGTCGTGGGTCAGATCATGGATCTTCAGCTCCGGTTCAACAGAGTAAGCAACGCCATACATGGCACTGACAGCGCCATCAACCAGACCAAAATCAGTCTGAAAAACCAAAGGATTCACAGGACAAACCTCCTTATTTATAATACAAGAATATTATAAAATAATCTGGATAAAAGTCAACATGTAATCTCATCAGAACTGCAATAATCCTCGCAATGCAGGACTGCCCGTTTCTTTGCTGTCAATAGCTTACTCTGTTAATTTTCATTATCTCCACATTTTTAGGAAAAGCTGTTCAAATATTGAAACAGCCTTGAAATGACCACATAGTCTATTATAATCTCCCAAGATTCGCGCATTGCATTTCTGTTTTCCTTGTTTTATTTAGCATTCCCCCATATTTTTACCTTTTCAAAACACCAATTAGGGGAAAATCGGGGTGCAAACTTATCAGGTTTGAATCTCCAGCGGCAACGAGACGTGGAAAACCGCCTAAATCAAACGATTTAGGCGGTTCTTTGTGGAGCCTACATCATGTTGATACAATTTTACAGTTTAATACATTACAACACCTGCTGCAACGCATCATTTCCTTACACTTTGCAACGGGAACTGGACTCCATAATCATCGGCGTTTGTCTTAACCATTATTCTTAACATACCTGCTATCGTTGCTGCATTGGGGTAAATCTGCCCAAAATGGACACTGCAACGCGGCATTGCTCTTTCTAAATATTTTTTAAGTTCTTCCATTGACAGTTCTCCAGCACCTGCCAAGACTAAAATATCGCTTACATCTTGCTCCATAGATGTACCACAGATATATTCGAATTCTCTCATTCCCTGAATCGTCTAAAATGTGTCATAAAATGGAACACGATATGCGCTAATCCATTCCCACATTACCTCCGGATCATCAGTATTCGGACCTTCACTATGGCAAGTTTCACATAGCAGCACCATATTGGATGGTTCCTCTCTCCCTCCCATAGAATCCGGAATAATATGGCAGCGCTGCAATCTGCGCTTGTATCCACATCTCCAGCAATATTCCGTTGCATCTTCCCACTCCACACCAATCATGTGGTCGGACAAATGTTTTTTCTCATAATTTACGATTGGCTTGGGTGTCGTTTTTATCGCTTTTCTATTCTTCATATGTCATTAGCTTCAATATATCTTTTTTACTTTTATCCTTCACGTGAGGCCATTCAGTTTTCAACGACTCATCTGACCTACTATCCGAAACAGGTCTTTCGGGCCTTGTTCACAGGCTCCTGTCAACACATCAAAGGAGTTTTTTTATGAACACATCACCGCCCAAGGCGGAATACTTACCCATCGACAAGCTAAGGCCCTTCGAGGATCATCCCTTCCAAGTGAAGGACGATGACGAAATGGATCAGCTGGTCTTCAGCGTTCTCACCCAGGGACTGCTGACTCCCATCACGGTGCGGGCCACCGATACAGATGAATATGAAGTGATCTCCGGCCACCGGAGATTACGGGCATGCCCAAAGGCAGGAATCGAAACGGTTCCTGCCTTAATTTATTCCATGGATCGGGACGCTGCTATCATCGCACTGGTGGATAGTAACCTGCACCGGGAGCGTTTGCTGCCCAGTGAGAAGGCTCATGCTTATAAAATGAAGATGGACGCTACCAGCCATCAAGGAAAAACTTCTCGCCAAGTTGGCGAGAAGTGGAGTGTCAAAGTTTTGAGTGAAGCTGGCTCTGATAGCGAACGCCAACGGTATCGATCCCGTGACCACCGCAAACGGACTTGGTCACGCAGACGCAAATACCACCCAAGCTATCTACGCACACCAGATTGCCCGGGCCCGCGCCGAGGCACGCGGTGTTCGTGCAGGAGTCTTCTCCGTCTTGAGAGAAGCCTAACATTTAACGCCCCCGATGAGAATTTTCACATTCTCGTCGGGGGCTCTTTTTTGTTTTTCTCAGCGATTATCAATCGCGTTGCCGCAGTCCGAAGGGCTGCGTTACCCAGGACAATTTATGTCCGCACGGGGCTTGGGGCAGGCAGCCTCAACAAGCATTTTAACCGTATGGGTACCAGCAGGCATTGCTTGCCCCGTTACTTTTTTGCCTCTTTTATGCCTTATAGAGGAATCGCACCAAAATGTATGCGATTCCTCCACTGGATCTTTTATAAATACTTTCCGATGTCTTCTGCGTCAATAACCTGATAATCCGCATCTTTTAATGCCTGGGCAAACAAACCGGAGCCATCAATCAGCTTACCGGAAAAACTGCCATCATAGATCTGATTCACACCGCAGGTGGGACTTCTGGACTGCAGAACAGCGCACTGGATTTCTTCCTTCCGGATTATCTCCATGGCCTTCTCAATTGCTTCACGCATGGCGGCATCCACATTATTTCCGTTCCGGTCCATCAACACACCATCGACGATTTCAATAGGCGTTCTGGGGCAACCCATTCCTGCCATCATCTCTGGGCAGATGGCAAAAACTTCCTTGCCCTTCCCAAAGTCTGCCACGGCTGCGTTGTAGTTGTTGCCGCCATTGTATTTGCAGTTTTCTCCCAACAGGCAGGCACTTACCAAGACTTTCATCGCAGATCCTCCTGCACCTGTGCAATGTATTTTTTGATATCAAACAAGTCTATCAAATTTACTCGCACTGTAACGCCATCCTCTGAAGTGTATGTAATCTTAGTATCTGCAGAAATCCGATCTGTCTGCGGAT
>JAFSCK010000121.1 GCA_017436785.1 Oscillospiraceae bacterium | reverse complement strand
CAAGGACAGCCAGTGCATCTACCACCTATGCAAGGAAGCAGGTGTCAAATTTGATGCCCATTACAGCCATACCACGGTAGATCCGCCGGAAGCAGTCTACTTCATCCGGGAGCATTACCCTGACGTGATTGTGGACAAGCCGGGGATCACCATGTGGCAGCTCATCGTAAAGAAAGGTATGCCGCCTACCCGCAAGGTGCGCTATTGCTGCGATGTGCTGAAAGAAGGCGGTGGACGTGGGCGGATTGCGGTAACTGGGGTTCGCTGGGAGGAAAGCACCAAACGGAAGAATAACCGTGGACTGCTGGAACTGAACAACTACACCCGGCATTACATCAAGCTGATGAACGACAACGATGAAGCACGGCGGATGTTTGAAACCTGCACCATGAAGTCCATGCACACCCTGAATCCGATCATTGACTGGACCAGTGAGGATGTTTGGGAATACCTCAATTCCCGAAACATCCCCCACTGCTGCCTCTACGATGAAGGCTTTGACCGGATCGGATGTATCGGATGCCCGCTGGCCGGACCTGCCCAGATGCGGAAGGAATTTGCCCGGTACCCCAAATACGAACAGGCATACCTTCGGGCGTTTGAGAAAATGCTCAAGGCCAGGGCGGGTAATGGTAAGCCCTACCAAAAGTGGCAAACAGCTGACGACGTTATGCGTTGGTGGCTCAGTGAGGAAAAACAGCAAAAGGTGGATGAAGATCAGCTGTCATTTTTCCTATTGGACGCGTAAAAGCATTTGTTGCTTCTGCTTCCATTTGGCTTGCTTCTTTGTTGCTTAGTGTGAATAGCTATTACATCAAAAATAGAGTATGCTTGGCTTGCAAATCAAGAAAGGAGCGGCATGAATATGGCAGAAACCAGAAATCTCTGCGCCCAGATTCCTGTAGACCTCCACGCAAAGGTCATCGAGGAAAAGAACGCTCTGGGGCAGGCACTCAGCGAATACATCACCAACATTCTTAAGGAACATTTTGAAGGAGGAAACAAAACTATGGCAAATACTGCAACCAAGACCCTGGCATTCCAGATCTCCGAGGAACTGGATCAGCGGATCAAGAACTATCTGGCAGCGGAAAAGGAACGCACCGGCAAGAAGGTCAGCCAGCGGGAATTCGTGGTGGGCCTCATCATCCAGGCGCTGGATGAGTACGACGCAGCCAAGCAGTCCGCAGAGTAATACACTGTCAATCACCGCCAGGGGGAAACCTCTGGCGGATTATTATTGCAAGGAGGAAAACAACATGAACGTCGAGATCAAGTTGGACAGAGAAAAATACCATGCCTTAAAAATGAGTATGGAACAGAAAGGTACCACTGTCGAGGCAGAACTGGCACAGGCGGCGGAGGTGCTGTATCAGAAGCAAGTCCCCAGCAGTGTCAAAGCATTCATTGAAAGCAAATCCAAAGGCAAGGGATACCGGTCCAAGCGGAAGCCGCAGGGCACCTCTGCCTCTGCTGTGGGGATTGAGAGTAAGTGAGTCAGGATGAGAAATATGGCAGAAAGAAAGCAATCCGGCTGAAATGTCTTGACTGCTGCTGCGGCAGTGCCATGGAGGTTCGACTCTGTGAATCCAGAAAATGCCCTCTTTGGCGGTTTCGCATGGGGCGGGAGTCTCAGGCAGAATCAGCCCCGGATTCGAAGGATTCGGAGAACAATCACGTGCGGGAAGCTCCACCCCAGCCAGCGGAGGATGACGGCTGATGGCTCGGGTTTTGCGGAGATTTCTGCCTCAGAAAGCAAGGAGGAACAATAATGGATGGAGTGGGACTGCTGTGTGGAAGCAGAAACGGCTGAAGAAACAGCTTGGTTCCAAGTATTTCTTTGAACAGAGGATTTCCGCAGCGGTAGTGAAAAACATGCTGGCAATGGTGAATGGAAGTAACCATTTTCTAACGGTAGCCAGCCTGACCGTTGGAATCGTGAAACTGGAGGCCATTCTCTACTGGTACAACGGAAAATACTCTCTGGGATATGATGTCATGGTACGAGACTCTCCAGAATGCCCGGAATGGTCTTGCTATGAAAGCCTACAGGAAGAAGTGCGGTATAATGCGTGGAATCTGGAGCGGGAAATGTTTCTGGTACTGGACAGGGCGGTAACCCGTCTCGGTCTGAGCTATACGGAATATGTATTTCCGAAGCTGTATGGCGCCAGCTCCTGAAGAAAGTAATGAAGTAAGGAATAGATATTTATGAGATCAACTGATATTACAGTGTTTTACAGTACCCTGCGGACGGGGGCCTTGGAACGGATCCTGAAGGAACAGGGAAAACCCCTTGACTCTGCTGTGGAGGAAATGCTGGATGACCTGTATCAAAGAATCGTCCCGGAGCAGGAACGTACGGAAATCGAGGCAAGGATCCGCCAGGAAGAAGCACAGACAGCAGCAGAAACGGAGGCTGCACGGCGATTCGCTGTGTACCGCATCCGGGAACTTGGCGAGGACAGCTACTTTACAAGCGAAGCTCATAATGACCTTTATCTGGCAGCTTGTGAGTGCCGCGCGTATTTACAGGATCCCAAACCGTTTCTGCTGCCTGACTATTTCTCGCACAGACAGATTTGCAATCAGTTCCGCTATTCCCAACTGGTCAATGATCTGGGGTACAATCCGCAGATTACCATGGTGGTGGAACTTGATGCGGATAAGGGAATGTGCATGGTACAGAAAGCTGGTGAGGATGACTCCTGGCATCAGTACCGGATGAAAGACCTGTCCACCGGTATCTTCCGTGCAAAACGGAAAGACGGACGTTCCTATGCTGAACGTAATAGCATTTTTGAGGAATTTATTGCGGAACGCGAGATCGCAATGCATCTGCCTGCCTATGACTACCAACTGCAGGAAGGAAAGCCTGTTGAACAGCGCATTGAGGAATTTAATGCCGCGAATGCTCCTTTCTACATCATGGACTACGGGGATGACCGCTATGGTCTCAGCCTGCCCATCTCCTTCCTGTCACCTCCCTTTAGCAACTACGGTCAAAAGGCTTTCAATGCCTACGCCGCCCAACAGGGTGAAGAAGCAAAGCAGAATGGACTGTTTACCACAGGCAATGGTTATGACTGGGAGTGCGTGTTTAAGAAAGCCTTTGAAAACGATCCGCTCATGGAGAACATGAAGTTTGACCCCGAGGCTGGCGGCTTTTACAGCTATGGCTATGATCTGCCCACTCTGGAGCAGCTGGGAAGCCGGTTCAAGGAAATCTGTGAAAGCGGACAGGCATTCCGGGATCTGGTCTGCACAGCACTGACGGAAGTGGAAATGAAGCAGAAGATGGATTTGGGAGGCATGTAGCTGTGGCGATTAAAGGGATTATGATCCACTACAACCTGCACCGGCTGGAAGCATTGGAACAGGCACTGTCCAAGCAGGGGCTGGAGCTGGACATGGTTCTGGCTCCTGCCCTGGAACGGCTCTATGAGCAGTACGTCCCGGCACCCATCCGGAGCAGCGTTGAAATGAAGGTGCAGGAGGATGAGCTTCGGGACAACGGAGAAAAGAAGCATTCTACAACCCTTATCTGCTGTACGGAGCGTGGCCGGGAGTCTTATCTGATGGAAACCAGCACAGTACTGGATGGCTTCTATAAGACTGCCGGACACTTCAAGAATTACTTTGAACACGGAAACAATATGGGGTTTGCCCGGTTCTCCGGGTTGCAGGAACTGGAGGCTGATGTATATGCGGAGCTGAGTGAAACGGCGATGCAGCATAAGCTCATCGACCATGTCATCGACTGGAATCTGGATATGGGGATCGTGAGCTATATGAATACCCAAACAGGATTTCAGAGCTTCTACCTGGAAAGTGATGTACTGAAAGCAGAAATGGCTACAAAGGCAAGTGCGTGTGAAAGCTTTGAACAGATCACGGAGCAGTTCCATCAGAAGTTGGTGGGAAAGGAATGCGATGTCTATGGCACTTACCTTCCCCGGACAAGACCGGATACTCCGCAGATGGGAGGAATGTAAATGATTCAGTTGAAACTTTCCAAGCAAGGGATGCGGGAGGGAGTTGCATTGGCACTCCCTGCCACACCTGCTGAAGCAAGTGAAGCCTGTGCCTGGTTTGAACGGCTTGGGATTTCTCAGGATCAGGTAAAGATTGTGGGTGCAAGCAGTCCGGTACGGACGCTGAACCAGTATATCGTTACCTATGGAGATCTCCACCGGGATGGGGATCTGGATAAGCTGAATGCACTTGCGGAGCGGATCGGGCAAATGGATAAGCGGCAGCAGGACATCCTGGGTGGAGCTGTTGATTCGGAATGCATCAGTTCTCTGGATGATGTGCTGGAAATTTCATCTCACCTGGACCGCTATGTGATCCTCCCTAATATTGTAACCAACGAGGAATTGGGACGGTTTCTGGTGGATACCGGGTATAAGGACTTCCCAGAGGAAACGCACCCCTATCTGAATTATGCTGCCATCGGGATGGAATACTATACCAACAATGGCGGCGCCTATGGACCCGGAGGCTATGTCCGCCGAAAGGCTGCCCCGGAGCTGGAGGTGCAGGTTCAAAAGCCTTTGATCACCATCCACCTGTATTCTGCAAAGCTGTCCCAAGCCAGGGCAGAACCCTACCGACTGGCTCTTCCTGCATTGGATGAGGAAATGGATCAGGCAGCTCAGGTGCTTGGAGTGGATGAGCTCTCTGGTGCATCCATCGTGAAGATGGAAATTGGGGATGAAACTCTGAAAGATCTGATCCCCAAGGAGTGTATCAGTGTCGAGAATGCCAATCATCTTGCAATGTCCATAGAGGAACTATGGCAGCATGAGAATCTGTATCTCAAGTATCTGGCTGTGATTAGTGTGGAACAGCCGCAAACCATTGAAGATGCCCTTCACTTTACGGTAAGGTTGGATGACTACGAATTTATGCCGGAGGATGACTATGAATACGGTCAGGCGGTGCTGCGGCGCCATGGTGCCACAGATGAGGTATTGAACCGGCTGCTTGGTTATCTAAACATGGAAGGTCTGGGCAGAGATGCAAGAGCGGATGACGGAGTACGGAAAACGGAGTATGGAGATCTCCGCCGATGCAGCGAACCCTTTCCCGATATTACACAACAAATTGAACTTGGAGGAATGTAACATGAAGAAGAAAGTAATGATCACCCTGGCAGCTCTGGCGGCTGCCGGAGCCGCAGTAACCGGCTGCATCTGCCTTGCCAATACCAAGGTCTATGGACATGGCAGATTCCGCTAATCTGAATGTACGGCCCGCTTCCCAGGAGGAAGCGGGTCTCTTTTTTGCTATGAAGCCGGAGGAAGATGCCGTTCTTGGTTGCATCGGGCATGTCCGTATGGACTTCGGCAGAAGTGGCCGGGAGTTCTGGCACACTTGGCATTCCCGTGGCCCGGAGGAATGGAACTGTCAGTTGTTCAAGGATGAACTGACTGAGGTGGTGGATATGCTCCGGGAAAGTGTGCTGAAGGATCTGAATGGGATGCGGGAATTCTGCCGGAGTCACGGCGGTGCCATCCCTGGTGGTTGGTCTCAGAACTATGGCTTCGTTGTGGAAACGGAAAACTACCGATACTGTCTGCGGTGTAATCCTGCACCCGGAGATTATCAAGCCTATCTGACCTGCTTCGATAAGCATGTTCAGGAACTGAACCAGTCCGGGCAGGAACAGACCGTCCAGATGGGAGGTATGTGACCATGGCGATCCTTTTCTCTGCTGTGGGGATCCGAGCCGGAGATGCAGAACTAAAGTTTCTGGTTGGCGGTATCCCCAGAGAACTGGAGGATCTGGAAAAATATGTCCGGGTAGAGAATCTGCTCATCGATCAATCTGATGATGTGAAAGTGAGCGTCCAGGCATCCGCATACCGCTGGGGCGTGGGGGCGGACACCAATGCCACCTGGGATGATCTGCCGCGGATCATGATCCAGATGGAAGAAAATCCTAACTTTCTGAGTGAAAAGTGCGACCATGTGGAGGATGTGAACTTTTCCTTTGACTGGTCACAGCAGGAACTGTTTGGACTAAAAATGGAGGAAGTGCTATGAATGTTGCAGGCATGATAAACGATAGACTCAATGCCCCCTTTACCGGCCCTCTGCTGTCGGACATGACAGCTACAGCAGATGGAGCGGGAGAAGGCCGGAGCCATCTGACGGCAAAAGAAATTCAGGATATGGAATCCATTCTGCGGGACGGAATGGTTGGCTATGCCTATCTGTATCCCCATGGGGAGGAGTT
>JAFSCK010000120.1 GCA_017436785.1 Oscillospiraceae bacterium | reverse complement strand
TCGGATTCATGGGATTCCTGATAGACTTGGTAAAGTTGATCCAGGACGGTTTCGCAGTCACTGTCGCCGGGGTCAAAGGGGTGCGCTTCGATGTAGGCTTTCAGCCGTTGGGCGATGTTATCCATTGTAGATCAGCTCCTCCCGGATGATTTCTTCAGCTCTGGCGGTGATGTTGTTCATGCACTGGGTCCAGCCCAGGGGATCGGCAGCTTTCAATGCCTCCGTGATACCCTCTGCGGATTGCATTTGGGCAAGCAGGGTTTCCATGCGTTGCTGGGCTTGCTCGTTCAGGTCGGCAAGGTATGTCCAGAGATTGCCAGACAGAACCAGGTTGTTGAACCGGATGGGGTGGTATTCTTTGAGATAATCCCGGTGCATACGGCCCCATTTACCGATAGGCCGGGTTTCCTCGGTTAGCTTCAAATCCGGGATGATATAATCCCCAGAGCGGATATAAGAGATATTCATGGTCAAGCCTCCTTCGATTGGTTTCTTCCACAATTTTACCGCTCCGGTTGCTGATTGTCGAACTTGTCACAACGCAAAAACTGCGCCTGCACTTCGATCAAAAGTGCAGGCGCAGGATCAATTTTTATAAAAAAATAGCTGTCAAATCAGGCCTTAATATTTGCAGGTGGTGTAGAAATGGTGTAAATCAAGGATCAGAAAACCGAAAAGTCGTTGCGGCTCTATGAGAATCCGATTTGTGTTCTAATACTGCCGTGGCAAACAAATAAGATTTTCACCATAAAGATTCCTCGCTTTCGTAAGGCTATTGTACCACGAAACATGGCGGATTGCAAACAAAGAAAGAAGCGAAGACCGTTCAAAATGCTCTTATGGCATTGACAATACCACCTTTTTGTAGTATGATTATTCATACCAATCATACCAAAGGAGGCAAGATTATGAATGTACAAAACGGAAAATATGCTTGGATGGTTAAAATTGGAGAAAAAGGGCAGTTTGTTATTCCTAAAGAGGCAAGAGATTTATTTGACCTTCAGCCTGGAAATGAGATTCTGGTTCTCGGTGATGAAAACAGAGGTCTTGCGATTCTTCCCAAAGAAATGCAGCAGGAATATATCACACGGATTTTTTCTGAAATAGAGGAATAAAAGCAGGTGGTGCTATATGAGTAAGATTGTTTTCTTCTGCATTCCTGCACATGGACATACAAATCCAACTTTGGGTGTTGTCCGGGAATTAGTCGCTCGCGGCCACCAGGTATGGTACTATTCCTATAATACTATGCGTGAGAAAATCGAGTCGGCAGGAGCGATTTTTGTTTCATGCGACGATTATGATATGGAGCAGAAACTCACACCAGCAGATTCTGTTCGTGTGGGACAGGACTTGGCATTCTCCACAAAGATTCTGGTGGATACCACCTTGGCACTTGACGACAAGGTTTGTGCCGATATGGAGCAGTTAAAGCCCAATTGCATTGTTGCAGATTCCATGGCGGTATGGGGTAAGGCTGTTGCTATGAAGCTGAACATTCCCTTTGTTTCTTCAACTACTACCTTTGCCTTTAATCAGCACTCAGCAAAGATTATGAAACAAAGCATTGGAGAACTATTTAGAATGGTACTCTCAATGCCGAAAATCACCAAGCAAATCAAGCGGCTTCAAGACAAAGGGTATCCTGTCAAAAACATCCTTGACATCATTCAGAATGATGATAACACGCATACAGTTGTATATACTTCTCCTCAATTTCAGCCTTGTTCAGAGACCTTCTCTGATAAATATGCTTTTGTCGGGCCCTCGGTTCGGCCAGCGACCGGCAGCATTGAGAAAAAGAAGGACAAGCTGATTTACATATCAATGGGAACTGTTAATAACAACATGATGGCTTTGTACAAAAGGTGTCTGGCTGCTTTGGCTGATACAGACTACCAGGTGATTATGTCTGTTGGCAACCTGGTATCGATCGAGGAATTCGGAGTGTTACCAGAGAATATATCGGTATTCACGCACGTTGACCAAATTGCAGTCCTTCAACAGGCAGATATCTTTATCTCCCACTGTGGAATGAATAGTGTCAGCGAAAGCTTATATTTTGGAGTTCCTCTTATTATGCTGCCGCAAACCACAGAACAACGTGGTGTTGCTGAGCGGGTTTTGCAGCTTGGTGCAGGCATAAAACTCGGCAAGTCAGATGCAGATTCCATTCTTGGTGCCATAAACAAAATATGTGCAGACAGCAGCTATACGCAGAATGCCGCTGTAATTTCTGAAAGCTTTATGCATTGCTCTGGTGCAAAGGGCGCTGCGGATAAAATCATTCAGGTTTGCGAAAGCGGTGTGTAATTTAGAAAATATCAAATTCCGATCTGCCGGACGGGAAACCAGCCGCCGACCTGATGGTCGGCGGCTGTGCTTTTCATGTCATGTTGGGGCAAAAATGCGTTTTCGTTCAATGGTAGTAAATTGGTAGTACAAATCACGAGGAACCCTTGCAAACCGCGGCATTTAGCGGCATAAACTGGTGTGGTTTTCTATGGTAAAATCCTGCCGTGGCAGACAAACAGTATTTTATGCATAAACAGCCATCCTTTTTTGTTATTACGGATATCATAACATGAAATTGCAAAGATTTCTACACCAATCTATAAAAAGCACGCAGGGCTGCGGCGTATTCATCTGCGGGGACGGAAGCAGTCCGCTGCCTCTGCCGTAAGTCAAACACCGGAAAAGGAGGGGCGGTGGAGATGTGTGGACAGCGTCGCTTGATTTCTCTGCTCTATCGGTATATAATTGAGGTAGACTACCGGTTCTGAAAACTTGAATTTGGCGGTCAATTTTCACTCTACCATAGGTTTACTATTCCTCACTAAACCAATGGTAGGTGTGTTTTTTCTTGTTGATTATCTATACTGAATGCGAAAGGAGGCAACCTATGAATCAAATAAAAATAGGAAGATTTATTGCCGAGTGCAGAAAAAAGGCAAACTTAACACAAATGCAGTTGGCAGAAAAACTGGGTATCACCGATAAAGCAATATCCAAGTGGGAGCGCGGCGTGGCAATGCCCGATACTTCGATAATGCTTGAACTCTGTGATATTCTTTGCATCAGTGTAAATGAATTATTAAGTGGGGAGAAAATCAATATGGAAAATAGCAATCAGAAAAACGAGCAGCTTATGCTTGATATGGCGAAAGAATTAGAGAAGAAAAGCAAAACAATTTGGTCTTCTATGTGGGCAATTATGATTGTAAGTATGACAGCCCTAATTGCAGGTATCTTTATTGCTGCATTTTTGATTCCCGGAGGAGTGTGGCAGCTTGTCACAATTCTTGGTGTTTGTGTTGTGTTTTTGATACCGTGCTTCTATGCATTAAAGCTTGAAGTCAGTGTGGGTGCTTACAAGTGCAAAAATTGCGGTTACGAAATCGTGCCTACCTATAAAGAAGTAATGATGGCAATGCACAGAGGCTTTACCCGTCACTTAATGTGTCCTAAATGCAACAAACGCACATGGTGCAAGAAAGTATTGAAGAAGTAAATTCCAATTTGTCGAACAGATATAATCAGCCGCCGACCTGATGGTCGGCGGCTGTGGTATTTCTCAGGGATTCTGCGCCAGCAGGGCTTCCACTTCTTCTTTGGAGGGCATCACCCGCAGGGCGCCTCTTCGGGTGGTGACCAGGGCCGCGGCGGCATTGGCAAAGGTCAGCAGCTCTCCCAGAGCCGTAACATGGTATTTTTTCATAGTCAAAGTTCCTCCGGACAACAAAAGGGGCGCTGCCTCCCATGATTCCTTCCAATCATTTTCAGACAGCACCCTTTCCATATTATAATAGAGAATCAGAAAAACAGATAAAACAAAACCACGGCATTGAGGGCACCGATCAGGATGCCCGCGAAGACCTGAGAGGGAGTATGGCCCACAAATTCCTTCAAAACCAGCTCCGGCAGCTCTTTTTTGGTCAGAATTTCAAATGACTCGATCATTTCATTGAGCAGGATCGCCTGCTTGCCGGTTTCCATGCGGACACCCATGGCATCGTGGCACACGATCACCGCCAGAATGCCGGACACCGCAAATTCAAAGGAATTGAACCCGTGGAGCAGCGCGCAGATGGTGCACAGGGAGGAAACGGTGGCAGAGTGACCGCTGGGCATGCCGCCGTCACCGAACATCCGCTCCCAGTCTATCTTTTTATTCAAAATTGCGTGTATGATCGTTTTCAGCACCTGCGCAACAAACCAACTGAGCAGGCCGGTGATCAGATAGGGATTTCGGAGCAGATCGATGAACCATTCCATGGGTTTCGCCTCTTTTCTGTATCATTTTGTTATAGTTATATAAATTATATCATAGCCACCCGGGTTTCCACAAGAGCCAATCTGCCCTTTTGATGATTTTTTGAAGAACTCTGCGGGATTCTTCCCTGTCAGCCCGGATGGAATACACAAGACCAGGCTGCATCCGCTTCCACTTTTTGGTGATTTCGTCCATAAGCGGGGCGGTTTTTTGTATGTCTTGGCTGGTTGATGGCGTTTTGCGAATGTGCTATAATAGCGGAAACGGAAAGCCGCGGCTTGTTTCCGCGGTTTCCTCTATCGGCTTTTGCAGCACTTCGCTGTAAGCATATAAAGAATTAGGAGGAACACAAAATGAAGAAGATCTTAGCTCTGCTGCTGGCCTGCATGATGATCGTTGGTCTGTTCGCCGGCTGCGGCTCCAACGAGCCCGCCCCCACCGAGCCCAAGGCAGAGGCTCCCACTGAGGCTGCTCCCACCGAGGCTGCTCCCGTTGAGAAGACTCCCGAGGACTACACCGGCAATCTGGTGGTTTACTCTCCCCACGATGCCGACCCCCTGAACGCAGGCGTTGCCCTGTTCCAGGCTGCTTACCCCAACATCAATGTTGAGGTCATCGCTGCCGGTACCGGCGAGCTGTGCCAGAGAGTGGTTGCCGAGTCCGAAAATCCCCAGGGCGACGTCCTGTGGGGCGGCGGCGCTGACACCCTGGCTGCTTACGTTGACTACTTCGCAGCTTATGTCTGTGCCAACGACGATGTCATCGGCGAGGCTTACAAGGATGCCGACGATCTGTGGATCGGCGAATCCCCCCTGCCCATGGTCATCATCTACAACAAGACTCTGATCGACGAAGCCGACGTTCCCACCACCTGGGAAGGCCTGTGCGACGAGAAGCTGAAGGGCCAGATCGCCTACGCTTCCCCCGCCAAGTCCGGCTCCGCTTACACCCAGCTGTGCACCATGCTGTTCAGCCAGCCCTCTCTGGATGAAGGCTGGGCCATGGTCGAGAAGTTCATCGCCAACCTGGACGGCAAGATCCAGGATTCCTCCGGCAACTGCCACAAGCTGGTCGCCGCCGGTGAGTACGCCATCGGTGTCACCATTGAGAAGTCCGCTGTCCTGTACAACGACAACCCCGACATCGGCTACATCTACCCCGAGGCCAACTCCGCCGTTCCCGACGGTGTCGCTCTGATCAAGGGCTGCCCCAACGAGGAGAACGCCAAGCTGTTCATCGACTTCGTTACCGGTCTGGAGTGCCAGAAGGATCAGAACACCAACTGGAAGCGCCGTCCCGTCCGTTCCGACCTGACTCCCGAGGGCCTGTGCGAGCTGTCCACCCTGGATCTGGGTGACTACGACTTCGCCTACGCCGCCAACAACAAGGAAGCCATCGTTGAGAAGTGGAATGACCTGACCGTCGGCTGATTCTAACTTTCCTGGGAGGGAGTCCCCGCGGGGACTCCCTTTTCCCTCATTGTACGGCTGAACAAAGCCGTCCCCCGGACGGTTTTCTTGAGCTTTACAGTTGACGCATTTCATATACAGAGAGGACGATTTTTATGAGCAATGAAGTCATTATCAAGGACGCGGTGAAGCGCTACGGTGATTTTACCGCCTTGAACGGTGTTTCCCTGGATATTCGGGAAGGCGAATTCTTCACCCTGCTGGGCCCCTCCGGCTGCGGCAAGACCACTCTGCTGCGCATGATCGCGGGCTTCAATTCCATTGAAGGCGGCGACTTCTACTTCGGTGAAAAGCGGATCAACGATGTGGCTGCCCATAAGCGGGATATCGGCATGGTGTTCCAGAATTACGCCATCTTCCCCCATCTGACCGTCCGGGAAAATGTGGCCTACGGCCTGAAGGCCAGAAAAACCCCCAAGGCGGAAATGAACCGCCGGGTGGACGAGGCTCTGGAGCTGGTGCAGATCTCCCATCTGGCAGACCGGAAGCCCAATGAGCTTTCCGGCGGCCAGCAGCAGCGTGTGGCCCTGGCCCGTGCCTTCGTCATTGAGCCCAGCGTGCTGCTGATGGACGAGCCCCTGTCCAATCTGGACGCCAAGCTCCGGGTGCAGATGCGCTCCGTCATCAAGAAGCTCCAGCGCCGTCTGGGCATCACCACCATTTATGTCACCCACGATCAGGAGGAGGCCCTGGCCATCTCCGACCGGATCGCCGTTATGAAGGACGGCCATATCATGCAGATCGGCACCCCCAACGAGATCTACGCCAAGCCCCAGAATCCCTTCGTTGCCGGCTTTATCGGTGTCAGCAACTTCCTGGACTGCGAAGCCCAGGGCGGCGAAAACGGCACCGCCAAGGTCACCATCCAGGGCGAGCTGAGCATCCAGGTTCCCGTCCGCAGAGCCTACACCGGCAAGGCAAAAATCTCTGCCCGTCCCGAGCAGCTGTTCTTCAGCAAGGAAGGCATGCCCGGCAAGGTGCTGTTCTCCACCTTCCTGGGTGACTTCATCGAATATGAGGTGGAGCTGGACAACGGTCAGAATCTGATTGTCAACGAGTACACCAAGGATACCACCGACGTTCACGCCGACGGCGAGCGGGTGTTCCTCAGCTTTGATCCCTCCCGGATCAGCCTTTACGAGGACGCCTCCGAGGAGGTGCTTTCCCTGTGAAGGAAAGATTGGGAAAAGTCAAGCTTGACTTCTGGTTCTT
>JAFSCK010000119.1 GCA_017436785.1 Oscillospiraceae bacterium | reverse complement strand
TCTATGACGATTCTGCGTGGCTGACCAATTTAGTGGAGAATTTGCTGGCGGTCACCAAGATCGAAGAAGGCAGGATGAAACTTCAAAAACAGCCGCATCTGGTAGAAGAGATCGTCTCGGAGGCTTTGCAGCACACCAGCAGAAAGCAGACAGAGCATACCGTTACCGTGCATCACGAAAACGAGCTGCTCCTTGCCAGGTGTGATGCCCGGCTGATCATCCAGGTCATTATCAATCTTGTGGACAACGCCATCAAGTATACACCTGCCGGCTCACATATTACCATCACCACAAAGCAGAACGAGCAGCACACCGAGATCTCTGTTGCGGATAACGGCGCCGGTATCCCGGACAGCGAAAAGGAAAAGATCTTCCAGATGTTCTACAGCGGCAGCAATTCCATTGCCGACTGCCGCAGAAGTCTGGGTCTGGGCCTCAGCCTTTGCAAGTCTATCATCACTGCCCATGGCGGAGAGATCGTTGTAACCGACAATGTGCCTGCCGGCACGATCTTTACATTTACCATTCCATCCGGGGAGGTGGAAGTCCATGAATAATCCAAAGATCCTAGTGGTGGAGGACGATCCCAGCGTCCGCAACCTGATCACCACCACCTTAAAATCCAATAACTATGCTTACATAACCGCAGCCAACGGTGAAGCCGCCATTGCAGCAGCAACCACCCAGCAGCCGGATATCGTGTTCCTGGATCTGGGCTTACCGGATCTGGACGGCGTAGAAGTCATTAAGCGCATTCGTTCCTGGTCCCAGATGCCCATTATCGTTATCTCTGCCCGGAGTGAGGATGGGGACAAGGTTGCCGCATTGGATGCAGGTGCTGACGATTATCTGACGAAGCCTTTTTCTGTTACGGAATTGCTGGCTCGTCTCCGGGTCGCGCAACGCCGAATAGCGACAATTGAGAGCAAGCCCGGTGATTCTGTGTTCCGCAACGGTAAATTGACAGTGGATTATGCCGCAGGCTGTGCTTCCTTAAACGGTGATGAGATGAAGCTCACACCCACAGAGTATAAGCTTCTTTGCCTGCTTGCAAAGGACGCAGGCAAAGTGCTGACCCATACCTATCTGACCAATAAGATCTGGGGCAGCTCCTGGGAGAGTGATATGGCATCTTTGCGGGTACATATGGCAACCTTACGCAAGAAGCTGGAAAAGGATGCTCAGACCCAGTATATCCAAACCCATATCGGTATCGGCTACCGAATGCTGAAGGTGGAATAAGGAAAGTTACACGGACCACCTTGGGTTTGAGGTGGTCCGTTGATTATTTACACTTTATCTTCAAAAGTTATCTGTGTTTTGATATAATAAATATGAAAGGGGTGAACCTCTATGAAAATTCAATTTATCGGAGCAACCCATGAGGTGACGGGTAGCTGTACGTTGCTTGAAGTGTGCGGCAAGAAGTATCTGGTGGACTGCGGCATGGAGCAAGGCATAGACGTGTTTGAGAATGTACCGATACCCGTGCCAGCCAATACCATCGAAGCGGTGTTTCTGACCCATGCCCACATTGACCATTCCGGTATGCTGCCCAAGCTTTATAAGGACGGCTTCCGGGGCAGTATTTATGCAACTGCAACTACTTGCGATCTGTGCAACATTATGCTGCGGGATTCTGCCCATATTCAGGAGTCCGAAGCACAGTGGCAGAACCGGAAAGCGCAGCGTGCCGGTGATGAATTAGTCGTACCGGTCTACACCGTGGCAGATGCAATCGGTGCTATCTCTCGTTTTCGTCCCTGCGAATACGGTCAGGTGATCCAGGCAGAAGAAGGCATCATTGTTAGATTTTCGGATATCGGACACCTGTTGGGCTCTGCCTGTATTGAATTGTGGCTGACCGAGGACGGCGTTACAAAGAAAATTGTGTTCAGCGGTGATGTGGGCAACACTGATCAGCCACTGATCAAGGATCCTTTGCCGGTGGAAGAAACGGACTACCTTGTTATGGAATCCACCTATGGCAACCGCTTCCACGAAAAGCCCGGCAATACCGTTGGAGAGCTTGCAGATGTACTGCAGCGTACTTTTGACCGGGGCGGCAATGTGGTGATTCCATCCTTTGCGGTGGGAAGAACCCAGGAAATGTTGTATGCCATCCGGCAGATCAAGCAGGAAGGGATGGTCAGCGGTCACGATGGATTCCCGGTGTATGTGGATAGCCCTCTGGCAGTGGAAGCAACGGGAATCTTCCTGCAGTGTGACCAAAGCTGCTTCGATGAAGAAACCGCAGCACTTGTCAAACAAGGGATCAACCCCATTTGGTTTGATGATATTTGCCTTTCCGTAACAAGTGACGAATCCAAGCAGATCAACTTTGACAAGCGACCCAAGGTGATCCTGTCTGCCAGCGGTATGTGTGAGGCAGGCCGTATTCGTCATCACCTCAAGCACAACCTTTGGGGAGAGGAAAACACCATTCTGTTTGTAGGCTATCAAGCGGAGGGTTCTCTCGGCAGAAAGCTTCAGGACGGCGCGCAGTATGTCCGGCTGTTCGGTGAGGATATTACGGTCAATGCGGAGATCGCCGCCCTCCACGGCACCAGCGGTCACGCAGACCAGGCAGGGCTGCTGCGCTGGTTGGCAGGTTTCAAGGAGAAGCCGCAGATGGTATTTGTCAATCACGGTGATGATGCTGCCTGTATGATCTTCCAGAAGCTGCTGACCCAGATGGGCTACTATGCGGAAGCACCCTACAGCGGCACGGAGTACGATCTGATAACCGGAAGAATGACTGTGTTTGCAGATTCCAAACCCATACGCCGGGAAGATCAGACAAAGGGCTCTGCCCGCGCACGTGCGGTCTACGGCGATCTGCTGGCAGCCGCAGAAGCACTCCTCGCCTTTGTCAAAACCTGCAAAGGCCGCACCAATAAAGACAACGCAAAACTTGCCTCTCAGATCCGGAATTTGATTGAAAAGTGGAAATAACAAAAAGCTGGCTTGCTTATTTGCAAGTCAGCTTTTTGATTGCCGCATTTTCTTGGTAGGTATA
>JAFSCK010000118.1 GCA_017436785.1 Oscillospiraceae bacterium | reverse complement strand
CTCAAGCCGCCGGGCATCCACAGGATGCTGTTGTCCGAAGTACAACGCAGGAGGTTATCGTGGGTTCTGCGGCGGCTTGAGGGCAAGCCGCCCTACAGATTCTCTTTGCTTGTTAACCCAGCAGCCAAGGCAGGTAGGTGGGGACCATCTTATGCCACCAAGGCCAGTCGTGGTTGACATCGTGGCCCCAGTACTCGAAACGGGTGGGGATGCCCTTCTGGGCGCAGACGGTGTCCAGTTTCCGGGTGGATTCCAGCAGGGGCTCTTCCCAAGCGCCCTGACCGATGACGATCAGGCTCTTCTGGCTGCGGTACATGTCCATGTAGAAGTGATCCTCGGGCATATTGGCCAGATAGAACACAGGGCAGTTGTTGTACACCAGATCGTCGCAGTAGTCACCGAAGAACTCCTTGTTGTCATACAGGCCGGAGATGGCGAAGCAGCGGTCGAACAGGTCGGGACGGCGGTAATACAGGTTGGCAGCGTGCATGGCACCCATGGAAGCACCGAAGGTCATGATGCCCTGATCGTAACCGTTGGCAGTGCCTGCGATGTGCTTGATGGCGGGAACCAACTCGGTGGTGATATAGTTGAACCACTTCTCGTGGTTCTCAATGCGCCAGCGGTTGTCAGCACCCTGTGCAGCCCAAGCCTCATTGTCGATGCAGTCACAGGAGAAGACCATGACCTCACCGGACTCGATCCAAGGAGCCCAAGTCTGGTGCATATTAAAGCCCTCAAAATCCCAGAAGCGGCCAGCCTGACAGGGGACGAACAGAACAGGCTTGCCGGTGCTGCCGTAGATCTTGAACTCCATCCAACGGTTTAAGTGACCGCTCCAATGCTTTTCGTAACGAATTTCCATAAAAATATATTTCTCCTAAATGTTTTTAGTTTTCCAAAATAGCAAAAACGCTGTCATCCTGAGCGGAGCGCAGCGAAGTCGAAGGATCTACGCACTGACGGTTTCCTTTGCGGTATCGTCAGTTCCATGCAAGAGACAGATCCATCCATTCTGGGTTCATGCGTTCAATTAGTGCATTCTTTTTTGCTCGTGTCCATTTCTTTAATTGTTTCTCTCTGGAAATGGCACTGTATACATCACTTGTGTGTTCATAATAGACCAGCTTGTGGACATTGTATTGCTTGGTAAAGCCATCTGCAAGTCCATTTTTGTGTTCATATAAGCGGCGTTCCAGATTGCTGGTAACTCCGATATATATTACGGAATCATCCCAATTGGCAAGAATGTAAACGAAATACATGTGCGTTCTCCTTTACATTATACAGCGGAGCAAGTGCGAAGATCCTTCGACTCGCTTCGCTCGCTCAGGATGACAGCCGCACCTACAACCCCAGACAGTCCATAAAAATCGGGATCTGCTTTTCCCAGCTGGCCTCGCTGTGGTTGCCGCCGGGGACGATCCGCAAAGCCAGATTCACCCGCTTGGTCAGAAGCAGGTGGGCGGTGGAGATCATAGATTCCTGCGTGGCGGCGTGGTTGAACATTTCCAGCTCGCCATAGTCCATATATACCGTGGTATCCCGGCGGATATGGGCCCGGGCTACCATTTCCAGCACCTTGCCCGGTGCCACCCAGAGGCTGGGAGACAGGCAGGCAGCCCGCTGAAAGGTGTGGTTATAAACCGTCACGCCGTACAGGGCGATGAGACCGCCCATGGAGGAGCCGGCGATGATGGTGTTTTTCCGGTCCGGCAGGGTGCGGTAATTTTCGTCGATATAGGGCTTTAAGCTTCTGACCAGCCAGTTCATCATGATGCTGCCCTTGCCCTTGATGTGGCCGTGTTCGGAGTTGGTGTAGGTCATAGGGGCATATTCCACCAGACGGCGGTTGCCCTCGTGATTGCACTCCACGCCCACGATGATCAGATCCTTGGGATTTTCTTTCATATATTTTGCCATCCCCCAAGACTTGCCGAAGGTGGCATCTTCATCAAAGAACACGTTGTGGCCGTCAAACATATACATGACGGGATAACGCTTGTCCTTGGCTTCTTCATAATCTTCCGGCAGCCAGATATAGGCCAGCCGGGGCTTGTCACCGGAGAGCTTGGGAATGGTGACATCCCATTTTTTTACCATTGGTTGACTTCCTTCCAAAAAATGCAATACTATTCAAAATACAAGGCCTAGTATAATTGGAAATTCATAGAATGTCAATATTTTTTGGAAGAAAACGGAATTATCTACAAAAAGACATTTGTGCGTGGTATGAAGACGGGTGATTGTGACGATAAGCGGTGGGGGCGGGGAGTTTGGAGGGTGGTGTTAGAAATTAGAAGTTAGGAATTGGGAGTTACGTGTGGATGCACCAGCAAAATTGTAGGGCGGGGTCATGACCCCGCCGAACGCCGATTAGATTGAGCCTTACCAATATACGCAAAAAAGTATGTCATCCTGAGCGGAGGGCGTAAGCCCGTAGTCGAAGGATCTACGCACTATCATTTCCCTTAAGGAGATCGTCAGTGCGTAGATCCTTCGACTCGCTGTGCTCGCTCAGGATGACATGAGGGGGGGCTTATTCTGTTGCGGTGGGTGTTTCTGGGATGGAACCATGCTCCATCTCGAACTCAGAGATTCTCTTTTTAATTAGTTGCTCAATTTCCTTGTTCTTTGTTCGGCCTTCAAAATCAGCGATGTATCCGATTTTATCCAACAATACCTGTGGAATCCGAAGTGTGTATCTCGGAAGATTATCTTTCAATTGACTCACCTCTGACGCAGTATTGACAAAATTATATCATTGAATTATAATGATATGAAAAAATGACGAAGAAATTGCGTCAAAAAAAGGAGAGAAATTTATGCCCATCCACATCCATCAGGTATTAGACTATCTGGACACCCATCCCATTGTGCGGGAAGCGGATTCCATGCCGTCGTTGCTGGAAATGCTTCACGATGTCTTGGCGGAGCATAACAGCTTTGATTCCCGGCAGTTGCGGGATATGTTTGGAAAGCTCCGGGAAAGTCTTGCCATGCTTTCTCGGGAGGAATATGATGCAGTTTTTTCTCTGGTTTGCGACCTTTGTTTAGAGCACGAGCAGACCGCCTTTTCTCAGGGCTTTTTGGCAGGCATGCTGCTGATGAGCGAGGTCAATGTGCTTCCGTAGAAAAAGTATGTCATCCTGAGCGGAGCACGAAGTGCGTAGGTCCTTCGACTCACTGTGCTCGCTCAGGATGACAGATTACAGCTTATGGAAAACCGGCTTCCGGTTTTCAAAGGTACAGACGTATCCGAAAATATCCTTCAAAATTTCGCAGGCCTCGAAGGAATACTGTCCCACCCGGTTGGCAGTGTGGGCATCGGAACCGATGGTGACGATCTCGCCGCCTAACGTATGAAAGCGGCGGAAGATATCCGCCGTGGGCAGGAAGCCGCCGCAGCGGTCCATACCGCTGGAGTTCATTTCCAGTCCCTTGCCTTTGGCGGCCAGTGTTCGCAGGATCTCATCGATGATTTCTTTGTGCTCCTCATAGGGAACCGGACGGGGAGCGGGATGGGAATGGGTCTTAGCGATATAGGTCAGATGGGCCAGCACATCGAAGCCGCTATGGATGCGGATGCATTCCAGCGTGGCCTCCAGATACCGCCGCTCTGCCTGAAAAACCGTCTTGCCTGCCCACCATTCCGGGTAGTACACATCCAGATCATCCACAAAGTGGATGGAGCCCAGTACAAAATCAAAGGGCCGCCGCTGGAGGTCTTTTCGGAACTGTTCTGCATTTTCTGGGGTCATGCCAAATTCACAGCCATGGCGGATCTTTAAGCCGGGAACTTCCAGTCCATCATATTCCGCGTTATAAGCAGCGGTATCAAAGGCCAGAACCCCCATTTGCTCCAGCGGATCATAGTCCAAATGATCCGTAAAGCAGATCTCCTTCAGTCCAGCCCTTAAAGCCGCTTGCGCAAGGGCTTCGCCGGTGTCGTGACCGTCAAAAGACACCCGGGAATGCATATGGTAATCAAACATCTCTATCTCTCCTCCCAGAATTGTCGGAATGCCGTAGGCAGCGCCGCGGCGGCAGTGACTTCATCTTCTGTAAACCATTGGAAATCACCGCCGGTTTCGGCAACATCCAGATAAATACCCTTCATATTCCATTGAATGTGGGTGAAAATGTGTTTTCGGAAGATTTCCTTCTGGAGATCCTGAGGCCGAAGTCCCATTTTCTCTGCCTCTGCCAGCGCGTCGGCGGTGTCCAACTGTCCGGATACATTGGGAAATTGCCAAAGACCCGCCAGCAGCCCCTTACTGGGCCGTTTTTCCAGTGCATATTTTCCGTCGCAGTGGAACAGGAAAACCGTGCGGTCTTCCTGACGCTTTTCCTTTTTGGGGGCCTTGACCGGAAGGACCTCCGCAGTCCCATGGGCATAGCCCCGGCAGATCCTGTTACAGGGGCAGCGTTCACAGTCCGGTTTCCGGTTGGGACCGCAGACCGTGGCACCCAGCTCCATCAGCGCCTGCGTAAAATCTCCGGCCTCAGCTGGGTAAATGGCGGCCAGCACTTCCGTGACCTTTCGCTTGGTGGGAGAAAGGTCGATGGGGGAGGGGTCATCTGTCAAACGGGAGAAGACCCGCAGCACGTTGCCGTCCACCGCTGGTGTGGGCAGACCATAACAAATGGAACAGATGGCCCCGGCGGTATAGTCTCCAATGCCCGGCAGCGCCAGCACTTCGGCATGGGTCCGGGGAAACAGGCCGTCATGGCGCGCCATCACCACCTGAGCGGCTTTTTTCAGGTTCCGCACCCGGCTATAATAGCCAAGCCCCTCCCAGAGCTTGTGCAGAAGCTCGTCATCGCATTCTGCCAGTGCTGCAATAGTGGGCAGGGTATCCAGAAACCGGGAATAATACCCCTTCACCGCCTCCACCCGGGTCTGCTGCAGCATGATCTCCGACAGCCACACATGATAAGGCTCCCGGTCCGCCCGCCAAGGCAGCTCCCGTCTGTTTTCACAGTACCACGGCAGCAGCAGGGAAGGAAGCTCCCGCAAATATTCCATTTTCCCACCCCCATTCTACATTTTTGTCTATTGTACAAGGGGCAAAAGGCCCTGTCAAGGAGCCAAAATCAGGACAGTAAAAATAATTTGAAAAAAATAAAAAAAGTACTTGCATTTTTGAGAAAGATGTGCTACTATATCTCAGTCGCCAAGACATGCGCCGATAGCTCAGTTGGATAGAGTGACTGACTACGAATCAGTAGGTCGGGGGTTCGAGTCCCTTTCGGCGTACCACGTTAAAAGCCCAGAATCGCAAGATTCCGGGCTTTTTTCATACTTTTTAGGCTGTTTTGTAAACAGCCTCTTTTTCATTTTGGGCCAATTTTGGGTCAATGCCCTTATTTGGGTCATCCGGTGCGCTTTGCAGACCGGAAAACAGCGTCCGCAATGCGCTCCGCCGACTGGGTGTCGGCCTGTTCGATCAGATGGGAATAGATGTTCTGGGTGGTACTTACCTGGGCGTGTCCCAAGCGTTTGGAAATGCTGACGGGATCAGCACCGGAGAAGTAAAGCACGGAGGCCATACTATGCCGGAACTTGTGGGCGTGGATATGGGGGAGATTGTACTTCTTTTCAAACCGGGTCAGATAGCCGCTGAGGGTGTCCGGGGCCATGCTGCCGCCACACTCGCCGGTAAAGACATAGGGAGTCTCTTTCCACCGGTCACCATTTGCAAGGCGGGTTTCCAGCTGCCACACGCGATATTGCCGGAGCAAGTCCATTGTCTCTTTTGGGAGCTTGATTGTTCTTTCGGCTCCTGTCTTTGTGGTGGATTCATACACGCCGCGTTCCGGGGTGTATAGCAGTGTTGTGTCAATGCGGATAGATGAGTCCTTCCAGTTTACTTTCTCCCATTTGAGGCCCACGATCTCGCCACGGCGGCAACCGGTAATCATGAGCAAGTGAATAATGGTCTGCCATTTGACCGGCTCCTTTGCAGCTGCATCCCGGATGGCTATCAATTCGGAGGTTTGGAATGTTCCAACCTCCGATTTTTCTTTTTGTGGCGGGGTTGCTTTGTCGGCTGCGTTGTAGGGGATAAGCATTTCCTTTTCTGCCTGGGCTAGTACGATGTGAATAAACCGGTGGTATGCCAGGATGGAGGTAGTGGAAAGCGGCTCGTTCTTTTCGTCTGTGGTAAACAGATCATCGAAGGGGATCCCCGCCGCCTGGGCGATTGCTGTACCCCTGTCTTTTAGAATTGTTTTACCCTTTCCGGCTGCATTCACGGTGGATTCCGCCACACCGGCAAGCTGGGCAACCTTTGCCATGGATAGTTTTTTCTCTTTCAGAGAGTCCCGGAAGGTGGGCTTTGCTGTGGCTCTGGCAGCTGTGGCCCGGATGCCAGTTTCTGCAAGGTTCTGATAAAACCGGTTAAGGTGGATCGCGCGAATGTCCTGCAGTGCCATGTGTCCGATTGCCTGGTTTGTCCGGATCAGTAACCCCTTATACCCTGCAATGGTGCGGTGCTTCGTGCCGGTGCGCTCCTTCAGGTCAATTACATAGGCGGCATAATCGGCGAAGGTCTGCCGGTTGTCCAGGGAGAAACCCTGTTCAATGCTGCGCTCAAAGTCCGCTGCTGCCCTCTGAACGGCCTTTTCTGTCTGCCGTGCTGTCATGCCGGGTTCTGGCTTATAGTTCATCCTGTGGCGGATGCGCTTTCCGGAGGTATCAAAACCACCCGACACAGTAATGCGGTAGGTTATGCCGGTTTTGCCGGTGATTTTCTCAATCGTTGCCACGGATGTTTCCTCCCTTCGGCTTTCTACTCTCCATGAAAGCGCGGTAGCCGGTTATCTCTTCGATATGTCTACGGAAGATATTGCAAATATCGTCAATGTCCATCCGTAGACTCTGCTCGCCGAAAGAAATTCGGAACATTCCGGCTAGTTCTGGGTATTTGTTGAAAAGCTCACATGTTAGCTTTGCACTCACGGACATATCGTCAGCGGCAGCGCCTAGTCTGTTTATTAAATGTTCATGCGCTGTTAGATTTTCCGGAATTGTAACAGACTCTAGTGAGTTTATTCGTCTAGCAAGTAGAGCGAGCATTGTATAAATGGGGGAATCTAGTGTGGTATTAAGCAATAGACTTAGCGCACCGTGAGAACAATAGCATGTGTCGAAGTCTGCGGGCTGGGACTCTCCGTCTAACAAGACTTCCTCAAATCTTTCACTCTCGCTTTTGGATTTCTTGATTTTTTGAATCGTGGCGGGAGAAAATCCCAGCTCGTCAACTGCGCTAGACTCCCTGTGCGGGTATGGATAGAGGCCCAAAAGGTAATCCGTGGAAGTATCAAAATACTGTGCGATCTTCACCAATGCTTCTAGATCGGGAGCAGATTCGCCGTTGCAATACAAGGAAATGGCTTGCCGAGTTTTGCCTAAGTAGTCGGCTAAGTCCTTCTGGCTGGTGTTCCGCTCTTCCATGAGTGTGCGAAGCGCAGCCGGAAAAGGTTTGTTGGAATTAGCGGGGCTGCTTTGCTTGCGTGCCATAGTATTAAAACCTCCAATGCAAGAAAGTGTTGCACTTTTACAAAACAGACAAATAACACTTGCTATTGTTAACGCATCGTGGTATGCTTTAGATAGACAAGCAATACTTGCTGTTGTTATTGTAATGCAAGCTATGCTTGATGTCAACAACAATTTATCATGGAGGGATAAAAGTATGCCTATTACAGCAAACATCGAGATCAGAGAAAGAGCAAAGGAAAGCGGTGTGAAATTGTGGATGGTGGCGGAAGCTCTGGGTATGGCGGACTCTGCATTTTCCCGGAAGCTCCGGCGCGAATTGGCAGCGAATGAGCGAGAACAGGTGTTATCTGTGATCGATCAGCTGGCAGCAGAAAGCGCGGAGGTGGCGTAATGGCTGATGTTGTAACCATCCGCGAGGCCGTAATCAGGGCAAAAGCGGAGGGGTTACCCATTACAGAGAGCACCCTCCGCCGCTGGGTGAGGTCCGGCGCGGTTCCTGTCCGAAAGGCAGGAAATAAGCAGCTTATTTACTTTCCAAACCTTGAGCGGTATTTGCGCTGCGAGGATGGCGGAGACAACCGCCCCGCCACCGTGGCGGCTCCTGGCATTCGCCGCATTGAGGCGGGCTGAACCACATACATAACCAACGATAACGCCGCGCATGGGGCCGCTTGTGGCCCTATAGCGGGCCATGAAAGGAGAATCGATGAACACACAACAGCAGTATGACCTTTTGCGGAAGCATTTCGGGAGGGTTCCGGAACGCTATACGCTGTACCCGCTGCCCGATGATAAGCGCGGGGGCAAGGAGTATGCCTGCATTGGCCTGACTACGGAAGCCGGGGAGGTTTTACTCTTCGAGTTTGATTTCACCGTGCCGGGCCGCTTCTGTATTCCCTGGGAATTTCTGGAAAGCAGCATCCCGCACCACTGTAGCACATGCGAGTGGAACCTCTGGCGGGGTAAAGGTACAACCTATTGTACCAAAACGGAAGAGGTTAGTAGCGGCGAGTGTCCCGACTGGGATATTTCCCCCGATGTACTCAGAACTGCGGCGGCTGAGTATTACAAGCAGCTGCACGAAAAGCACTATGGAATATCCTGCATATCCGTGTGAAGGCTGCACGCCGCCGAGTTATTACCGCTGCAAGTGGCGGTGTGAGAAATGGCAGCGATATTATTGTTATCGGCAATCTCTGATCAATGAATACGCTAAGAAAATCAAAACGCATTGGCTTTATCAGCTGCCATTGCACCGGACCGGGCGGAAAGGGTAGGCCATGCCGAAAGAGTTTTATATGCGTATTCGTACGGCTGGCCGGTACAAGTTAGTTGCCAGGTACAGCCGCCCGCTTCCAGGAGACAGTAAACCGGTAAAGGCAGCGAAGCAAGCCGCCACCACAACGGCGCAGAAGTATATCAATATCAAGAATGCTACAGAACGCCTCCAGCTGTTACTATGTGCCAACTTTGACAGTAAGGAAGCCTGTTTCTGTACGTTCACATTCACCGATGAAGCACTACCCGCCAACCGTAAGCATACAAAGGCGATCTTCACCGGCTATATTCGCAGTCTGAAAAAGGCCTTGAGCCGGGATGATAGGCCGTTTAAGTACATCTATACCATTGAGGGCGAACCTCTGACCAGTTGCCCCGCTGCCGCTCCGGTGGCGGGGAACCGCTGGGAAATAACGCCGTGGCGGGAGGGTAAACGGTGGGAACAGCTGGACACAGCGGCCTAGGACAGCGCAGAAACGCCGACACGGCTACATACACATTGTTTCCTCCATCTGCGAAAGGAGGACTACGAGGCCGTCAGAAGCCTTTGGCCCTACGGTCAAGTGTATATAAGTCCGATGAAGGTCAACGAATTGACAACCTTTCAGAGGCTTGCAAACTATGTCACAAAGGAAAGTCGCACCGGTGCAAAGGGAAACGGGGCCAGGGCCTACACGCCCAGCACGAACCTGGAACAGCCGGTTATTGACGGGCATTGGTGCAGCGAGTTCGAGGGTATCGCGCTGCCCATGGGCGCAGAAAAGATATCCAGCGGCGCAGACTGTAACGAAATATACGGCAGCTCCATGGAATATCTGTTCTATCGGATGCCACGGGACACGCAGCAGCCGCAGTCATACAAGAGTAAAGGGAAGGTTTACAGCAAGAAAAACCGCCCACAAAGTCAATAACGCCGCCACGAGGCCAATCGTTTTCCTTGGTGGTGGTTATTAACTTCTCGTCACAGGGTGTAGAAAATAACAAAAGAACTTCACAAACGGTTTTTGACGGGGTATAATGCAAGTAAGCGGGAAAGACACAACAAAACGGGTCGATTGTGAACCGGAAACGGCGTGTTTGAACGCAGAAAAACGGCTCTGCTTTGTGCAATTTGCCGTGGCGGCTTGGGCGTGAGTGTGCGTAGCCAGCGCTTGGCCCCCGCCCCACGAAAACGGTTTTACTGCGGAATTTGGAGACCGAGGGAAGGCCCGACAAAACCGGAAGCTCGCGCGCGGGAGGAAATTCTCCTAGGTGTGCCCCCCTGGCCGATGCCCCGGCCTTGCTTTCGGGGGACCGATGAGGGGAGTTCGGTGTGATGCACGGGTCGCGCGCGTGACCCCCTCCCCATTTTCGGTAAACAGGCCCATTCCCGGTAACCGGTGGAAGTCTTTTGAGACTCAGTTCCGGCCCCGCAAAGGGCGTGCCAGCTGCACACAAAGTCCGGCGACACTATGCCCATTTCGGGTTATATCCCGCCACAAATGGTTAAATCACCCTATAAATGGTGTAACCCCGGCAGCTCGCGGAATGTCCTGGTAAATTGTGTCCAATTCGGACACAATCTTGACAACAAATTCCCTCCACAGGTATACCCGTGGAGGGATTCTATTCAACGAGACACAGTGGCGTCCTGTTTTATCTGGTGAGTCCTTCCTGCTGTCTATTATATCCCTCCTCATAGCATAATCTCATTAAGTGCGATAATGGGGAGTCTTCTGGCGGATCAGCGGCAAAGACCATAAAATAGACGACAGGAAACCGCGGCATTTCGCCCGCAGCTGCATCGGCTCGCCCCTGGGCAGTGAATATATTGCCGATCTCCTGTAGCTCGGCTGCAAGCCTGTTAAAGCCCTGGCTTAGCTCCTTTCCTTTTTCCTTCCTCCAGACCATCCTAAAGTCAGAAATCTCCTTCAGCATATCCATATGTTGACCGCTTAGCTGCTGTAATTGCCATCCATGGCAGCTTTCAGCCGTTCCGCGCCTATGGTCTGGCTCATGTAAAGGCGTTCCAGGTCAACGCTGAGCGTGATCCTGCGCCGGTTGCCGACTTCTAGTACCTCAAAGCCCTTCCGGTTGTATGCCCGGTAAATCATGTGCTTATCGTCGCAGATTTCAAGCCCCATGCTGCCGCAGATGCGCAGCCATTCGGCCGGGATAACGATTGTGTCCGAATTGGACACGCCGTTCCGGTGATCCTTGATCTTCACCGGGTAGGCGTAGGCCTTGATGGTGGTTGTGGTTTGCATTATGTACCTCCAAATTCTATTTGACTTGGAGGGGATGGAGCCTTATAATAAGGGCATCCCCTCAGACTGACGGGGTTAGGCTCTTTGCACTCTTGCTTGCCGGCTGGTGCAAGGGCCTTTTCTTATGCCAGGACGAAACGGCGGGCGGTGGTCTGCTTGCTGAAACGCTGCCACAGCTCCGGAGCCGCCACCTTGAGGGCTTTGCTGTCGAGGCGGCTGCTGGTGACTTCCTTCCAGGTGATCCGGAACGTGGGGCCGTGCAGCTCATCGGCACCGTTGGCGGTCATGTAGGCTTTTAAGCCGTCCTCCAGGGCGGCAATCTCACCCGCCAGCTCGTCAGCCATGCGGCGCAGTTCCCGCAATTCGTTTACCTTGGCTTCCATTTCGTTCATACTCATAGTGTTATCCTCCTTGATTTTGTTCGCCGTCTTTCCGGCTGCCTCCGCTCCTTTGTGTTTGATGTGGGACTTACAACAGGCGGTGTTGAAATTGGGCTGTCCTCTTCTTCATGTCTATATGTTACCATATATGTTCCCATATATCAAGATGGGATGTTGCACAAATATGTACCCATATATTTATTGATATTTCTATATGGACACATATAGAAATGTGTGGTATAATACAAGTACGGTGGAGAAGGTGACCTAGCTTGAAGGCCGCCGCCACACTTTGGGCCAAAAGGAGGCGGAGAGAATGGCAGATAGTGAAAAGAAGGTCAGCGCAGCGCAGAGGAAGGCCACAGACAAATACCTAGAGAAATTCGACGAAATGCGTGTCAGAGTCCCTAATGGACAGAAAGCCGTGTTTAAGGCCCATGCAGAAGCTCAGGGCGAATCGCTGAACAGCTTTATTCTCAGGGCAATGACTGAGACCATGGAGCGGGATGCCGCCGCCACAGAATAAGAAAAGCCCGCTCCGGGCAGAACCAGGAGCGGACTTGTGTATGATTATGCCTCATAAAACAGACTAAAAATTTTGGGCCAATTTGGGGCCACAACCACTCCCAAGATATCAGACGATATCACACGATATGTTAGGAATTACCATGAAATTGAATACGATATCGAAACCTATCGCACGGTGTAGAACGCTATAAAACGGCCTGTCTCTAACTACGAATCAGTAGGTCGGGGGTTCGAGTCCCTTTCGGCGTACCAAAGAAGAATAATCCGAACCACATCTGCGGGTTCGGATTATTTTTATGTCTTGAGGGACGAGAACAATAAATTGCGGCGCGGGTGAGCGCCGCTCGCGAGGGCTGGACCGAGCGACACCTCGGTGTTTCGAGTCCCTTTCGGCGTACCATTAAAAGCAGATACCCATTCGGGTATCTGCTTTTAATATTATGTCGGCAGGGACTCGAACAATCAAATGCAAATGTCTGGTGGACATTTGCTGGTTGGGCAGGGCCCCAACCACACCTTACAAATATCTCACCGTTGATGAGATATTTGGCATCGAGTCCCTTTCGGCGTTTGGTGAGCCGAACATATGAAGAGGAGAGTTCTTTCCAGTCTATTTCCTATTGGTTCCTATATTTACCCAGATACCATGTCGGTATCTGGGTTTTTCTGCATCCAAAATCAACAATATCGGCGCAGATTTCTTGGACAATGTGCATATATTTTGAGGAAGGGGAAGAAAAATAAGCCGGGGCTATTTTCAAGGATGCGATTTTCTGATAAAATTGCAATAGAAAATGGAACAAAACTTTTGTAAAGGAGAAATGAACGATGGGTCTTATCAAAGCTGCATTTGGTGCTGCCGGTGGTGTGCTGGCAGACCAGTGGAAGGAATATTTTTACTGTGACGCGCTGCCGGAAAATGTCCTCATGGTCAAGGGCCAGAAGAGCAGGGGAGGCCGCTCCTCCAATACGAAGGGCCACGACAATGTGATTTCCAGCGGAAGCGGTATCGCGGTTGCGGACGGTCAGTGCATGATGATCGTGGACGATGGAAAGATCGCGGAATTTTGCGCAGAACCCGGTGTATATACCTATGACAGCTCTGCTGAGCCTTCTATTTTTACCGGAAAGCTGGGGGAGAGCATTAAGGAAACCTTCAAAACCATGGGCCGCCGCTTTACCTTCGGCGGTGATGTGGGCCGGGATCAGAGAGTGTACTATTTCAATACCAAGGAGCTGATGGGCAACAAGTATGGCACTCCCAGCCCTGTGCCATTCCGGGTAGTGGACAATAACATCGGTCTGGATATCGAGATCTCTATCCGCTGCTTTGGCGAGTATTCCTACCGGATCTGCGATCCTATGCTGTTCTATAAAAACGTAGCTGCCAACGTGACGACCCAGTATACCCGGGAGGCACTGGACAGCCAGCTGAAAACCGAATTGCTTACCGCACTGGGGCCTGCCTTTGCCCGGATCTCTGCCAAGGGCATCCGTTACTCTGCTCTGCCCGGACATACCATGGAGATCGCCGAGGCATTGAATGAGGTTCTGACAGCCAAATGGCGCCATCTCCGGGGCATTGAGATCGTGTCCTTCGGCGTGTCCAATGTCAATGCTTCTGCGGAAGATGAAGCCATGATAAAGGAACTGCAGAAGACAGCGGTCTTCCGCAACATGAATATGGCAGCTGCCTATACTGTTGCCGCTCAGGGCGAAGCCATGAAGACCGCTGCGGCAAATCCCAACGGCGCTATGATGGGCTTTATGGGCATGGGTATGGCCCAGCAGGCAGGCGGCGTCAATGCCGCCCAGCTTTACCAGATGGGTCAGCAGCAACAGCCCGCCGCTCCCGCTCCTGCACCCGCTGCCAACGGCTGGCAGTGCAGCTGCGGCAATGTAGCCACCGGAAAATTCTGCACAGAGTGCGGTGCGAAAAAGCCGGAAGCCGGTTGGACCTGTGCCTGCGGCAGCGTGAATAAGGGGAAATTCTGCCCGGAATGCGGTGCAAAGAAGCCTGCGGGTGTTCCGCAGTACCGCTGCGACAAATGCGGCTGGCAGCCGGCAGATCCCACCAAGGCCCCCCGGTTCTGCCCGGAATGCGGCGATCCCTTCGATACAGGGGATATTGTAGGATAATTACGCGGCCTTTCCGAAAGGAGAAACCCATATGGCAAATACCATTACCAACCACAAATGTCCCGCCTGTACCGGTCCGCTGCATTATTCCTCAGCATCGGGAAAGCTGGAATGTGAATACTGCGACAGCAGTTTTACCGTAGAGGAGATCGAGAAGCTTTTTGCGCAGCAGGAGCAGCAGGCAGCAGAAGCAATGGAGGAAACGGAAGGGGATATCCTGCAGGAAACACCGGACTGGGATACCTCTGATATCAGCGGGGACTGGGGCGAGGATGCAGCTTCCATGCGCAGCTACAGCTGCCCCTCCTGCGGTGCGGAGCTGATCTGCGAGGCAACCACGGCAGCCACCGCCTGCCCCTACTGCGGCAATCCCACGGTGATCCCGGGGCAGTTCCATGGCACGCTGAAGCCGGATCATGTGATCCCCTTCAAGCTGGGAAAGCAGGATGCCATCGCAGCACTGAAACGGCATTACAAGGGGAAGCTGTTTCTGCCCAAGACCTTCCTCGATACCCACACCATTGAGAAAATTCAGGGTGTCTATGTGCCCTTCTGGCTCTTTGATGGCTCGGTCAGCGGTGACTTCCTGTTCCACGGTACCCGGAGCCATCGATTCCGGAGCGGAGATAAGGAGATCACGGAGATCAGCCATTTCCTGATAGAGAGGCAGGGAAGCCTGCGATTTGAGAAAGTCCCTGTGGACGCGTCCAGCAAAATGCCGGATGCCCATATGGATGCCATTGAACCCTTCTATTATGAGGACTTAAAACCCTTCTCGACCGCCTATCTGCCGGGATTCTTGGCAGATAAGTACGACCTGACTGTGGAACAGACCAAGGCGAGGGCAGACCAGCGGTGTATCCAGTCACTGGAAAACGCCATGTACGAGAGCGTTCTGGGCTATGAAATGCGGGACCTGCGCCGCAGAAATGTGTCTCTTCAGCGGGGAAAGGCCCACTATGCCCTGCTGCCGGTGTGGCTGCTGAGCGTCCGGTGGGAGGAAGGCATTTACTTATTCGCGGTAAACGGACAGACGGGAAAGACTGCCGGCGATCTTCCCGCCAGCAAGAAAAAGGCACTGGCATTCTTTGCGGTGCTGGCGGCACCGCTAAGTGCGCTGGCAGCCATTCTGGCCTGCATACTGGTTTAAGGAGGGATGGCTATGCGTAAAATCACGATTCTTTTCCTGTCCGTTCTGCTGATGGTGCTGCTGGCGGCACCGGCCTGTGCCACAACCCAATATGTGTTTGACGAAGCAAGGCTCTTGTCCGATACGGAACGGGAGGCACTGGAAAACTATGCCCAGACCATCGGGGATGCCTACGGCTGCGGGATATACATGATGACCACGGCGGATTATCAGGCCTACGGCTGGAACGCCGATGTTTTCGATGTGACATGGAATATTTATCATGACCGGCGCTTGGGCTGGGGAGAAGCCCGGGAGGGTATCTTCCTGCTGATCAGCATGCGCCACCGGGATTTTGCCACCTACTTCTATGGCGAAAATACAGAGTATGCCTTCGATGCCTATGGGCAGGAGCAGCTGGAGCAGTATTTTCTGGACAATTTCGGGGAAAATGACTGGTACGGCGGCTTCTATGATTATCTGGCAGCCAGCGAAGACTTTTTGCGGCAGGCCGCGGCGGGAGAGCCGGTACGGGAGAGTCCGGCACCGTTGATGGTGCTGTTTGTGGCCATAGCCTTGAGTATTTCCGGTATTGTGACCTTTGTTTTCTGGAGCCAAATGCGGACGGCAAAGCTCCAATCCAATGCCAGCCATTACATCAAAGGCGGTTTGCAGTTGACGCACCAGAAGGACCGCTTTACTCATCAGACCCGCTCGGTCCGGGTGATTCCCAAAAGCAGCGGCTCCTCCGGTTCCCGTTCCCACAGCGGTGGCGGCGGCTCCGGCAGAAGCGGAAAATTTTAAATCTTGGCGCGGGACACGCTCCCGCGCCTTGTTCTTGCAAAAGAGGAGGGAATATGATATATTGACAGTCAAGGACGAAAGTGTGGAGAGTGGAGAGTGGAGCGATGGAACATACTGCGAAGTATAAAAGTAAAAGATTTGCAGTGAGGATCATTAAATTATATCGATATCTCTGTGAGGAACAGCGGGAATTTGTAATGTCCAAGCAGCTTCTTAGATGCGGAACAAGTATTGGAGCCAATCTTGCAGAGGCAGAGTGCGCGATCAGCAGAAAGGACTTTCTGGCAAAGGTGTATATCGCCCTGAAGGAATGTGCGGAAACGAAATACTGGTTGGAATTGTTGGAAGAAACAGAATATCTAACAAAAAGCCAATTTCAAAGTGTGTATACGGATTGTGAAGAACTTCGGAAAATGTTGTCGGCCACTACAAAGACAGTGAACTCCGCACTTCACTCTCCACACTCCACACTTTAAAAAACTAGGAGAATGACCATGGAGAAAATAACAAGCTTTACCATTGACCATATCAAGCTGCAGCCGGGGCTCTATGTTTCCCGGAAGGACAAGGTGGGTGCGGAAACTGTCACAACCTTTGACCTGCGGCTGACCAAGCCCAACGGCGAGCCGGTGATGAACACGGCGGAGATGCACACCATGGAGCATCTGGCGGCGACCTATCTGCGCAATGAGCCGGACTGGAAGGAAAAAGTGCTGTATTTTGGTCCCATGGGCTGCCGGACAGGCTTTTACCTGCTTCTGGCAGGCGATTACGCATCCCGGGATGTGGTGCCGCTGGTGCTGGATTGCTTCCGGTTCATCCGGGATTTCCGTGGGGAGGTCCCCGGTGCCAGCGCCAAGGACTGCGGAAATTATCTGGATATGAACCTTCCCATGGCAAATTACTGGGGCGCAAAATATGCGGCCCTGTTGGAAAGCGTTGACGAGAGCCGGCTGGTGTATCCGGAATAAAAGCCTTCCCCCTCGGGGGAATCCAAGGGCGCTGCGCGTCAATGAATATGGAAGATTGGAGAAAAACAATGACAAAACTTGGTATTATCGGTGCCATGCAGGTGGAAGTGGAGATCCTGCTGGGCCGTATGGAGAATAAGACGGAAAAAAACATCGCCGGAAGTACCTTCTATGAAGGTACGCTGGAGGGCTTGCCCGCGGTGGTGGTCCAGTGTGGCGTGGGCAAGGTCAATGCAGCGATCTGCGCCCAGATTCTGTGCGACTGCTTCGGCGTGACCCATCTGGTGAATACCGGCATCGCCGGTTCCCTCTGCGCAGAGCTGGACATCGGCGATTTGGTGGTGAGCCGGGATGCCATGTATCACGATTTTGACTGTAATGCCTTTGGCTACCCCAGCGGCAAGGTCCCCGGCATGGATGTTATCGCCTTCCCGGCAGATGAAACCATGATGGACTATGCCTTTTCCGCAGCAGAAAGCGTCAATCCAGGCCACACCAAGGTGGGCCGTATTGCCAGCGGCGACCAGTTCGTAGCAGAAAAGGCGTTAAAGGAGCGGATCATCGCCCTGACCCATGGCCTGTGCACGGAAATGGAGGGTGCCGCCATTGCCCAGACGGCCTACCGTAACGGCATTCCCTTTGTCATCCTCCGGGCCATCTCCGATAAGGCTGACGACAGCGCGGAAATGGATTACCCCACCTTCGAACGCATTGCCGCCCACCGCTGCGCAGAGGTGACCTGTAAGCTGGCGAAGATGCTGAACGAATGACTGCACCAAAGCGGAAACAGATTCGCATAGATGGCTATGATTATGCCACGCCGAGAGCGTATTTCGTTACGGTCTGCACTGCGAACAGGGAGAAAGTCTTCTGGAGCAGTGTAGGGGCGGATATATGTCAAGAGAAACATAGGTAACACATAGGGAAGACACATAGGTTACAGTCTTCGAATGTGTCGTTCAATGAGCTTTTGTTCGATAGCATCGACAGAAGCAATCTTATAATTTCGGTAGAGAATAGAGAAGGTAT
>JAFSCK010000022.1 GCA_017436785.1 Oscillospiraceae bacterium | reverse complement strand
CTCATCCAGTGCTGCGGCAGTCAGGCAGCCGCCGGAGGGGCCGCCGGTCTGGATGGCCTTGAACTGCTTGCCGTCGGGGATGCCGCCGCCAATGTCGTAGATCAGCTCCCGGAGGGTGGTGCCCATGGGGATCTCCACCAGACCCACGTTGTTGACCTTGCCGCCCAGAGCGAAGACCTTGGTGCCCTTGGACTTCTCAGTGCCGCAGGAGGCAAACTCGGCAGCGCCCTCCCGCAGGATGTAGGGAACACAAGCCAGCGTCTCCACGTTGTTGACGATGGTAGGCTCATCCCACAGGCCCTTGACAGCGGGGAAAGGAGGACGGGGACGGGGCATGCCCCGCTTGCCTTCAATAGAGTTCAGCAGGGCCGTTTCCTCGCCGCAGACAAAGGCGCCTGCGCCCAGACGGATGTGGGCTTGGAAGCTGAAGCCGGTTCCCATAATATTTTCACCCAGAATGCCGATCTCATTCATCTGACGGATGGCATTTCTCAGACGTTTGACCGCAATGGGATACTCGGCGCGGACATAGAAATAGCCTTCGGATGCGCCGATGGCGTAGCCTGCGATCATCATGCCTTCAATGACGGCATAGGGATTGCCCTCCAGAATGGAGCGGTCCATGAAGGCACCGGGGTCGCCCTCGTCACCGTTGCAGACCACATACTTCTGGTCGCTCTGGGAGCCGTAGGCGAACATCCACTTTCTGCCGGTGGGGAAACCGCCGCCGCCGCGGCCCCGGAGGCCGGAGGCCAACACTTCGTCAATGACAGCCTTGCGGTCCATGGACAGTGCCCGATTCAAACCTTGGAAGGCACCGTAGCCCATAGCTTCCTTGATGTCCTCAGGATCGATAACACCGCCGCCGTGGAGGGCAATGCGGCGCTGCTTCTTATAGAAATTGATGTCATCCTGCTTTGCCACCTTCTCGCCGGTGTTGGGCTCGATGTACAGCAGGCGCTCCACCACTTCACCGCCCAGAACGTCGGTGGTGAAGATCTCCTCCACGTCCTCCAGCTTCACCAGCCGGTACAGGGTATCCTCCGGCAGGATCTTGACGAAGGGGCCCTGAGAGCAGAAGCCGAAGCAGCCGACGGTATTGACCGTGACCTTGTCTTCCAACTGGTTTGCAGCCACCAGCTCATCAAATTTTCCCTTGATGTCCAGAGAATTAGAAGACAGGCAGCCGGTGCCGCCGCACAGCAGGATCGCCCGCTTGCCGTTGGTGCCTTCCAGCTTGGCGGTCAGCGCCTCGGTGCAGGAACAGATCTTAGCATCCAGTTCAGCAAAATTTTTCATAACTTAAACCTCCTTGGCCCGGTATTCTTCCACAACGGCAGCCACCTTGTCTACGGTCATCTTGGGATAGACCTTGCCGTTGATGGAAACGGCGGGTGCGATGCCGCAGGCACCGATGCAGCGCAGGGCATCGATGGTGAACAGGCCGTCGGCAGTGGTCTGGCCAGCCTGAATGCCCAAGATCTCAGAGAACTTGTCAATGATCTGCTGGGCACCCTTGACGTAGCAGGCAGTACCCAAGCAGCAGCCGATAATATACTTGCCCTTGGGCTCCAGAGAGAAGAAGGAATAGAATGTGACAACACCGTAGATCTCTGCCACAGAGATGCCGGTCTTCTCGGAAACGATTTTCTGGACATCCAGAGGGATATATCCGTATTCATTCTGAATGTCGCTGAGGATCATCATCAGAGGCGTCTTTTCATCTGTGTAGCGTTCGCAGATCTCACAAATCTTCTTGACACCGGCCTCGCTGATATGAGCCATAAGTTACCTCCTGTTATTGGAATTGTTGAGTAATCACAAAAAAGCGCCGGAAACCCACGGACTCCGGGGTTCCGGTTCCAACCGGCGCGCTGCCCAATGTCACTAAGTTAGCAATGTCATTGCGAACCAGTCCTCAGACTGGTGGGGCAATCTCCTTCGATCTTGGGGATTCCCATGCCAGTGTGCGCACTGGCTCGGAATGACAGTAAATTGTAGCTTGCTGACATTTGGCTCACTGCCGGTTCGTCTTTATGTTACAGAAATAATACCACCCCACGGGAATAAAACCAATAAAGTTACGATAATTTATTCATAGAATCATGCTATGGATAAAATCTTGTAACCTTATTGGTTTTCCCGAAAGCAGCAGGTATAATGCGTTGATAGTATGATACGGATATTTAGAAATACCATTTCATCTGTGTTAAATCATTAGGAGGATATTATGCTGAATGTAACAATCGACGGCATCAAGGTACAGGTGCAGGAGGGAAGCACCATTTTACAGGCAGCCCAGAGCGTGGGCATCGAGATCCCTACCCTGTGCTATCTGAAGGATCTGACCCCCGAGGCATCCTGCCGGATCTGTCTGGTAGAGATCGAGGGAAATCCCAAGCTGTTCACAGCCTGCTCCACCCCCGTGGCTGAGGGCAATGTGATCTACACCAAGTCCGAGAAGGTCATCGCTGCAAGACGCAGCGTGCTGGATCTGATGCTGTCCACCCACAATGCCGACTGCTTCAGCTGCGCCAAGAACGGCGACTGCCAGCTGCAAAACCTGTGCTACGAATACGGTGTGGAGAAAACCAGCTTCGCCGGTGTGAAGAACGACTACCCCATCGATGATTCCAACGAATTTTTTACGTATAACCCTCAGCAGTGCATCCTGTGCCAGCGCTGTGTCAATGTCTGCCAGAAGCTCCACGGTGAAGCTGCCATCGGCATCGTAAACCGTGGCTTCAAGGCCAAGATCGCCACCCCCTTCGACCAGCTGCTCCGGGGCACCAACTGTGTCTCCTGCGGCAACTGTGTCTCCGTATGTCCCGTTGGGGCGCTGCTGCCCAAGTCCAAGGTCCGCTTCCGCGCCTTTGAGACCAAAAAGGTCCCCACCACCTGCACCTACTGCGGCGTTGGCTGCCAGCTGGAGCTGCAGGTCAAGGATGACACCGTTGTAGGTGCCCAGCCTCTGTACGGCGAGGCCAACCGTGGGCTGCTGTGCGTAAAGGGCAAGTTCGGCTACAACTTCATCAATCACAAGGACCGTCTGACCAAGCCTCTGATCCGCAAGGACGGCGTTCTGGTCGAAGCCGAGTGGGACGAGGCCATCGGCTATGTGGCCGATAAGATCAAGACCATTAAGGAAGAATCCGGTCCCGATGCACTGGCAGGCCTCTCCAGCGCCCGCTGCTCCAACGAGGATAACTACGTCTTCCAGAAGATGGTCCGCGCCGTCTTCGGCACCAACAACGTTGACCACTGCGCTAGATTGTGCCACGCCTCCACCGTTGCCGGCCTTGCCATCACACTGGGCTCCGGTGCCATGACCAACTCCATCGCCGAGGCTGCCGATCAGGACGTTGTCTTCGTCACCGGCTCCAACACCACCGAGACCCACCCCGTCATCGGCTCCCTGATCCGTCAGGCAAAGCGCAAGGGCGGCAAGATCATCGTGGCAGAGCCCCGGCGGATCCCCCTGTGCCGGGAGGCCGATGTGTTCCTGCAGATCAAGCCCGGAACCAACGTAGCCCTGTTCAACGGTATGATGAACGTCATCATCTCCGAGGGTCTGCAGGATCAGAAGTATATCGATGAGCGCACCGAGGGCTATGAAGCACTGGTGGAGATGGTCAAGGATTACACCCCCGAGGTGGTGGCTGAGATCTGCGGCATCGATGCCGAGGAGCTGAAGAAGGCTGCCCGTATGTATGCCAAGGCAGACAAGGCCGGTATCTACTACGCCATGGGCGTTACCCAGCACTCCACCGGCACCGAGGGCGTTATGGGCACCTCCAATCTGGCCCTGCTGTGCGGCAAGATCGGCAAGTACGGCTGCGGTGTCAATCCCCTGCGCGGTCAGAACAATGTGCAGGGTGCCTGCGACATGGGCTGCCTGCCTACCGATTTCCCCGCCTACCAGAAGGTCTTCAACGACGCTGCCCGGGAAAAGTTTGAAAAGGCATGGGGCGTTTCCCTCTCCGGCAAGCCCGGCCTGACTGTCACCGAGATCATGAACGCTGTGGAAGAGGGCAAGGTCCGGGGCCTGTATATCATGGGCGAGAACCCCATGATGTCCGATCCCGATCTGAACCATGTCAAGCACGCGCTGGAACGCTGCGAGCTGCTGGTGGTTCAGGACATCTTCCTGACCGAGACTGCCGCACTGGCAGACGTTGTCCTGCCCGGCTGCACCTTCGCCGAGAAGGACGGCACCTTCACCAACACCGAGCGCCGTGTCCAGCGGATCCGTAAGGCCATCCCCTGCGTGGGCCAGAGCAAGGCAGACTTTGAGATCCTGTCTGATGTGATGGCTGCACTGGGTTATGTCAACACGTTCCATACCGCTGAGGAGGTCTTTGCGGAAATGGCCTCCGTGACCCCCTCCTACGGTGGCATGAGCTACGAGCGTCTGGAAAAGGGCTCTCTCCAGTGGCCCTGCCCCACCGCTGACCATCCCGGCACTCCCATCCTCCATGTGGGCAAGTTCAGCCGCGGTGAGCGGGCCCTGTTCAAGCCCGCACCCTACCGTCCCTCCGCAGAAACTCCCGACAAGGACTATCCCATGATCTTCACCACCGGCCGCATCCTGTACCACTACCACACCAGCACCATGACCGGCCGTGTCGAAGGCCTGATGAACATTTCCGGCCGCTCCTATGTGGAGGTGAATCCCGCCGATGCCGCCAAGCTGGGCATCCTCAGCGGCGACAGCGTGAAGGTCTCCTCCCGCCGGGGCGGACTGGTAGTGGAAGCCCGGGTCACAGACATCGTGCCCGAAGGCGTGCTGTTCATGCCCTTCCACTTCGCCGACGGCCCCGCCAATATGCTGACCAACACCGCCATCGATCCCACTGCCAAGATCCCCGAGCTGAAGGTCTGCGCTGCCCGGATCGAGAAGGCGTAACCATGTATCCTGCTGATCAAACTCCCGGGACCTTTGTGTCCCGGGAAAACCTTCCCATGTTCGCCACCGCCGCCATTCTGGCGGGAGGAAAATCCTCCCGGATGGGCTTCGACAAGCAGCTGATGATGGAAGATGACCGGAGAATCCTAGAATCGGTGATCCAGCTGCTGCGACAGGAATTTTCCGACATTCTCATCGTCACCGCCAAGCCCGAGCTGTATGCAGGCATGGGTGTCCGGCTGTGCCGGGACGAATATCAGGAAAAGGGGCCTCTTGCCGGGGTCCATGCGGCACTGCACCATGCCCGCAGCCGGTATGTTTACCTGCTGGCCTGCGACATGCCGGTGGTGAACCTGTCCTTTATCCGGTACATGAAGGACTGTCTGCAGCGCAGCGGGGCAGACATCTGCGCCTGCAAACGAACTGACCGGATGGAGCCCTTCAACACCTTCTACTCTCAAGCCCTTCTTCCGGACATCACCCATCGGCTGACCACGGGAAACAGCTCCCTGTTCCGCTTTATCTACAGCAATCAGGCCTGCGTCATCGAAGAAGAGGAGGCTGCCCGCTTTGATAAGGAGCTTCGTATGTTTACCAACATCAACACCCGCACAGAATACGAAAAATACTTGGGTACCACCGCCCCGGAGCCGGAGGGTGAGGGCCGGGCTCTGGTGGATAAGCTGGAGATCCTGCGCTATATCGGCGGCGAATATGTGCCCATGCGGGATCTGATGGTCCACGAGGTGGAATTAACGCTGGAAATTTCCGGAAAGCCTGTCAGGACCCTGTACTGTTCTCCCAGCGAGCGCCGGGAGCTGGTGGTGGGCCACCTGTATACACAGGGATATATCCGGACCTTGGCAGATATTTTGTCGCTGGAGCTGGACGAGGCTGCCGGGACCGCCAAGCTCCGTCTGGCCCCGGTCCCGACTCAGCCCCAGACACCGCTTACAGACACGGTCCTTTTCGATCCCAAGATCCTTCTTGCCAATCAGCAGCGGTTTTACGACAACTCTACCTTGCAAAAGGCCACTGCCGGAACCCACTGCTGCGCCCTGTGCGATGACAGCGGCACCTACTTCTCCTGCGTGGATATCAGCCGCCACAACTGCATGGATAAGCTGGCAGGAAAGGCCCTGCTGGGCGGCGTTTCCCTCCGGGATAAGTATATTCTCACCAGCGGCCGGATTCCCATGGATATGATCCAGAAGGTTGCCGCCATCTCCGTGCCCATGATCGTATCCCGCTCCACCCCCACCATTGCCGCCGTAGAGGCGGCCCGGCAGGCAGGCATCACCCTGCTGGGCTTCTCCCGGGAAAACCGTTTTAACATCTACAGCGCCCCCCACCGGCTGAAGGGCTGTGCCCTGACGCTTCCGGAAAGGGAGAGCTGATTCTGATCTCAAAAAAGGGGCTGTTGCAAAACAATGCAACAGCCCCTTTAAATTATGGAATTGTCTGCATCCTATGGATGTAGGGGCGGATATTATCCGCCCGCAGGCGACGAATCACCGCCCCTACAGATTCTATCATAGGTATTTACCGTGCAAGGGTTTGGATATATCAGGTTACACAGACTACGCCGTTTTCCTTTACGGTGATGGTCATGCCTTCTTTGACATAGCTGAGAAACTCCTCGCCTAAGCTGTCCACCACCGGCATGGAGACGCCCTCCAGCCAGACGGAGGCCAGAATGGAACCGGCAGCCGCCAGAGAATCGATGGGCTTAGAAAACAGCATGCAGGCAGGCTGACGCTCCATGGCGCAGGCGCAGTACAGCACCAAGCCGCCGGTGGTGGAGCCAATGGTCTGGGGCAGACACAGGGCCTTGCCCAGCATTTCCTTGCCGTAGAGGTCGGGGTTATTCTGGTCGCCGCAGGTAGCCTTCTTGTCACCGAACTGCAGTGCCTTCTGGAAGGATGCCAAGGTATTCAGACCGCCATGGGATACCAATGCCGGAGCGGTGACGGTGCCGGGGGCAACCACTCTTCCCTGAAATTCTCTCATATTACTTGCCTCCTCTCGTGATCTTCACAAGGATCTCCTCCTCGGTATAGAACCGGGCGGTGGTGTAGGTGCGCAGCTTGTTGGAGCAGGTGATGACGGGCATCTTGCCTGCCAGAGGATTGTTCATGTACATCAGCGGGCAGATGTAGCTGAGGATCACGCCGGTGGCCTTCAGCCGGTCGGCATACTCGGTCTGCTCAAACTCCTTCTTCACGGCAGGAGCGGTGGTGAAGACCGTGGGGATGGTGACCTTCTTCTGGCCGCTTGCCTTCAGGCCCTCCTCTACCCGGACGGTCCAGTCCTTCAGCTGCTGCATGGACATGTGGGGGCAACCGATGAAGCACAGCTTAGGAGTGGCATCGGCGTTCTTCCACATGACGGGATAGTTGTTCTTCACCCGCTCCAGCTCGGCATCGTCAATGATGTAGACCTTGGCACCCTCGGCGATGAGGGCAGCGCCCTGCTCCTTGGCCTCGGGGGTCAGGTTTTCCATATGGTACAGGCCCACTGCACCATTGGAGGCGGTGGCTGCGCCGAAGTCCTTTAGATAGGCACAGGTTTCATCGGTCAGCTCGGTTCCCAGCCACTGGTTCATGCCGGTGATATAGGGCACATCCTCCATGACCTTCATTCCGATGGCGGAGCCAAGAAGCTGAGCCTCAGGCTTCTTCCGGCACTGGACCTTCACGATCCAAGTGGCCTTGCGGCCCTCGTCCGTCAGCAAGCCAAAATAGGGAACGAAACCGGCGATGGATCCCATAATGTCCATAATGCCGGAATTGCGGTTGCACCGGGCACCCAGCACGGAGTTGGCATAGACCACCGCGGAGGACTCGGCCCAGCTCAGCACATCGCCCATCTTGGGTTTGTTTGCCACCTGGTCCAGATAGCAGGCGCAGGTGAAGGCATCCTCGTTCATCAGACCCAGCTGGGCAAGCTGCTTTTCATAGCTTTCCTGCTTGGAGTACATGAAATTGTTGAAGATGATATTCATCAGGAAATTGGCAGGGACATTCTTATCCAGAGGCCGGGGGTCCACGGAGAACTTCTGCTGGGACAGGGCACCGGCATCGATGAGCTGCTGCATCAGGTCAAAGACAGGGCCCATCATCTTCAGGCCGAAGGAGGTGACCAGATGGTTATATTCGGAGGTAACAGGCACCATTTTGTCAGCGCCGAAGGTTTCGCCGTACATGACCAGCGTCTTCATGACCTTGGCCATGACCTCGCCCTTGGAACCGTCCAGAATGGCCTGCTGTTCAGGGGTTAAGATCATAAAACTTGCTCCTTTTCATAATGTAGGGGCGATTCACAGATCGCCGGTTACAGCTTCATGCACACATCCCATGCGCCCCAGATGACGCTTCTCAGATTGCCCACCTTGTTGGCATCGCCGATGATATGGACATGCTTGGCCTTCTCGGCGATGGGGGCGCTCTTGTAGCCGGTGCAAAGGATCACGCTGTCGGCAGCAATGTGGTAGTGCATACCGTTCTTGTCTGCCACTTCCACGCCGTTTTCCTTCACCTGACACAGCTTGGTCTCCAGATGGACGGGGACCTTGTTGGCATTGAAGAAGTCCCGGAGGTAGCTGGTATTGGCAAGGCAAACACCCTTGGTGGTGATCAGGTCGTCCTGCATCTCCACGATGACAGGCTCCTTACCCTGCAGGTACAGCTCATATGCAATCTCGCAGCCGGTGAGGCCGCCGCCGATGATGACCACCTTCTGGCCCACTTCCTTCCGGCCCCGGAGGTAATCGATGGCCTGAATGCCCAGATCGATGCCGGGCACGGGGATCCGGTTGGCCACAGCGCCGGTGGCGATGATGATCTCGTCGGCCTTGGTCTCGGAGATGTCCGTGATCTCGGCACCCAGCTTGACGGTGATGGAGGGGTACTTGGTCAGCTCCCGCTTGTACCATGCGATCAGGTCCCGGTCCTTTTCCTTGAAGGAGGGGGCTGCTGCCGCGATGAAGACACCGCCCAGCTCGTGGCTCTTTTCGTACAGGGTCACCTTATGCCCCCGCTTGGCCAGCACCAGCGCTGCTTCCATGCCGCCGATGCCGCCGCCGATGACAGCAACGTTCTTGACCTTCTTGGCAGGCTTGATGTAGTGCTTCTTGGACTGCATGGTCTCGGCGTTGATGGCGCAGCGGGCAAGGCCCATGGTGTCGGTAAGGTCCTGTGTATTGTAGTGGCCCTTGGAGGAGGAGAAGTTGAAGCAGCCGCTGTGGCAGCAGATGCAGGGACGGATATCCTCAATCCGGTCCTCGATAAGCTTGGTGATCCACTCCGGGTCTGCCAGGAACTGACGGGCCACACCCATGCCATCGATCTTACCGGCAGCAATGGCCTCAGCAGCCACATCCGGCTCCATACGTCCGGCACAGACCACAGGGATGTCCACAAACTGCTTGATGTGGGCAACGTCCTCCAGATTGCAGTTCTGGGGCATGTACATAGGCGGATGGGCCCAGTACCAAGAGTCGTAGGTGCCGTTGTCAGCGTTGAGCATGTCGTAGCCGGCATCCTGCAGGTACTTGGCAGCCTTCTCAGACTCTGCCATGTCGCGGCCCATTTCCTTGGCATCCTCACCGGGGACGATGCCCTGCGCAAAGCCCTTCAGCTTGGATTCTACGCTGTAGCGCAGGGACACAGGGAAGTCCTCGCCGCAGCTTTCCTTGATGGCCTTTACCACTTCCACAGCGAAGCGGTAACGGTTTTCAAAGCTGCCGCCGTATTCGTCGGTGCGCTTGTTGAAAAATTCGATGGCGAACTGGTCCAGAAGATAGCCCTCATGAACGGCATGGACCTCCACGCCGTCAACGCCTGCATCCTTGCAGAGCTTGGCGGTCTTGGCGAAGGCCTCAATGATCTCGTGGATCTGCTCCTTGGTCATTTCCGGCACGATGATATCCGGGGCCCAGCGGGCAGGCTGGGCAGAGGGGGAGGCCAGCTCATGGCTGGTGTCGAGAATGGGCTTCACCAGCGCCCGGGTAAACTTATTCTTGTGCAGGGGACCCACCAGCTCGGTGATGGCCCAGCTGCGGCCCATGCCGGCGGTAAGCTGGATGAAAAGCTTGGCACCGGTCTTATGGATTTCTTCCATGAAGACCTTCAGCTCGTCAAACATTTTGGGGTTCTGCCACAGCCATTTGCCCCAGAAGGTATCCCGCAGGGGCGCAATGCCGGGGATGATGAGGCCTACATTATTGTTGGCCCGCTCCAGAAAGAGCTTGGCAGCCTCCTTATCAAAGCCGCAGCCCGTCAGCTCAAACCAGCCGAACAGGGAGGTGCCGCCCATGGGGCACATAACGATCCGGTTCTTGATCTCCACATTGCCCACCTTCCAAGGGGTAAACAGGGCTTCATATTTGGCATCCATGGTGTTTTTCTCTCCTTTTTTGTCAAATCGGTCCGCATTACAAACCGTTTTATTCAGTATACCAAATTTTCCCAAGGATGGATAGTTGGGAAGATGCATAAAATCCGACACCCACACTTGGCAGGTCCGAAGCAAAGCAGCCGGAGGGCGTAAAATGATGCGCAGATGGATTTTGGCACTCCTTGTATACAGCATCGTACTTGGAATTTCCGGCTGCGGTCAAGCCGCGCCGGAAATCGGGGAGAAAGACCGAATACAGGAGACATATTCAATGACGGATACAGTCGTCCAAAATCCATATATCGGGTTTGCAGTGGAAGCCACCAATCTGGCTGTGCCGGATGAACATTCTCTGGTCTATATCGATATTACCTTTGCAGAGCTCCAGCCCGACAATCCCGAAGAATTTGACTTTTCGTTCATTGAAGAGAAAAACAACCTCGCCTTCTGGAGGTCTCAGGGAAAACATGCCGTCCTACGGTTTATTTGTGATTATCCAAGGGAGGAACCCCATATGGATATTCCCCAATGGCTGTATGACCTTACAGGTGACGGGGATCACTATAATATTTCCTATGGCAAGGGCTACTCCCCCGATTATTCCAATGAAGAATTTATTGCCTGTCACCAGCGAGCTATCGCCGCACTGGGAGAATATTTTTCCGATGGATTTGTCAGCTATGTGCAGCTGGGAAGCTTAGGACACTGGGGAGAATGGCATGTCCTCTACTCCGCCGGAATCCAGCGACTCCCGGATAGTGAGATCCGGGAGCAGTACGTCCAGCACTATATGGATGCCTTTCCAAATGCGAAACTGCTGATGCGCCGGCCCTTTGCGCCGGCAGCGGAAAAAGGCTTCGGCCTGTACAATGACATGTCTGGACACGCCGACTCCACCCGGGAGTGGCTGGACTGGATCGAAAATGGCGGAGAATTCACCCAGACCAATGAGCCGGAGGCACTGGCAGCCATGCCGGACTTCTGGAAAACCGCCCCGGTAGGTGGCGAGTTTACCAGTTCCCTGCCCATGTGGTACATCTGCGGTCTCAATCTGAAAACCACACTGTCCCTGCTGGAAGCATCCCACACCTCTTTTCTTGGGCCCAAATGCCCAGTGCGCAACGAATACGACGCCCCTCTGTACCGGTACGCCGTTCCCAGAATTCTGAACACTCTGGGATACAGGATCGGCATCACACAGATGATCCTTCAGCCAGAAATCGGCACACAGGGAAAACACCTGACGCTTCAGTGGGAAAATCACGGCTCCGCCCCCATCTACTTTAAAACCCCGGTTAAGCTGTATCTTGTGAACGTCTTTGGGGCAATACAGGAGCTTGCGGAGGTGCAGATCGATTTGACGCCCGGGGAGTCTGTAATTTCCCTCACAGAGCTTCCGGACGGAATCACTTATGAGGGAAAGACGCTTGCCATCGGAATCCTCGATCCCATGACAGGAAAACCCAGCGTCAGCCTTGTTTCTGATCAGAAACAAATCGACCAGCGGCTTTTTGTGTTGCACAAATTTTCCTAACAAAGGTAAGCGCCATTTCTAATAGCGAATAAAAACTCCGGCTTCGAGAATTGTCTCGGAGTCGGAGTTTTTATTCTCTATTAGCATTAACGCTTACTTTCATTTTACATCTCCTTGCCTAGTGTTACTAACTTGATGACATCGCGGCTTAGCCGGGGATTGTCTTTGGTACAACCAACGGAGCTCCATCAGGAGCCCCGTCGGTTATATTCAAATTTTCTTGTGGCATTCCTCCGGCAGCTTCTCTGACCAGGGGTGCAGATCTTTCAGGAAGTCCATGTTGGTGTCATCCATATGCTTCGGAATCTAAGTCAGAACAGTAATAGAAACCGTTTCAGCTGCAAATGCAGCAGATGGCAGGATTGACAAAATCATCATCAGTGCCACAGCAAATGAACTCACTCTTTTTTCATAACCATAGTCCTTCCATAAAAATATTATCCTCGAAAAAATTTGTTAGAATTTCTCAAATTCTTTCGCCAGATACTTTCTGATTCGCGTTACATCCAGCGCATTAACACTACTATTCTGATTAGCATCCGCAGCATGTAATTGCAGCTCTGTAAATGTCTGTGTTTCGGCAAGATACTTTCTTATTTGGGTAACATCCAGCGCATTTATGCTACCATTCAAATTCGCGTCACCTGCCAGTGCACACTCCACCATGATAGCCATTGTGCCCCCGGGAACCGCAAAATCGCCATCACTGTACTTACCAGAAGTGTTCTTCTGCTTTCCAGAAACAACGCCGTCGGCATCGGTATACTTCACCAGATATACATAAGTCATCGTGGTATCTTCACAGGACAATGTCAGTGTATAGCCGCCGTTTTCTGCTGCAACGATTTCATCATTGACTGTTTTACCGTTCTTGGGATTGGTCACGGTAATATTGGGCTGTTCTGCCTCTCCGCAGATGGTGCAGATTCCGTCCTCAAAGTTGCAGGTGGACATGACATACTCACAAACATCGCACTTGTGGTCCTCGATGTTGGTGTCAGTATGCGCGGTGACATTCTCGGACTGCTTCTCACCGCACTCGTACCAGTGACCGGTTTCATCGGATTTCAGGATGGTGTAGTCACAGATGTGGGGAATCTCAAAGGAATACCAACCGTCGGCGCCTGCGGTCAGGGTGTAACCCTCGGGGTAGGTGGGAGTCAGGCCGAAGTCGCCGTTGGTCTCCTGGATGGGGTAGGTGTTCGTAGCACCCTTGAAGGTGGAGGCTGCGTCTACGGTCAGGAACACATGGTTGGTGCCGGGGATATTATTACTCTTGACTGCCACAACCACGGGGTTACCGGAGAGCTTCACATTGGTGAAGGTTGCCTGAATCTTGCTGGTGACTGCCGCCTGTCCGATGCCGAACTCCACGGCGGGGCAGTTTGCCGCTTCGATCTCCACATTGGTCATGGTCAGGGTCTCAGTCACCGTATACGTATTATGACCATTCTGAATGGTAATCGGTGCTCCATTTTTGTTCCAGCCGGTTTCCGCAGCCATACCATTTGCCACGATCTTTACATTCTCGATCGTCACAGGGCAGACAATCCCGGTTCTTGTATGCAAAAGCACAATACCCTTTGCGCCCTGGGCAATGACAAAGGTGCCCTTTTGGGCAGCACTGCTGGTGAGTGTGAAGTAGGATTGATCACTTTGATACATCGTTTCATACAGCGGGGAGCTGCCAGTATAGGTCAGGGTATGGCCGTTCAGATCCAGTGTGTAGCTTTGGTCGGAAGACAAGGGTTCACTTACTTCCACATCGTCCAGAAGCTTGATCTCAGCCTTGGCATAGTAATCTACAGCGTCCATTGCAAGATCCCAGCTTGCATATTCTACCGCCTCTCCACCGTTCTGCGCCATAGAAACAACGGCAGGCAGAGTTGCCGCTTCACGGACAGCATAGAGGGTGGTGTCCGCTGTCAGGGAGGTAAGGTCGACCAGGTCGGATCCGCCCAAGGTGGTGGACCAGCCCAGATGCTCATAGGTCTCGACGCCGACAACACTGTAAGTCAGCAAGTGGGCTGTCGGGGTTTCGCCGGTCTCGTAGCGGTCCGCCCACAGCAGCTTGGTGCCGTCGTAGCTGTAGAAATTCACAGTAAAGCCGGGAACAAAGTCCAGCGTACCGTTTTCGCCGGTGGCGATGGTGCCGGCGAAGAGGCCGCTGCTATCAGCAGTCACTTCATTGCCCGCGCCAAAGGTGATCTGACCGCCCTTAAGATAAACGGGGGAGGTGACGGCAGTTCCCGTAGCGGTCATGGTACAATCGGTAACGGTGCCGAGGTTTGCCACGGTATTACCCGTGCTGCTTTCCACAAGGATGAGATAACCGTCGGAGCTGAAGGTACAGTTGTCGATACTGCCAAAGGTTGTGCCTCTGGATGCCGCATTCTCTCCGTAAATGGCAGCTGTGTTGCTAATGTTAGCCTGGGCACCGGTGGTAGACAGCGTAATGCTGACATGCTCCATCTTGCCGATAGTACTCCGGGAACAATACAATCCCTTGGTGGCGGAGACCGTATTGTTGCAGATCAGGTCCACATCACGGATCGCATCAAAGGATGCTCCCGTTGCCTCCACAATGTACAGGCTGGTATAGTAGTTTCCAAAATAGGTGTGCTCCACACAGCCCTGACCGTAGCTGCTTTCCAGTGCGTTACCGCTGGTTCCGGTATGGAAGTAAAGAGCCGCATCGTATCTGTCCACGGCAGTCAGCTTACAGCCGTTCATATCCAGCTTCAGGGGGAGAGTAATATATCCAGCTCCGTTGTTATATCCGGTGCCGGAAATAGAATAGTATCCAAGTCCGGAAACCTTCATGTCCTTTACCAGTTTCACACGGCCGTTGCCGGCAGTATTCTTCCATGCTAAGCGGATCGCTTCGTTGTTGCTGAGAGCTTCCGTATCCACGGTATAGGTGACCTTGCGATACTTGAAGCTGGTTTCATACACTTCCAGTGTCATGGCGCTGAGGGTTTCCGCATCTTCGTGGATCCACAGGGCGTTGTAAGCTCCGCTCTCAGGCTTTTCATCGTACTTGGGGCGGCACTCTGTGGCATTGAAGGAAGTACCATCGGCGGTAGCCTTATCGCTCAGGATGTAACGGCCCTGCGCATCGGTGGTGATCATTGCGCCGTCCGCGGTCAGACCGCTGAACCAGCCGGCGAAATGATAGCTCACATCGGGAGCTATCAGAGTATAGTTATCTGCTTTCAGGGTGTCAAATTCGTAGGTGGCTTCGCCATCCTTGAAAGACAGAGCAGAGGCAATTTCATCCTTCTCGACATTGACTGTACCAGCGACATAATTGATGGCATCATAAGTCACATCGGTCATTGTAATGCCCTGATATTCACCTGCAGACTGAATGCCAATGGTTTCTTTTCCGGTAGAAGATTTGCCGATGACCTTGAATCCGGCAAAGAACAGATAGCCAGTATCATCATTGACAACAGCATTGCCGGTACTGGAATACACGATAAGCGTACTAGCGTTAGGGGTTAAATCCAAATTGTCGTTCGAAAACAAGGTCTTCGCAAACGAGCTGGTTATTGTTTCACCTTCAAATTCGACCTCTCGTGAGAACGAGGTTTTGAATTCCAAAAACTCAAACACATCCGCATCATATGTCATTTTCAAACCCGCTGCGTCAAAAGATTCCATATTCGTCAGAACAACGGGAACATAAAAGACATCGTCCACCTTAAAAACAGTGCCTTCTTCGTAGACCTCTGCTTTAAGCGTTGCTTCCGAGTCATATCCACCCGTAGCAATTGCAGAAACATTTACAGTCAGCGTGGGATCAGTTTCGGCCGCAAGTGCAGCTATTGGCAATATGGAAATCAGCAGAAAGAGTGCCATTGCCATAGTCAAAATTTTCTTTGTTCTCATAATCAACATCCTTTTTAAAATCAGCCCAAAGAATCCAGATCAGCAAGGAACCGTGCCAGCTTAGTCGAATCAGCAGGACTCATTATGAAATCTCCGTTTGAGTCTGCGGTTAAGCCCTGAAGCTCAGCCAAATCCGCCAGATTTGCCAGAGCACGAGCAAGTAAGGTAATGTCCGCAGGGGCAACGATGCCATCCAAATCCGTATCACCCAGCATGGCGCTCTCGATAGATACGCTCTGGGCATCGGCGGGGATGATATACACGCCGTCGGTCTCCTGGGCGGTTTCGGTGCCGGTGGCAACCACATATTTCACCAGATGGACGTATTTGACGGTAACTTCACTGTTATCAGCATTCTTCGGGGTAAGGGTCAGGGTGGTAGTACCGTCCTCATTGCGGACAGTTATGCAGTCCACGGTGACACCGGTGGTGTCGCTGCCGGCCACGGTGTTGGAGGTAATCTCTACTGCGGAGGTCTTGTTCACCCAGGTTCCCTTTACCGTGCGGGTGAAGGAGTCAGAACAGGCGATCATCACGCGAGTGCCACCGGTATAGGCCACTGCATCGCTGACAGTCACGCCGTTGGAGCAGTAGCGCTCATAGGACACATCCGTCAGTTCCACAGAACTCTGAGAAGAACTGTAGGTGCCCGGCTCAAGAGCAACAAGCTTCTCGCCGTCATAAATACGGGCAGGCAGATTCATCCACACGGTGTTGTCATCATAGGTACCCGTAGCGCCAACCTGCTGCACCCAGTCATGTTCCTTATAATGGTCTCCCTGCGCGTTCAGATCATATACCGGATCCAGAACATCCAGATCGCCGGAGTTGGTCAGATAGGCGCCTTCCGCGATGACCAGAATGCCGGTGTTGGAATTGGACTGCACCACACCGCCCAGGGTACCACCCTCCAGGATCTGCAGGGTACCGTCCACATAGAGGTTGCCGGAGCCGTAACCGTAGGCCGCCACCAGTTCTTCATAGGTGGGATAGCGCTGACCGCTCATATCCTCCTGCTTCAGTCTGTCCAATACGATCAGCCTTCCGCTGATCTTCAATGTTGCCGTGGACCCAACCGTCACATTGGAGCCGGGCATGATCTTCAGGCGGCCGGGGATCTCATAGTGACCGTTTTCCAGGGTAAAGTCCATGTGGCAGTTAATGGGGAAGTCCGCCATATCCGTCCGAACCGTGGCAATACCCAGGTCAAGGGTCAAGGTCTGGAAGGTCAGACCACCGTTCAGGTTCCATGTAGTTTTGCCCACACCGGCGGTGGTTTTTGCATTGATGGTCTTGCTGCCGTCATAGGTTCGGGTCAGCACGATGGTGTTGTCCGCCGTTCCGGTGTCGTTGGGTTTGAAGATGGAGTTGGCGGTAACACCAAGGATGTCGATATCCACCTCGTTGAAGGTGGCCATTGCGTACAGTGTAGCCATGCCGGTCAGCGTACCATAACGCTCAAGCTGGAGCTTACACTGGATGTTCTGCATAGCAAAGCTATGAGATCAACACGATCTGTCAAACAGGTGTAATTCCTGTACGTGTCCGCCGCCGTGAACGCTTCGTTTCTTTCTTCTTCCAATGCCGCAATTGTGAGAGAAAAACGAAGTCAAGTCGGAAAAGATGAATCGTGTATCCATTCGCCGCGAGTTCCGGCCAAGGGAAACATAATCATTTAAGGAGAGTAATGAACATGAAAAAAATCATCGCGCTTTTACTTGCTTTGGTGATGGCTCTGTCCCTGGTTGCCTGCGGCGGCACCGACACGCCTGATACCACACCCTCTACCGAGCCTTCCGCAGAGTCTACCCCCGCAGCATCTGATTCTGTCGGTGCTTCCTTTACTGTCGTTGTTACCGATCTTGACGGTACCGAATCCACCTTCGAATATACCTCCGAAGCTGAAACCGTTGGTGAAGCTCTGGTTGCGGAAGGTTTGATCGCCGGTGATGAAAGCGACTGGGGCCTGATGGTCACCACCGTCAATGGCATCACCGCTGACTGGGCTACCGAAAATGCCTACTGGGCATTTTACGTGGGCGGCGAATACGCACAGACCGGTGTCGATGCTACCGAGATCACCGATGGCGCAACCTACAGCTTTGTAAAGACCATTTCCTACACTGTGATGGGTGAGGGTGCAACTACCTTCTACTTCACTGCACAGGACTTAGACGGCACCGTTACCAAGTACGAGATCCACACCGATGCCGCTACCGTCGGTGAGGCACTGGTTGCTCTGGAGCTGGTTTCCGGCGACGAGAGCGACTGGGGTCTGATGGTTACTACCGTCAATGGCATCACCGCTGACTGGGCAACTGAAAACGCTTACTGGGCATTTTACATCAACGGTGAGTATGCACAGACCGGCGTTGATTCCACCGAAATTACCGCAGGTGCTACCTATGAAATGATCAAGACCATTTCCTATACCGAGCTGGGTGAGGGTGAAACCACCATCTATGTGACCGTTAAGGATATGGACGGTACTGTTACCAAGTTCCTGATTCATACTGATGCAAAGACTGTTGGCGAAGCTCTGCTGGCTGTGGAGCTGATCGCAGGTGATGAGAGCGAATATGGCCTGTATGTCACTTCTGTCAACGGCATCACCGCTGATTGGGAAGCTGAAAAGGCTTACTGGGCATTCTACATTGGCGAGGAATACGCTCAAACCGGTGTCGATGCTACCGACATCGTCGCGGATACCGAGTATTCCTTCGTAAAGACCATTTCCGAATAATCCGTGGACAGCACTTGTATCGTCTGCTGCGATTCCCTGGAAAGCCATCTGGAAGCAGCGCAAGTAAAAATGGGGACGAATTACCCCGTGTATTCGCTGGACAGAGCGCTTCATTCGCAGCCCAAAAATATGCGGCAACGTCTGCAGGATGTGCTGAATGCGCTGCCTGAATCCATTACAACCGTCCTGATCGCCATGGGTTACTGCGGCGGCTCACTGGACAACATTTGTGCCAGACAGCAGCTTGTCATTCCCAATCTGGATGACTGCATCACGATGCTTCTGACGAAAACAGATGCCCAGGAAGGCAACCTGAAACAGCGAGGGCACATGTATTTCCGTGACAGCGAATGCGGCGGAGTCAATGTGCAGCGGATGCTGGATAACCTGCGCCAGGAATACGGTATGGAAAGAGGTACCGGAATCTTCGGCATGTGGTTCGCAGACTACACCCACGCAGATATTATCGATACCGGTGTGTTCGATTGCTACGAAGAAAGCTATGTGGAGTCAATTCAGAAACAAGCAGATTTGATTCGCTGTGAGCTCGGCTATGTGGAGGGCAGCAACCGCATTCTGGAGAAATTGGTTTCCGGACAATGGGATGAACAGTTCCTGATTGTCCCGCCCGG
>JAFSCK010000021.1 GCA_017436785.1 Oscillospiraceae bacterium | reverse complement strand
TCCTACCCCATCAACCACATCGAGAAGATCGTCCGTCCCGCCTCCAAGGGCCCCGATGCCAAGAACGTCATCTTCCTGTCCGCCGATGCCTTCGGCGTTCTGCCCCCTGTCTCCATCCTGACCCCCGAGCAGACCAAGTACTACTTCCTGTCCGGCTTCACCTCCAAGCTGGCCGGCACCGAGCGCGGCATCACCGAGCCCACTCCCACCTTCTCCGCCTGCTTCGGCGCAGCCTTCCTGGAGCTGCACCCCACCAAGTACGGCGAAGAGCTGGTCAAGAAGATGGAAAAGTCCGGCGCTAAGGCTTACCTGGTCAACACCGGCTGGAACGGCACCGGCAAGCGTATCTCCATCAAGGATACCCGCGGCATCATCGACGCCATTCTGGATGGCTCCATCCTGAAGGCTGAGACCAAGACCATCCCCTACTTCGGTTTCGAAGTTCCCACCGCTCTGCCCGGCGTTGACACCAACATTCTGGATCCCAGAAACACCTACGCTGACGCTGCTGAGTGGGATACCAAGGCTCAGGATCTGGCTGCCCGCTTCATCAAGAACTTCACCAAGTACACCGGCAACGACGAAGGCAAGGCCTTGGTCGCCGCTGGCCCCCAGCTGTAATTTGTACTTAAGCGCATAACGAAACACCCGGCTCACGCCGGGTGTTTTTTTGCCCTGTAGGGTGCGGATATATCCGCACCGGGCAGCTGCAAGTCCTTGCGCGGCTGGTTATACAGCGCAATTGCCGATGGTGCCCGGCGCAGATGTATCTGCGCCCTACAGTAGGAAAAATCCTGTCGCACGATTCTCTTTTTCCCCATGCTGTTTTCGCTGATTTTCCCGGGCGCGCTGCCTTACAATGGTCCCACTTGATACTGAGGGAGGACGGGCAATGCAATGCCAGAAGCTGAAGACTTACATGGAGACCGGACGGGTGGTGTTTCTGCCGGCCCGGTCTATCCGGCCCAATCCGGCCCAGCCCCGGAAGGTGTTTAAGCCGGAGGCGCTGGACGAGCTGGCAGATTCTATCCGCCAGCATGGAATTTTGCAGCCCCTGTCGGTGCGCCGCTGCGGCTTAAGCTATGAGCTTATCGCCGGGGAACGGCGGCTCCGGGCGGCAGAGCTGGCGGGGGTCACGGACATCCCCTGCATCATCATGAGCATGGACGATAAGGAATCCGGCATGGCGGCCATGGTGGAGAATCTGCAGCGGCAGGACTTGGATTTCATCGAGGAGGCCATGGGCATCCGCCAGCTGATGCAAAGTCATGATATGAGTCAGGAGCAGATCGCAAGGCTCTTGGGCAAAAGCCAGAGCGCCATCGCCAACAAGCTGCGGATCCTGAAGCACTCCGATGCCGTTCTCACCGCCCTCCGGGCAGCGGGGCTGACGGAACGTCACGCCCGGGCCTTGCTGAAGCTTCGCGCTGACGAGGAAAAGCTTGCCGCCATTGCCGAGATCGCAAGGCAGTCCATGAGCGTGGCCAGGGCGGAAAAGTACATCGAAGGCCTGCTGGCTCAACGGGAGGATAAGCCCCAAAGGGCCAACGTAGGTGCCTTCCTCAACACCCTGACCCAAAATCTGCAGAAGATCCAGCTCTCCGGCATCCCCGCCGTATCCGAACGAAGGGAAACCGACAGCCAGATCGTCCTGACCATTACCATTCCCAAAGGATAACTTGCAATTTCCTCAAAAGTCCGATAAGATAGACTGTAGGGGACGGCGTCCTCGACGTCCCGCCTCGATGGACGGATTTTGAGAATGATAGGAAAAAATAGAAGGATATTGCCCCATCGAGGTGCAATATCCTTTCGGGGCGTCCGGGAGGCCGCCCCCTACAATGGTGTTTTGGAATGATAGGAGAGAAACAGCATGGACCAGCAATTCATGGAGGAAGCGTTAAAACTGGCGAAGGAGGCCTTTGATGCGGGAGAAGTCCCTGTGGGCTGCGTCATCGTCAAGGATGGCCGGATCGTAGGTCGGGGCCGGAACCGCCGGGAGGGGGACAAGTCTGCCCTTGCCCATGCGGAGATCGAGGCCATCAGCGAAGCCTGCCGCACCTTAGGCGGCTGGCGGTTGTGGCAGTGCACCCTGTATGTTACGCTGGAGCCTTGTCCCATGTGCGCCGGAGCCATCGTCAATGCCCGGATCCCCCGGGTGGTCTACGGCGCGTCGGACAAAAAGTGCGGCGCGGTGCGCTCCGTGTGCAGTCTGTTCTCCATGGAGTTTAACCATCACCCCGCGGTGGAATACGGCATTCTGGAGGAAGAATGCGGACAGCTGCTGACGGAATTTTTCCAGAAATTACGGGTGGAGCTGCGCTCCCGCCCTAAATGGAAACCAAAAGGCGAAAACAACTAATGTAGGGCGCGGATATATCCGCGCCGGGCAGTTGCATTTACTGAGCGTTTAACCAGATTGAATATCCAACATTATAAAATATACCATTCAACCCAAAACATAGGTATCGATGGTGCCCGGGGCGGATATATCCGCCCCCTACAACGCTTTTCCCAAAGGAGGCCTGCCATTGAAGGAATACCGCCGGGCCCGGCGGGTGGGGCTTTGTGCTGTTTTTTCGGCGCTGCTGCTGCGGCTGTGGACCGCAGGAGTGCCGGAGGCGCTGGCCTCCCAGCTTGTACAAGTGCATATCCCAGCCTTCTTAAGATACTTAGAAACCGGACGAGATGTCCGGTTTTCGTCGTCTTCGGAGGTATTTTCCCCGGATTTCGTGGAATCTCCCCCGCCTTTTCTGCCGGAGGCGGAGGAAATGCCGCCTCCTCCCCTGCCCTCCTTCACCGGGGAGGAGGAAGTGGAGATCTACTACGGCGTGAAGAAAACCGTGGACCTCCCTGCCCTGCTGCGCTCGCCTCTGACGTGGCAGCTGCGACGGGAGGAACCCACGGTGCTGATCCTCCACACCCATGCAACGGAAAGCTACACTAAAAATGGGGAAGCCTACACCGAGACCTCCCGGTGGCGGACGAAGGATGAAAATTACAATATGCTGTCCATCGGCAGCCGGGTAGGGGAGCTTCTGGCGGAAAACGGCATCACCGCCATCCAAGACCGGACCCTCCACGACTATCCCTCCTATAACGGCTCCTATTCCCACGCCCGGAAATCCATAACGCAATATTTGGAGGAATACCCCACCATAGCGCTGGTGCTGGACCTCCACCGGGATGCCTCCGGGGAGGGCGCGAAGCAGCTGCGTACCAAAGCCCAGATAAACGGTACCGATTCTGCCCAGCTGATGCTGGTGATGGGTGTCAATCCTAAAAATTTCGAGAAAAATCTAGAATTTTCCTTAAAGCTTCACGTTCAGTTAGAAAATCTCTACCCCGGCATCACCCGCCCCCTCCAATTCCGGGCTGCCCGCTATAATCAGGACCTTGCCCCGGCCGCGGTCCTCGTAGAGGTGGGCGCCGCCGGAAATACCCACGCCGAAGCCCTCACCGCCGCCGAAGCTCTGGCACAGGCCATCGTAGCACTGGCCGACGGCACGCAATAAATGACCATTTACCAATGTATAAATAGAAATGGCGAGCTGGGGCATTTTCATATGTTTGATCCTTCTTAAAACAAAGTCGAACTGACAAATACTGTTGACTATCTCCAGGGAGTATGATATTTTGACATTAGATAAAAAAAGGAGGAACAGTTATGAAAAGATACCTTTCCCTGCTGGCAATGATGATTCTGTGTGTTTGCGTCTTTACCGGCTGCCAGTGCAGCCACGAGTGGACAGAGGCGGACTGCATTACCCCCAAGACATGCACCAAATGTGAAGAAACCGAGGGCGAAGCACTGGGTCATAACTGGGAAGAAGCAACTTGTACTGCACCCAAAACCTGTACGGTATGCGGTTTGTCCGAGGGCGAAGCGCAGGCTCATGTTTGGACGGAAGTCAGCTGCGCAGCTCCCAAGACCTGCGAAGGCTGTGGCCTGACGGAAGGCGAAGCACTGGAGCATACCTGGGTGGAAGCAAATTATCAGGCCCCCAAGACCTGCAGCGTTTGCGCAGCCACAGAAGGAGCGCCCTGGACTTCTGCATTTGAAGTAATGGGGCTCAGCTTCAACGTAGAGGAAGTGGGCGTTGCCTATCCCATGATCATCGATGGTCAGGACTTTACCTACACGATCGAATCCTATGAGATTTTTGCCTCTGACGAAAAACATCCTGCAATGGATGGTTATGAATGGCATGTGGTTTCTCATATTACAGAATGTCTTCAGGGTGTTGCTCCCTACTACTACCCTACTTATACCGATTTCAATAACTACTACGACATGGAAAGCTTCAACAAATCGCTTACTGTCAAAGATAATTATTCCATGGGCTTTACTGTAAATTATCTTGGTGTAGATTACAGTGATTGCCTGTTCCAGGGAGACGCAGATTATCTGGATACTACCGACGCTGGCTGGATGCGCAAGGAAACTCTGGCCTTCCGGGTGCCTGCGGGCTTCGATGGGATGTTTGTCTGTGTGGGCAATGCTGACCATATTACCAGTGATTACTACTTGGAGTATAAAAACCTCTATACAGATTCAAATACCCGTTTCTTCCAGTTGAAGTAAACATACAAATAAGTACCCGGTTACGGAACATCCTGTCCGCAACCGGGTACGTTTCTTCTTTGATATCCACCTGTGGCATTTTTCAGGGCACCATTCGGGAGTCAATATCCACTTTTTTATCCACTTTGGGTGGCTGGGTGCAAAAAGAAAGAGGACAGAACCGAAGTTCTGTCCTCATAAAAGGGGCTATTTTCTTACTTGAAGTAACGCTCCAGCAGACCCTGCAGAGCCTTGCCATGACGGGACTGGTTTAGCACATACTTAAAAGTGCCGCTCCGCCACATGCACACGCAGCGATATACCAGCCTACCGGGTTGGTAGCACATGCCATCATTGCTAACGTACATCCAATCTGACCACCGAGGCTCAATTTGGTAAACCAATTTACACCTCTTCCTCCAGCAACGGCATCCAGAGCTTCATCGGTCAATTCACCGTTTTCACTGACCTGGGGGGGCATCTGTTCAAAACCAGACTTCAGCTCTTCAACAGTGGTTTCGATGTCATATTCTGCCAGCAGCTGCTGATATGCCTCGATAGAGATAGTTTTCTGGACTTTTTCCATAAACTCCTTGTTGGTAGACAGTTCCTGAATCTTTTCGTTAATATTGGTAGTTGTCATAATAATTTCTCCTTTATTATTGTTTTTTATTTTGTTTTCTTGCCAATATATACACAGAGAAAAAGTGAATGTTACATAATAGAAGAAATTATTTCCCAAATTCTTTTTGTTGGCTGGGCACAGAAAAAGGGAGGTTGAAGCAGTTGCTCCAACCTCCCAAATAGGGGATATTATCTTACTTGAAGTAACGCTCCAGCAGACCCTGCAGTGCCTTGCCGTGACGGGTCTCGTCACTCAACTCTTACCAAACGACGATTAATTATTTTATACACAAATCTGCCAAGGACAACTGCACCTCCACAGACCACAGCCATCCAGTAGAGAATATTCGAACCGCCAGCAACCGAGTCCAGCATATCCTCACCAAGTTCTTCGTCTTGAGGGATATTTACCGTCTTACTGCATTCTTTTTATATGTATTTTTGGTATCCAATATGGCAGTTTTACCAAATACAGCGTGCAATACCTGCAAAATAATGGAAGAGGCTCTTTGGAGCATTTCCACGCACTGCATAGTATGCAGAATTTGCAAAATGTTTGTATGCCTGAGCAACGCTGCGTCCGCCACTGACCATATCCAGCAGTTCTGCCGAGATTTCACCATCATCACAGATGAAACCATCGTTCTTTAAGTCCAGTTCTGCTTTTTTGATTTCTTCGGAAAACTCATCAAGCGAAACATCCACACCGTTCTCAGTAAACAACTTATATGCCTTCTCATAAGAACCTGCATCTGCAATCTTCTGTGCAAACTCCTCATTTGCCAGCAATTCTTCCATCTTCTTGATACTGGTTTCGTTCATCATTTTGTATTTCTCCTTTGTAGTTGGTTTTTATTTTGCTTTCTTGTCTGTATATACACGGAGAAAAAGTGAATGTTACATAATAGAAGAAATTATTTCCCAATTTATTTTTGTTGGCTGGGCACAGAAAAAGGAGGCTGGAACACTTGTTCCAACCTCCCAAATAGGGGATATTATCTTACTTGAAGTAGCGGTTCAGCAGGCCCTGCAGAGCCTTGCCGTGACGGGCCTCGTCGCGGGCCATCTTCGGTAGAGCGGTGGCTTCACATACTTTATGCTTTCCATGCGGCGATTCCAACAAATACCATAAGAGCACCAGCTTGAGGCATACCAAAGTAGAATGCTGCACCCGCAAGTCCCCAACATAAAAGAGCCTTTCCTACTCCTCCGCCGCTAACCTTATCAAGCATATCCACGCTAAGTTCGCCATCTTCAGAAATTAAACCCTTTTCAACCATAATTCTGCGAGTCTCTTCAATATATGCAATAAACTCTTCATGAGATGCATCCATGCCACCTTCTACAAAAAGCTGATATGCCTTTTCGTAAGACCCTGCATCTACAATTTTTTGAGCAAATTCCTCATTGGCAAGAAGTTCTTCCATTTTTTTGATATTGGTTTCGTTCATCATTTTGTATTTCTCCTTTATAGTTAGTTTTTATTTTGTTTTCTTGCCTATATATACACGGAGAAGAAGTGAATGTTACATAGTTGAAGAAATTGTATTCCATTTTCTTTTTTGCGGTGGCTGGGCACAGAAAAAGGAGGTTGAAGCAGTTGCCTCAACCTCCCAAATAGGGGATATTATCTTACTTGAAGTAGCGGTTCAGCAGACCCTGCAGTGCCTTGCCGTGGCGGGCCTCATCGCGGGCCATTTCGTGGACGGTGTCGTGGATGGCGTCCAGGCCGTTCTTCTTTGCGCAGGCGGCCAGGTCGAACTTGCCCTGAGTTGCGCCGAACTCGCAGTCAACGCGCCATGCCAGGTTCTCCTTGGTGGAGGCCTTCATGTTGGGCTCCAGGGTGCTGCCCAGCAGCTCTGCGAACTTGGCGGCGTGCTCAGCCTCTTCGTAGGCTGCCTTCTCCCAGTACAGGCCGATCTCGGGATAGCCCTCGCGGTGGGCAATGCGGGCCATGCACAGGTACATGCCGACCTCGGAGCACTCGCCCTCAAAGTTGGCCTTCAGCTGCTCCAGAATGTACTTCTTATCCTCAGCGGAGATGTCAGCGTTGTTGGCAACGGTAGCCTCGTAAACGCCGAACTCGTGCTCAGCAGCCAGCTTCATCTCGCCCTTCTGCTCGACAAACTTGGAAGCGGGGACCTTGCACACGGGGCAGCGGAAATCAGCAGCCAGCTCCTCGGCGGTATGAACGTAACCACAAACACTGCAAACGAACTTCTTCATAATAGTTTCCTCCAAATAATCATTATTTTTTAAGAATGTAGGGGACGGCGTCCTCGACGTCCCGGCGGGACATGCTTCCGATTCGCCAAAACTTGGGGCGAATACAGAGGCGGTTACTGTGCGGGGCGTCGAGGACGCCGCCCCCTACAGTTAGATGCTTTGGCACTTGCCGCATAACCCGGTGAAGGTCAGCTGGCAGTTTTCTACCCGGCAGCCGCTGGTCTGCTGGACCTCCTCCCCCAAATGGGGAACCGAGATCTGGTGCAGGTCCAGCACGGCATCACAGCCGGTGCAGATGAAATGGACATGAGGCTCGGTGTTGGCATCGAAGCGCTCGATACCGCGAACGGTGGCCACACTCTGGATCAGTCCCTGCTGCTTGAACAGGGCCAGATTCCGGTAGACCGTAGCCAGAGAAATGTCGGGATGCTCATGGTGGAGCATTTCGTGGACCATTTCTGCGGAGGGGTGGGTATCCGTCCCCTGCAGGCAGGTCAGGATGGCGTTGCGTTTTCTGAATTGCTTCGTGTGAGCTTCCATCGGCACCTCCTGTTCTTGGGTGTTTTATTTGCGATTGATTCTTATTTACGAATTGAGTATAGCATGCCGATGAAGATTTGTCAACAGTAAAATGAGAATTATTCTTATTTATTTTTAAGCTGTAAGGCGCGGATAAATCCGCGCCGGACAGTTATATCTATTGAGCACTTAACCGGAACGGACAGCTGATAACGAGGAATGCTGCCATCCATTCAAAGTCTCAATAATCGACAGCGCCCGGTGCAGATATATCTGCACCCTACAAATGAAAATGCAGGGCTTCCCGCCCTGCATTTTGGGGATGACTTAATCCAGGCTCTCACCTACATGGCGGTAGGGGCTTTCATCGGGAGAGGCGACGGCGGCTTCCTTGGAATATTTCTCCACGAACTTGGCGGCCTTCTCTACCGGCAAAATGGTGCCGGGACCGGCGACGCAGCCGCCGGGGCAGCCCATGCCTTCCAGCAGGTATCCCTTGTACTTGCCTGCCTTGGCCATGGCCATCAGCTTGCGGCAATCCCGCAGGCCTTCGGCCCGGGCGGTCTTGATCTCGAGGCCGGGATGCTCCTTCTGGGCAAGGTCGGTGACGGCCTTGGCAACGCCACCGGACACGGCGAAGTAACGGCCTGCGGCGGTACCCTCATTCAGGCCTTCGCTTTCCTCAATTGTGGCCCAGTCGATGTCCTTGGCCTCAAACATGCCCATCAGCTCCTCAAAGGTCAGGACAAAGTCCACATCGGAACGGATGGTCTCCCGGATGGCCTCCAGCTTCTTGGCGGCGCAGGGTCCCACAAAGACCACCTTGCAGCCGGGGAAGTGCTTCTTCAGCAGCCGGGCAGTGAAGACCATGGGGGTCAGGGTCATGGAGATCTTGTCAAACTCGCTGGGGTACAGCTTTTCGATCATGGCGTGCCATGCGGGGCAGCAGGAGGTAGCCATGTAGGGCTGCTCTGCGGGGACCTTCTCCATAAAGTCCTTGGCTTCCTCGATGGTGCACATGTCGGCACCGATGGCCACCTCCACGGTGCGGTCAAAGCCCAGCTGTTTCATGGCAGTCACCAGCTTGCCGGGAGAGGCCTGACCGCTGAACTGGCCGATAAAGGCGGGCGCTACGATGGCGATGACCTGATCGCCCTGCAGAATGGACTGGATAACTTGGAAGATCTGGCCCTTGTCCACGATGGCACCGAAGGGGCAGCTTACCAGACACTGTCCGCAGGCCACACACTTATCCTGATTGATGACGGCCCGGCCGTGCTCGTCGGAGCCGATGGCATCCATGCCGCAGCTGGCGGCGCAGGGGCGCTCCAAGTGGACGATGGCGTTATAGGGGCAGGCCTTGGCGCACTTGCCGCAGCGGATGCACTTGTCCAGATCGATGTAGGAGCGGTTGTTCCGGACGGAGATGGCATCCTTGGGGCAGACCTTCTCGCAGGAACGGGCCAGACAGTTCTGGCAGTAATTGCTGACCTTGTACTGATTGGTGGGACAGGCGTGGCAGGCGTAGGGAATGATGTTGATGAGGGGCGGCTCGTAGTACTGCTGGGCAATGGCGGCATGGTCCATGCCCTCGGACACCAGATGCCGTCCGTCGGCAGGCCGCAGGCTCAGACCCATGGCAAGGCGGACCCGCTCACCGGCAATGGCACGCTCCAGAAAGACGGATTCCCGGTGCAGGGGCCGGTCGCCGGGGACGATCTTGTAGGGCAGCTCGTCTACGCCCTCATAGCCCTTGCCGGCATAAGCCATCCGGGCCACTTCCGTGAAGACCTTCTTACGAATGTCCGTGATCAAAGAAGGGATACCTCTCATCGTATAATTCCTCCGTATAGATATATTCTGTAGGGCGGGGATATATCCCCGCCGGGTTTCTTGCCTCCCTCTGTGAGGGAGGTGGCTCCGCAAAGCGGAGACGGAGGGAGTGGGGTGGGCACTCCCCCAGTCATGGCTTACGCCATGCCAATGAATTATTGTATGATTGCCACTGGCAATCATTGCTATGGCATATTCGCTGCGCGGAGCACCACCCCTCAGAGAGGGGGCCAAGGGGCGCACAAAATGGATCATAAAAGTTTCGAAACATTTCGTCTCTTAATGCTCATTCTACCATACCTGATTTGAGAAAGCTATATCAAATCCCAAAAAAATATTTACATTTTTGCATATTTGTCCCCCTATGCCCATAGGCTGTACCACGAACTGTTTTGGAGGGAAGCCTATGAAGCGTTTTCTGCAATTGCTGCCGGTGCTGCCGCTGCTGCTGTGTTCCTTGAGCCTTCCGGTCCGGGCGGTGGACATGGATCTGGCGGGGAAAAGTGCCCTGCTGATGGATGTGAACACCGGCACCGTGCTCTATGAATCCAATCCCCACGAAAAACTGGCCCCCGCCAGCGTCACCAAGGTCATGACCATGCTTCTTATTATGGAGGCCATCGACTCCGGGAAGATCCGCTATGACGATCTGGTGACGGCCTCAGACACCGCCTCCGCCAAGGGCGGCAGCCAGATCTACTTAAAAGCCGGGGAGACCATGTCGGTGTCAGACATGCTGAAATCCATCGCCGTCAGCTCGGCCAACGACTGTGCCTGCGCCATGGCAGAGCATCTGGCAGGGTCGGAAACGGCCTTCGTGGCCCGGATGAACGAAAAAGCAAAGGAACTGGGGATGCTGGACACCAATTTTGTCAACTGCACCGGTCTGGATGACGGGGAGGATGCCCAAAACCACCGGACCTCTGCTCATGACATCGCCCTTATGTCCAGAGAACTTCTGAAAAACCACCCGGATATTCAGAAATTCACCACCATCTGGATGGACACCGTCCGAAACGGCACCTTTGGGCTGTCCAATACCAACAAGCTGGTGCGCTTCTACTCCGGAGCCACGGGACTGAAGACCGGCTTTACCTCCGGGGCCGGCTATTGCCTGTCCGCTACGGCAGAACGGGATGGGCTGGGGCTCATCGCTGTGGTCATGGGGGCCGATACCGCCGCCAACCGGAATACCGCCTGCAAGCAGCTGCTGGATTATGGCTTTGCCAACTTTGCCGTGGTGACACCGGAGCTGACGGAGGCTGAGCCGGTGGCGGTGAAGCTGGGAAAAGCCGATTCCGTTTCCGCCGTTCTGGCAGAGGACGCTGCCCTGCTGGTGGATAAGGGCCAGAAAAATGCGGTGGCCATGGAGCTGACCATGGAGGAAGCAGTGGAAGCCCCGGTCAGTCAGGGTCAGCGTCTGGGCACCCTCACCGTCAAAGCCGGGGACCAAATTCTAAAAGAAATTCCCCTGGTGGCAGAAACTGCCGTGGACCGCCTGGGCTTCGGAGATGTGTTCATCAAGGTATTAAAACGGGTGGCTATGGCAAAAACGTAAATCGTAGGGGAGGGTCTTGACCCTCCCGGTCATTTTGCTCCGCAAAATGACATCGCCTTAAGCGATAATACAATATTTCCCTTCGGGAAATCCCAAATTGCCATGCAATTTGGGCGGGAGGGTCAAGACCCTCCCCTACGCCACATTTTAGTTAATAAATTATTTACGGAATCTGCCATTTTTCCACTTGCATTTTTTTTCTGTATGGGGTATTATGTATTAGCACTCAAAGAAAAAGAGTGCTAAAGAATGTAGATAAATGCAGTTTTCAACTGCGGTCTAAATATACTGACATGTATGGAGGAATTACAAATGAAGCTGAAGCCTATGGCCGATAACGTTCTGCTGAAGCAGTACGAGGCCGCTGAAACCACTGTTTCCGGCATTATCCTCGCCACCACCAACAAGGAAAAGCCCGCCATCTACGAGGTCGTTTCCGTTGGCCCCGGCACCAAGGATGTGGAAATGACCATCAAGGCCGGTGAGCGCGTCGTGGTCGGCAAGTTCGTCGGCACCGATGTGACCATCGACAAGGTGGACTACAAGTTCGTCAAGCAGGATGATATCCTGGCTGTCGTCACCGACTGATTCTTAGGAGGAACATTACTATGGCAAAAATGATCGTTTACGGCGAGGACGCCCGTAAGAAGCTGCAGTCCGGTATCGACCAGCTGGCCAATACCGTTAAGGTTACTCTGGGCCCCAAGGGCCGCAACGTGGTTCTGGGCAAGAAGTACGGCGCTCCCCTGATCACCAACGACGGTGTCACCATCGCCAAGGAAGTGGAGCTGGAGGACGCTTTTGAAAACATGGGTGCCCAGCTGATCCGCGAAGTCGCCACCAAGACCAACGACGTTGCCGGTGACGGCACCACCACCGCTACCGTTCTGGCACAGGCCATCACCCGGGAGGGTCTGAAGAACCTGTCCGCCGGTGCTAATCCCATGGTCATGCGCAAGGGCATCGACAAGGCCGTTGCTGCCGCCGTGGCCGCCATCAAGGCAAATTCCGTTCCCGTTGAGGACTCCGCTGCCATCGCCCGTGTTGGCGCTGTCTCTTCCGGCGACGAGGAGATCGGCAACCTGATCGCCGAGGCTATGAAGAAGGTGGGCACCGAGGGTGTCATCACCATCGAAGAGTCCAAGACCGCTGAGACCGGTCTGGAAGTGGTAGAGGGCATGCAGTTCGACCGGGGCTACATCTCCCCCTACATGGTCACCGATACCGACAAGATGGAAGCCGTTCTGGATGACTGCTACATCCTGATCACCGACAAGAAGATCTCCTCCATTCAGGAGATCCTGCCCATTCTGGAGCCCATCGTCAAGGCCGGCCGCAAGATGATGATCATCGCGGAGGACGTGGAAGGCGACGCTCTGGCAACTCTGCTCTTAAACCGTCTGCAGGGCCGCTTCAACATTGTCTGCGTCAAGGCTCCCGGCTTCGGCGACCGCCGCAAGGAGATGCTGCAGGATATCGCCATCCTGACCGGCGGTACCGTCATTTCCAGCCAGCTGAACATGGAGCTGTCTGAGACTCAGCTGACCGATCTGGGCCACTGCCGTCAGATCGTGGTCAACAAGGACACCACCACCATCGTGGACGGCGACGGAGATCCCGCTGCCATTGCAGGCCGTGCCCAGATGATCCGTGCTTCTATCGCCACCACCACCTCTGACTATGACCGGGAAAAGCTGCAGGAAAGACTGGCCAAGCTCTCCGGCGGCGTTGCTGTCATCAAGGTAGGCGCTCAGACCGAGGTGGCCATGAAGGAGCAGAAGCTGCGCGTTGAGGACGCTCTGAATGCTGCCCGCGCTGCTGTTGAAGAAGGCATCGTGGCCGGCGGCGGCACCGCACAGGTCAACGCTGTGGCTGCTGTTGAAGAGCTGATCGCTACTCTGCACGGCGACGAGAAGACCGGTGCCCGCATCATTGCAGCCGCTCTGCAGGCTCCCATCCGCCAGATCGCCGAGAACGCCGGCGTGGACGGCTCCGTTGTCTACGAGAAGATCCGCTCCTGCGGCAAGGTGGGCTATGGCTACAACGCCTACACCGAGGAATACTGCGACATGATCGCAAACGGCATCGTGGACCCCACCAAGGTCACCCGCTCCTCTCTGGAGAATGCCGCCTCCATCGCCGCCTGCGTCCTGACCACCGAATCTCTGGTGGTGGACAAGCCCGATCCCGCAGCCGATGCCGCTATGGCAGCAGCCGCAGCACAGGGCGGCGGAATGTATTAAGCGCCTTCGGTAAATGATGAATAAAAGAACGCCAGCAGTGATTCAAACTGCTGGCGTTTTTGTATGTCCTGCCGGGAATCAATTAACTGGCATCCTCGTCGCATTTCAGGACCTTTAGGACGGTCTTGAACAGGAGCTTGATATCCAGCTCCAGACTCCAGTTTTCGATGTACTCCGTATCCAGCTTCACCACCTGCTCGAAGTCCAGAATGCTGCTGCGGCCGCTGGTCTGCCACAGGCCGGTGATACCGGGCAGCATGCAAAGCCGTCTCTTGTGGTGGGGGCTGTAGCGGTGATACTCGTCGATAGTGGGAGGACGGGTACCGACAAGGGACATATCGCCCTTCAGCACGTTCCAGAACTGGGGAAATTCGTCCAGACTGGTCTTGCGGATAAAGTGGCCGATGCCCTTGATGATCCGGGGATCGTTGTCCATTTTGAACATCATGCCGTCCTGGATCTTGTTCTGAGCCATGAGCTCCTTCTTCCGCTCCTCCGCATCCATATACATGGAGCGGAACTTGTAGATCTTGAACTCCCGGCCCTTCTTGCCCACCCGGATCTGGGAGAAGAAGATGGGGCCCGGGGACTTGATGTAGATGATGGGACCAAGGATGACCGTCAGCACCACGGTGATGAGGCAGCCCACCAGACCGCCTGCAATGTCAATGACCCGCTTCAGCAGGGACTGGCGGAAGGTGACGGGGCTGATGGTGGTGGAGAGCACGTTATAGCCGAAGACATTGCTGATGACCCGGTTGGGCAGCTTCTGGTAGGAGTTTTCCATAAAGATGTGGACGGTGATGCCCATATTCAGCAGCTGCTGGGTCAGAGCCAGCGTTTCTGCGGAATCATCCGGCAGGTTGATAAACACCTCGTCCACCACCTGCGTCTTGATGTAGTCCACAAAGCCCTCCCTATCGGCAGACACCGTCACGTCGCCGATCTTCTGACCCACCATGGATTTATCCAGGATCACCAGACCAAAGAACTGGTAATTGCGGATGGCGGATTGGGTGATGGTCTGGATCATGCTGGTGGCAGCCTCCTCGGTGGCAGCCACCACGATCTGCCGGGCGTACTTGACCTTGCTGTAGCGCTTGCGCAGGTAGAATTTGTGGTTAAACCGCAGGACAAAGCACAGGGGAAGGTGGATCAGCAGGAAGATCACCAACAGCCGCCGGGGAAGATCCGCCATCAGCTCCAGAAAGTAGAACAGCACGATGGAGACAGAGAAGACAAACAGCTCCATCTTTCCCAGCGCATACAGCTCCTTCAGGTAGCCCCGCTGCAAAATACCGTTGTAGTTATCCAGCAGGATGCTGATGACGATGTAGGTCAGAGGCAGCAGGATAAACAGCCGGGAGAACTGGAAGGTGGGCACATCCATTCCATAGGTGGTCAGAAGCATAGACAGCAGCAGGGAGATCACGATGGATGCCGCATCCACGCAGATAAAGTCCAGATGCCGCAGCCAGCCTTTCCTAAGCATCATAGCAATAACCTCTTTTCTTGTTTGGGATCTGTGAAATCAGGCGCGTTTTTTGGAAACCAGCTTGCCAAGCAGCTGTTTTTTCAGAAGATAGAAGGTCTCGTCCTTGGTGATGAGGGACAAGCCCACATAGATGGCTGCGCCTGCGGTGATCTGCAGCACCAGCACAAGGATCAGCGGCAGAGGGAGCCGCTGGATGGGCAGCACCACCGCGGCCATGACGGCGGACATCCACAGAGGAGCTGCCACATCTGCGATCTGTTCCCGGAAGCCGTAGCCCATGAGCTTGCGGTTGGGCAGCATATTCATGGCCATGGTAAAGGCGCCGGACACCGGCAAAGATGCTGCCACTGCCTCCACCCCGAAGGGCAGGGCAAGGAAGATCAGGGAAATGCTGACGGGCTTCTTGATAAATTCCAGCTTCAGCACGATATCGCTGCGGCCCATGGCGGTGATGGCCTGCAAATTGGTCTGGGACAGGGCCCGCAGGGCGTTGTAGATGCAGACCATTTGCAGATAGATCACGCAGTCAGCCCATTTTTCCGTCAGCAACAGCAAAATCATGGGCCTTGCCACCGCCAGCATGCCTGCCATCATGGGAAATACCACATAGGCGGTGCAGCGAATGCTTTTCTGAGTCAGGGCCTTCAGGGCGGCGGGGTCATCGCTGTGCTGGGACAGGGCGGGAAACAGCACCGAGGTGATGGAGGTCACCACGTTGTCCATGATCAGGTCTGGGAAATGCTTGCCCTTGCTGTAGTAGGCCAGATCCTCGGCTGTGTAAAATTTGCCGATGACCAAGGAGCGGATGTTGCTGTAGATGGTGCCGATGAGGTTGGCAGCCAGACATTTCCAGCCGAAGCGCATCAGGCTCCGGGCAGAAGCTGTGGAGAACAGCATCCGGGGCCGCCAAGGCACGGTAATGGCCAGCACCAGCGTGTCGATGGCAGAGTTCACCAGATACTGGGCAACCAGCGCCCAGACACCGAAGCCCATAAAGGCCATCACCACACCCACCGCCGCCGATACCAGCGTACCGAAGAGGGTGGAATAGAAGAACCGCTTGAACAGCATATGCCGGGACACATAGGCATGCTGGATGGAATTGTAGGCAGAGATGGGCAGCTTCAGGGAAAAGACCCGGAATACCGTGGTCAGCTCCGGGGTGTTGTAAAATGCTGCAATGTAGGGGGCAGCCAACCAGCAGATGCCGTAGATCAGCAGCGACAGAACAAAGGAGCAGTGAAAGATCGTGGAAAAATCCGTTTCGTCCGCATCCTTTTTCTGGATCAGAGCCTGAGAGAAGCCGCCGGTGACAAAAATATTGGCAATGTTGATGAACACCATGACCATGGCCACGATGCCATAGGCCTCCGGTGCCAACAGACGGGCCAGCAGGATGGATACCACGAAGGAAATGCCTTGTGCCAGGATCCGCTCCGCAAATTTCCAAAACAGGCCGGAAAAAATTTTATCCTGATGGTTTTGACTCATTGTAAAAGGCTTCCTCCTGTGCTTGGGTCAGTGATGGCCGTAAATTTTGTCTAGGATGATGTCTGCAACGGCCTTGGCACCGGTGCCGTGGTCTTCAAAGCCGATGGACTCCATAAAGACCTGCAGGTCCTTCCGATAGGCCTCCGGGGAGAACTGGTGAATGGAGGCAGCGAGGGATGCATCGTCCGTTGCCAGCGGGAAGGGAAGCTCCCGGGGAGAAAAATAGGTGCCCCGGTCCTGAGAAAGATAGGCATCCAAGTCCTGCGCCAGCAGGAAAACGGGCTTGCCTACAAAGGCGAAATCAAACAGGCACCCGGAAAAATCGCTGATGAGCACATCTGCTGCCGCCAGCAGCTCCTGAATGTCAGGATAGGGGGAGGCATTGTGCAGCCGCTGACCGTCATAGCGGAGCAGCTCCGGAGCGCAGCGCATGATATTGGGATGGAGGCGGATCAGAAAAACGAACTCCCCGCCGAATTTTGCCTCCAGCTGCCGCAGACAGCCCGCGTAGTCAAAGCGGTACACATCCAGATCCACAGCCTTGCGGAAGGTGGGGACATACAGTGCCAGCTTTTTGCCGGCAGGGATGCCGAAAAATTCCCGGACCTGCCGGTGGATATCCTCCGGGGTATGGAAGAGAATGCCCATCCGGGGCACATCGCATTTGATGACGGGACCGGAATACCAGTACCGGGTCCGGTACTTTTCCAGCCGGAAGTCATTGTCGGAATACATCAGGTCCGTTTTGGCGGCGTCCTCTTGGGCCATCCGGACATATTCCGGGGTCAGGGTGGCGGCGTCCTGCTCGTTCTTTTTCAGACCCAGAGTGGAATGCCAAGTCTGAACGTAAAACTGGCTTATCTTTTTGGGAGGCTTGCGCATGGCCTTGGTGTTGTCGATCCAGACCTTGGCGGTGGACATGTGGTAAAAATAGGAAAGAGAATCCACCACCACCGGGCGAAGGCCCTCCGGGAGCGGCATCCCCTTTTCCCGCACCACCCAGTACAGCTTCAGCTTAGGGTCCCGGCGCTGCAGCTCCAGCGCGATGTACTTGGGGTCATCCCCAAAGCCCCGCCCGGCAAAATTGTCCAGTATGACCTTGCGCCGGTCCACCGGAAGGTGCCACAGCACCTTGTAGGCGGCGCCCTTTAAGTGCCGGTAAAGGGCGGTCTGTTTAATGGTTTGGATCCAATTTCCCATGCTCTGCAACCATCCTGACAAATGGGCCTGGGCCCGATCGTTGATATCCATATTATACCATGATACACCAGCCCCTGCAAGGAAAAATCAAATTAAGGTTGAAAATAGGGACTGCCCATATTAAAATAGTGCCAAAGCATGCAGAAAGGGCGGCTTGCCCACAAGCCACCCAACAATTGGTTTGTTGCAGAACAAATACAAACAGGAGAGGGAACGGATATGGAAAAAAAGCCAACCAAGATCGTAGTAGTCTGCCCGCTGGAGGTGGGCGGCGTGGGCAATATGATGATCAACATCCAGCGCCACCTGAACCGGGAGGTCTTCAATTTTGACTATCTGGTGCTCCATGACCAGAAGGAAGCGCAGGAGGATACGGTTTTCGCCCTAGGCAGCGAGAAGATCATCGTCACCGCCGACGATATTCCCCTGCGCCTGCTGCGGCCCTTCGTGCGCATTGGCCGCTTTAAGAAGGTCTGCAGAGAGAAGGGCATCAAGGTCATGCATTTCAATGTGGACAGCGCCCTGAGCCTGACCAATATCCTCGGCGCCCGGCTGGGCGGCGTCAAATATGTCACCATCCACATCCATACCGCCGGTTTTGTGGATGCCAGCTTCTTGTCCAAGCTGTCCCACTATGCCCTGCGGCCCTTTATGCCGTTGCTGTGCGACCGGTTCTGGGCTTGCTCCCATAAGGCGGCAGAGTTTGCCTTCCCTGCTTCCGTGGTGAAGAACAAGCGCTATGAGGTGCTGCCCAACGGCATCGAGCTGGACAAGTTCGATTACCGGGAGGAGGTCCGCCGGCGTGTCCGCCGGGAGCTGGGGGTGGAAGGAAAATTCGTGGTGGGCCATGTGGGCCGGTTTACGGAGGCCAAGAACCACATGTTCCTCATCGACCTGTTCAAGGCCCTCCGGGAAAAGGACAGCAATGCCGTGCTGGTGCTCTTCGGCGTGGGCGAGCTGATGGAGCAGGTGAAAGAAAAGGTGGCCCGGGAGGGCCTTGCAGACAGCGTCATCTTCTACGGTGTCAGCGACCGGATCTACGATATGTGGCAGGGCATGGATGTGTTTGTGATGCCCTCCATCTTTGAGGGCCTGCCGGTGGCGGGCGTGGAGGCGCAGGTCAGCGGCCTGCCCTGCGTCTTCTCCACCTGTGTCACCAAGGAGGTGGACCTCACCGGAGAACCGGTATTTCTGGATCTGGAAGCACCCATGGAGCAGTGGGTGGAGGCGGTCCTTGCCGCCAAGAATCAGCCCCGGATTAGCCATATCGAGACCATCCGCAAGGCCAATTACGACATCCAGCAGACCGCCGATACCCTGACAGAGGTCTATCTGGAAGCCAGCCGGAAACTCTAAAAAAGAAAAGCCGCCAGCAAATGAAGTGACCCCAAAAAGTTAGACAAATATTTCTAACTCAAATTGTTCAAGCAACCAAAAGGGCTTGTTGTCTGTGCAAAGCAGGCGGCAAGCCCTTTAACTTTGCCTTGCTGCGTCTGTTGTTATAGTAATCCAGGTAGT
>JAFSCK010000020.1 GCA_017436785.1 Oscillospiraceae bacterium | reverse complement strand
CTTGGGGGATACTTTCTGAACCGGTGTAGTTCTGCACCGACTGGTGAGAATCGGGGGCATTTGAGGGTGGTTGATGACTATCCTGTTTCTGAGTCGTATGAGATTTCTGAGATTGCCGCTGGGCGAACTTCTGCCGTGCGCCATGGATAATCTTCTGGCCCTGCACATCTACCTGATGCACCACTTCATGAGTAACGGTGGAAACGGCATCCGTCATCTGATCAGCGGCGTACTCTTCCGTATTACTTTCCGAAGAATAGACGCTGTGTTCTGCCTTTTTCTTGGTCTGAATATAAGCATCCTTCATGCGCTGGCCTGCCATAGCAGTACGGTCCACAGTCTTTATGGTTCCAGCAACAACATCCCTGGTCTTAATATCAGGCATAGTTATCTACCTGCCCTTTGGCAAATACACCCTCACCGGGTTTGGTGGTGATCAGCTTGTACAGCTCCGTATCGCAGGGGAATCTGTTTGCAAAGGGAACAAGGGCATTGCCATAACGCATGAGGCCGCAGCCTGCATCTGAGCCGTTCACATAGCTCATCTGCTCCGGGGAAATATTCAGCAGTTTGGAAAGCCGCTCCTGATCGGATTCGGCCTGATTCAGCATGACCACAAATTCAGAGTTGGAGACCATGGTGCTGGCCTGAATAGAGTCCAGCATATACTCCACATTCTGCGTGATTGCGCAGGGTGCAGCATTTCTCTTACGGAACTGACGCCATGCAGAAGTAAAGAAGTTTCCGCTGTACTCATTCTCATAGGCAATATGAAATTCGTCCACGATAATGTGGGTTTTCTTTCCTCGTGCAGAATTGTAATTGACCCGGTTGATCATGGCATCGGTGATAGTAACGAATCCCGGCTGTTTCAGTTCCTCGCCCAGATCATGAATGTCATAAGACTGGATGCGGTTTTTGGTGTCCACATTGGTTTCATGGGCGAAGATGTTCAAAGAACCAGAGGTATACAGTTCCATGGTAAGGGCCAGATCCCGTGCTTCTGGCTCTGGCTGCTCCAATAACTTTTCTCGCAGGGTACAAAGGGTTGCCACTTTGCCTGTCCGTTTCTGCTCCTGCAGGGTCAATGCCACACACCGGTCAATGATGGATTTATGGTGCGCCCGGATTCCATCGGGGTCGATCTGTTTCAGCAGGGACATAATGAACTGGGATTTGAAAGCAACGGGACTTCCCTCTCCGTATCCTTCCTCCATCGCCATGGCATTGAGCCAATCGGAGCCACCAACAGCGAAGCGCATAACCGTACCGCCCAGAGCATTGACCAGCGGTGTATACTCGCCCTCCGGGTCCAGAATGATGATGTCATCATCGGTGGACAGGGCAATAGCGATAATCAGCAGCTTTGCAAAGAAGGACTTACCGGAACCGGGAATACCCAGCAGCATCATGGACTGGTTCAGCAGATTATTCATGTTGCAAAGAATCAGGTTGTGGGAAATGGCATTTTCACCGAAATAGATGCCGCCCGGTTCCTGGATCTCCTGCACCTTAAAGGGCATGAATACAGCAAGGCTTTCTGTGGTCAGGGTGCGGAAGGTATCAATCTTTCTTGTGCCGATGGGCAACGCCGTATTAAGACCGTCGAGCTGCTGATACCGCAGTACTGCCATCTGGCACATATGATCTGCTGCTACCTTCAGCAGCGCATCGGTATCTGCATCCAGTTCTGCCTTACTATCCGCAATGTGGACGATAGTCAGCACGGACAGAAGCATCCGCTGGTCACGGGAGGTCAGGTCGGTCATATATTCCTTGGTCTCCCGCCGCTGCTGCTCCATGTCGTATGGGACGATAGCAGAGAAATTGTTGTTGGCGTTCTGCCTGCGCTGCCAGTTGGTGATGTTGGTTTCCACACCCAGCATTTTTCGCTCCACTTCCCGGACGGCTTCATCTGTGGCAACGGGAATAATGTCAATGGACAGCATCATGCTCCGGCTCTGGTCCGTCAGCTTAGTTACAAGCTGGTCGGAAATGAAGGAAGCATAGTCCTTCAAATAGATCACACGTGCGAACTTTCCGCCCAGCTTCAGATAATCGCTGTGTTTTTCCATGGAATCGGGACAGATATAGTCCCGGAAATCATGGCCTTTACGCATCATATCCTGGGCATCAAAGCGGAAGTATACTTCCTCACCGCTGCGGTAGAAGTCATGGAGGACACGCAGTTTCTCTGTGGCATCCATCTCAGTGGCTTTGGCACCCAGTGCAGCGAATCGTGCTGTCAGTTCGGAGCCAACACGGGCAAAGTAGGCTCTGGCATCTTCGATATTCTTTTTACATACCGACACGGTCACATATTTCTCCTGAATGATGCCATTGCCGCCGGTTGCTTTGCTCATGATGACATCGTTGTATTCAAGCCGATAATAGTCCAGATGATCTTCCTGCATCTTCATCAAAACGGTATCCGCAAAATTCTTGCGGTTCAAATGCCGGTTATTCAGAGTGATTTTTGTTGTGGCACTGCAATCCAGACTGTTGATTAGAGCCGCATAGTCCAAAAACATCTTTTTCTGGGCTTCCTGAGAAGCAACCATGTAATTGATGTCCGTAAACTTGAAGCTCTTGGCATACCGTGTGCCAACCAGAAAGATGCCGTCATTCCAAATCCTCTTAATGGGGATCAGATCTTGCACCCGCTTGGGAACACGGTACTTTTCCTTATCTTTCTGCAGCACCTGTTTAATGGCTTTCATGGTTATTTTTCGCCTCCTTCTCATGTTTTGCAATGGTGTCCTTCATCAGCTCATAGTAGAGGTTGTTGGGTCTGAAACAATACCTCTTGGGTTCCAGAATTTCAGACCGGAACCAGATCCAAGCAAACTTCTCTGCGGGCATCCCATGGTAGGACACAAACCCCAATACTGCAAATGGAACAGCTCCCAGAATGCAAATCCAAGATACCAGCTCCGTGCCGAGGATCGGATTCAGCCAGAAGTACAAGCCAACAGCAATGGCTATGGCCAGAACAGAAAAAATGGACTGCCGCAAAGACAGTCCCATGAACATGGATTCGTGGTAGTCACGAATCTCCCGATTGATTTTGATTTCCAATGTTGAACCTCCTTATTTGTTATCGTTCCCTGTCTTTGTTCCTGTGCGGTCTGGTGATACCTTTTCGTAAATCAAAGCTATCCTGCACAAGAAAGATTCCATCCGGACGGTTTACAGCTTTGGTCTGATATCCCAGTACCTTCAGCGCTTTTCGTAGATTGGGTACATCTTCTCTCTGTGGTGAACATACACCAAGCATTGTGTAGATGCACAAATCGCCATACCAAGATTCACCACAAAAGTTATCTGCCCGAAAGAAGGGTTTCTCTTGGATTTCCTCGATAGGTGTCTCAAACAGATTCTTGTATTCTTCATTAAAATCGTACATTACACACCTCACAGTCCCATCATTTCCCGCACAACCCGGTCTGCCATCTTCACAGTTCCGACCAGGATCAGCATATTGAATACCAGTTCTCCGATGTAACTCCATACCATGGTCACAGCGGCAGCATTGGGATCAACAACAGGTGGTGTAGCAGCAAATAATGAGAAAATAATGCAGCCCAACACGATGATGGCTCCCTCCAAACAGACTGCAGCATAGGACTTGATGAATGATACCCCAATGTTCTGAGTCGGCTCTCCGGAAAAAGCAGACAGTGGTACTGGCGCAATAGCTGTGTAAAGGTATAGCTTAAAGAACCGTCCGTATACTGTCATAATCATCACAAAGGACAGCACTGTGATCAGCAGACCTCCGATCAATGTCACTGCCCATAATGGGATGGATTCAAAGAATCCGCATTCCTCCACTGCGGTAATAATCTCCGTTGGTAACACAGCCTGCTGTGGGGAGCCAAAACCGGCAGCGGACATGATGGTGGATACCAGTCCCTGGGCAATGGAGAACAGAGCATTCATCAATTCCAGACCGTGGGTAACAGCGGCCTTCGCCAGTGCAAATCGGACGAACACTTTCACAGCCACTTCCGGACGCTTCAGATCCGCAAAGCTGCCGCAGGTTTTCATGACGCCCATCACAAAGAATAGCACGATGAGCGCAAGACCAACAGCCTGAACAGCACCGTTGATGCCAACCATGACATTCCAAATCGTGCCACCTTTGAATGCCTGCGGAGATTGCGTTACCAAAGTCCAGATTTCTGCCAGTTTTTCATTCCACGTTGTGAGTGCGTTTTCGAGGTTCTGAACTACCCAATTATCCGACAATTTGGGTTCCTCCTTTCCTGCGAATCAGGCAGGACGGTTTCCCGCCCTGCCTTTTGCCGCAATATCAGCCGGTAATCATAGTCAGAATTTCCTTGGCAAAGGTGATGATGATACCACCGGCAAGGGTCAGAAAACCATTGGAACGCTGGGAAGGATCGTGAGACTGCAGAGACAGGCCAACCTGGACAATGCCCCAGCCCAGCAGGATCAGACCCACAGCACGGATCATGCTGAAGATGAAGTCGGACAGATTATTGACAACAGTAAGAGGATCGCCACCGGTGGCAGATGCAGGCAGAATAAAAATGGAACTCATACCCATTACCATAACAAAGGCAGCATAGCGGCGGAAGCCGCGCTTTACCTTGGGAGACATAGGGAGCTTTTCGGTTTTCTTTTCGATGTTCTTAATTGCTTTCATTTTTGTTTCCTCCAAATAATTCTGCTTCGATTTCCTCGTCGGAAAGAAGCTCAAAGTCGTTTTCAAAAATACTCATGGTGGGTGTGACTCTTCCGGTAGACGAAGTCACGGACAGGGATGCCACGGACAATTCGGTGCCGCCGTGAACATAGGGCGCACCGCCTTTCTCCGGGGTGTACTTGACGTTGGGATGGTTCAGCAGGTCATACTTTTCATCCATCACCGGCATCTCGCCACGGATGAATAACAGCGCATAGCGGTTGTCCAGCATACGCACCTCCGCCGCATCCAGCAGTTCCCGTCCAGTGATCTGCCAGTTGGTGGAGTAGTTGCCGCTGCGTCCGGAGCTTTTGCCATAGGTGTTCATATCGATGGTTTCTTTGCCCAGATAGGATTCAGCGATCATCTTATGTGTGCCGGTCTCATTACCGCCCAGATAGAGAAATTCATCGCAGTTGCCTAAGATGGATTCCCACTGTTTTTCAAACAGGTTCTTTAACTGAGCGATGTTCTGGATAATGATGGATACGAACACATTTCGGGAGCGCATGGTTGCCAGCAGCTTGTCAAAGTCATCCGGAAGGCTTACGTTCGCAAATTCGTCCATCAGAAAGTGGACAGGCACCGGAAGCGCACCCTTGTACTTATCGTCTGCCAGACGGAACAACTGCTCAAAGGTGCAGCTGTAGACCATGCTGACCAGAAAATTGAAGCTCACATCGTGGTCGGGAATCAGAGCAAACAGGGCAACCTTTTTCTCGCCCAGAGATGCAAGCTCCAATTCGTCGGTTGCTGTCAGAGCCGCAACGGAAGCAAGATTGAATTTTTCCAATCTTGCTGCCAAAGTGATCTGAATGGATTTCAGAGTTTTGGCGCTGCCGGAATGGTAGTCCTTGTAATACTTCACGGCAATGTGGTCTGGGTTTCGCATTTCCAGCCGTTCAAACAGTTCATCCAATGGGGACTGGTAAGTGTCATCATCTTCCCGGACTTCACCGGCCCGGAGCATTTCCATAACCATGGGAAAATTCTGTTCTTCCTCCGGTGCCTCGTAGAGAAGATAGAAGATGATGGCCGACAACAGCATGGATGCCGCCGTATCCCAGAAAGGGTCATTGGATTGACTACCCTTTGGGGTTGTTGCCTTGAACAAACTGGTCACAAGCTTCTGCACATCGTTGTCTGTTTCCAGATAGGCAAAGGGATTGAAGCAGTGGCTTTTCTCCATAGAAAGAAGATCCAGCACTTTGATTTCGTAACCCCGCATTTTCAAGAAGGTGCCTGTCATTCTTAATAGCTCGCCTTTACAGTCCAGGACGAAAAAAGAGGTACAGGCTTGCAGAAGATTGATTAGGGCATAGAAGCGGCTTTTACCGGAGCCACTACCACCGACTACCACGGTGTTTAAGTTGCGCCGGTGTTTTCTTCCGTCCAGTCCCATTCGGATATGCTTTGTGAATACCTTGTTGGCTTCCGGGTCTTTGGCCCGGTACTTCCGGTTGATGGCGCTGGCGCTGCCCCATTTGGCAGAGCCGTGTTCCTCGCCTCTGCGGTAGTGGCGTCGGGAGGACAAGGTAACACCGATACCCAGTCCATAAATGAGCATAAAAATAAGGACAGTTTTCTTACTGTCCTGGCATAGCTCAATATGAAATGGGGCCTCCATAGCCTTGGGAAAATGCTGTAGAATCTGCGGTAATCCACCGGACACAGCAGGAGCAATCAGCAGCGCCAGCCAGATCACCGGGATCAGTCCAAAGAGACACAGAATCCGTATGGTGCGGCTTTCATCGTTCTTCACGGACTTTTCCTCGTATCTTACGGGTGGGGGCATCAATGGCTTTCAGAAGCACATCGTCCACGGCATCGGTGGGTCGGTTTTCACCGATAAGATCGTTGCGCATTTCATTCAGCGCATTGATGACAACACCGTGTTCGTACTTATCCAGTGTCAGAACACGCTTTTCCTCCTTTGCCATACATCATCGCTCCTGTTCCTTACCTCTGGTGGAGCGGGTTTGCTCCAATGCTCTGGCCATTCGGGCAGAGATACCGCTGGCAGCATCCCGCATTTCCGTCAGTGCTGCACGGACTTCCTGGGGTTTGCTCTCCCGGAAGGAAGTAGGCAGACGGGTGAAGTCATAACCGGACACATCAATGCCGTACTTCTTGCAGAGCATATAGGAAGCACTGTAAGCGGCAAAGGCGGCATCGCTGCGGTTATAATCCTGCTTCATCCCGGCAAGCTCCACATGGGCCAGTTCCTTGGACACACTGCGGAAAATATCTTCCGCTCCCATATTCCGGACAACGAAAACCACCTGCTGATCGTGGTCGTACAAAGCACCGGCATTGTTAGGAAGGGCATCCACTGTCTGAATGGGTACGGGTGTGCGGCTGATCAGTGCTTTCAGAAGTACCCGGTCGTCCAGCTTTACGGCAGGCGCAGGACGCACCCGGCCTCTGGTCTGGGACACATCGAATACCCGTTTCACATCGTAGGAAGTGCCGGTGCCGCCGTCGGTTCTATCATATTCCTTGCCGGGTTCCAGAATCCGGATACTGGCAGCTTTCTTCTGAACCGATGCACCGGCATCCTTCCAGCCGTCGAAGTCTTTAAGCTGTGTGGCCTGGGGCATCTGGGCAAGGATCAGCAGTGCATTGGTGGCAGAGTAGCGGTCAAACCGGGACTGCACATCCAGATAGTCCCGGAACTTGTTTCCGTCACCCTTGATGGCTTCCGCTGTGGAATCCGCAAGGGAATAAACTTCTTTTCGCTCTGCCTGCTTCTTTGCGGCCCAGGCTTCCTTGTCAAAGGTCTTGTCCTCTCTGCGATGCCCAGAGGACTGGCCTTCAAAAATATCATCGAAATTGCTCATAGTGTTACCTCACTTTCGGTTTCGGCTTTTTCTTGCCCGGATCAAGGTGGGGCTGGACTGTGGGGATAGGCTGCTTCACAGGATTCTTGATTTCCTGCTGTTTGGGAGCTTCCACCTTTTCCTGCCGTGCTGCCTTGATCTCCCGCAATTCCTCCCGGACAGAGGGGCGGGATTTAGTAGTACCCTCGACGGTTTTCTTTTGCGTCCCGGAGATAGGCTCGGACGGAGGGCTTTTTTCCGTCTTTGCCGCCGTAGGGTTTTCCTGAGTCTGCTGCTCCTTCTGAATGGGCGC
>JAFSCK010000019.1 GCA_017436785.1 Oscillospiraceae bacterium | reverse complement strand
TTAGAATTCTTCTCCTTCTATAACCACACAGGAATTGAGAATCATCTTACTGATATGGCTAAGAAAGGTTGGATGATTGAAAGTATTTCCAATTTTTACTGGACTTATCGGAAGATCGAGCCAACGGATATTCACTTTAGTGTCAGCTACTATCCCCGCGCTTCCGACTTTGATCCGGGTCCCACAGAGGAGCAGCAGACTTTCCATGACTTCTGCGCTCATACTGGATGGAATCTCGCTTGCACATGGTTCCAGATGCAGGTGTTCTATAATGAAAAGGAGTCCCCTATTCCTCTGGATACGGATCCTATTATGGAAGTTGATACACTCCATCGTGCATGCAAGAAGAATTTCCTTCCTACGCATTTCTTCATGTTTGCCCTTAGTCTCTTAATGACCTGCTATTTCTTTGCAGGGGTATATTTTGACCCCATTGGATTGCTTTCCAGCTCCAGTAGGCTGGTTAGTCAATTTGCCTTTGTCTGTTTATTCTTAATCTCCTCTGTAGAATTGGTCACCTATTTCACCTGGCATAGACGAGCAAAGAAAGCTGCAGAAGACGACATTTTCGTAGATACCCCAAGCACTGTCAAATTCCAAAGTGGAATCATGGTCATCCTCTTGATCGGCGTTGTATATTGGGTTTTTAACCTTTTTGCTGCAGATGATCCGCTATTGGCTTGGGTGTCCATTGTGATGCTCGCGGGTATGTTTACCATCATGTTCCTGGTCAACGGAATCAAACAGTGGCTAAAGAAAGCAAAAGCTTCCCGTGGTATGAACAAATTCCTGACGCTTTTGGCCTGTTTCCTGTTGCCAACCATCATGACAAGTATTATCATTTACGGCGGCATCCGTATGAATCGCATCATGATGATCCCTGAGAATATAGAAAAGGACAATATTCCTCTATCCGTATCCGATATGATGGATGTCAACGAAGATTTCTATGTAAAGACCAATGACAGGCACGATACATTTTTCCTCGGAACAATGAATGTGGATGCATTCATTCACTGGGATTATCGCGAACACCAGGATCTGCCTGACCTGCGATACGATATTACCATCGTAAAGATGCCTTGGCTCTATGAGTGGTGCAAGCATGAGATGTTCAAGGATATGGATGAATCTGATAATAAGGATATTCCCGTAGGTCACCGTTTGGTCCTCAAAGAACAGGATCCGACTCCCTGGGGTGCCAATGAAGTCTATCGTCTTTACCAAGAAGAAGGCTGGTACATGAATTGGTACCTGCTCTGCTATGAAGACAGGATCATTGACATCCGCTTTGACTGGGAACCCACAACAGATGATATGGCCATTGTAAATCAGAAGCTGAACCCCTAAATGAATTGGAGCGAGTCCACAGCGGACTCGCTCCTTTTTTCACCATGGATAGTTTTCATCAGTAAGCTTCGCCAACTTATAGAATGTACTCTTCTTAAGGCCGGATTTTTTCATAGCCTCAACTGCGGTAATTTCTCCCGATTTCCAAAGCATATAGATCTCACCCCAACCTTCAGGAATTTTCATCTTTGGACGGCCAAGATGTTTCCCCTGCAGCTGTGCAGCCAGTATTCCTTCTGCCTGACGGTTCAGCGTCCGGATACGCTCCTGTTCTGCCATACTGGCCAGAACCTCGATCAGGATCGCATTGATCATCTCAATGATCCACTCCTGTCCTTCGTTCACCTGACACAGTGTTGTGGGCATGTCCAGGATCATAACACGGATGTTGCGGCTGCGATAGTATTCCAGTTCCTGCTTAATATGCAGCTTGTTACGACTCAAGCGATCCAAGGAAACAATCACCAAGGTATCCCCTTCTCTGAGCAACTGATTTCTCAGTGTCTGGTAAGCTTCTCTGTTCAGACTTTTTCCGCTTGCTTTCTCCCGTATGATGTCCCGGTCATCAATGCCAAAATCCCTTAATGCAATCAGCTGCCGGTCAAGGTTCTGATCCTTTGAGGATACCCGGGCGTATCCGTACATCTTTCTCATCTTTGCCTCCATTCCGTCCGTAAAGGTACTTTGGAATAGTGGACATATCCGCAAATTCTCAAGAGACCTTTATGGACGCTTTTTTCGTGCATCTTCAGACTGATTTTCATGTCCAATAAGGTCTACCTTTATGGACTATCTGATTACACGATTTTGGAGGCATAAGTGCAAAGTAAAAAAGCGATCGCCGCAAAATTCGACGATCGCTTAAATATTATTGTTCCTCAGGGAATGCGTAGCGGGCCTTGTATTGAGCAAACTGCTCTGCAAAAGCGGCAGATTCGTGGAGCTCACCGGCCTTCAGTGCATTCAGATATTCATGTGCTTCCAGCTTACCTTCAGCAACCTGCAGCATTTCCACAGCTACATTAGAGCAATGGTCTGCAGTACGCTCACAGGCAGTAAGCAGATCTTCCAACACAAAGCCATACTCCACAGTACACAGACCATCACGCAGGCGGCGCACATGGCGGGATTTAACTTCACGAACCAGGGCGTCAACAACCTGCTCTTGGGGTTCGATTCTGGCGGCCTGCTCTCGGTCAAAGCTGTCGTAAGCGGCAACTGTACGATCTACGATATCCAGCACGGCTTGCTCCAAAACTGCCAACTCTCCCTTTGCCTGGTTGGAAAACTCAATCTTCTTTTCTTCCATTTCCAGGGCAGCTTTGGCAACTGCCATAGCGTGGTCAGCCATCCGCTCAATGTCAGAAATGGAATACAATAGCGTATTGAGGATGCGGTTATCGTGGACAGATAGATTCATACCGGAAAGCTTCACCAGATAGGTGTTCAGCGCATCCTCGTAGCGGTCGGTCTTATCTTCTAGTTCGATGACCTGCTCCATCACACCGGATTCAAATTTTTTGGTCAGACCCATAGCCAGATGCATTGCTTTGGCAGCATCTGCAGCCATCTCGCTGGCGATCTCATGGGCACGCTGCACCGCAACGGCGGGAGTAGCCAACAGACGGGAATCCAGCAGTTCGGTCTTTTCCGGTTCCTTGACTTCGGGCACCAGCAAATATGCCAGTTTTACAAGCAGACCGTTCATGGGCATCAGGACAGCAGTAGCAATCAGGTTAAAGCCGGTATGGATCACAGAAATATCCCATGCCTGCACGGAGTCACCCAAGAACTTCCATTCAATAAACATACCCAAGCCGTAGAAGATTACGGCAAACATCACCGCGCCCACTACATTGAACAGCAGGTGAACCATAGCGGTACGACGAGCATTCCGATTAGCACCGATTGCGCCCATGATAGCAGTGATACAAGTACCGATGTTCTGACCCAGGATGATGGGGATCGCTGCGCCGTAAGTAACAACACCGGTAGAACACAGACCTTGCAGAATGCCAACGGATGCGGAAGAGGACTGGATGACAGCAGTCAGCACTGCACCAAAGATAATACCCACAATGGGATTGGTGAAGGAAATCATCAGGTCTGCAAACCAGGCTTCGGTCTTTAGGAATGCCATGGAGCTACTCATGAGATCCATACCGGTCATCAGTGCCATAAAACCCAGCATGATGGTGCCGATACCCTTTTTCTTTTCGGACTTGCCCATATACAGCAGGATGCCGAAGATGCCGATCAGCGGCGCCAGGGTGGAAGGCTTGAAGAACTTAATGAGGAAGCTGTCACCCTCCAAACCGGAGAGGGACAGAATCCAGGCGGTGACGGTGGTACCGATATTGGAACCCATGATAACACCAACGGCCTGCTTCAACGTCATAATACCGGAGTTAACGAAGCCGACTACCATGACCGTGGTTGCGGAAGATGACTGAATCACTGCGGTGACACCCAGACCTAGCAGGAATCCCTTGAACACATTGGAACTCATCTTTGCCAGGATGGTCTGCAATTTACCACCGGCCTGACGCTCCAGAGCCTTGCCCATAATGTCCATACCGAACAGGAACAAAGCCAAACCACCCAGAAGGGTGATGATCTTAAAAATGTAAGCTGTCATATTTATCTCCTTTACGGAAAGTTTTCTTATTTCGACAGTCTACATTATAAATTTTGCCATTTGTAAAAACCATAGAGGGTATGCAAAACTTAAGTAAAATCTATGTAAAGTGAAAGACCGCACCCAACGGATGCGGTCTAAAATCAAAATTGAATTGTGATTGTTGTACCCTTACCGGGTGTGCTTTCCAGGCTGATTTCTGCGTTGTGGTAAGCGACGGCATGCTTTACAATGGAAAGTCCCAGACCGGTACCGCCGGAGGCTTTGGAGTGGCTCTTGTCTACACGGTAGAACCTCTCGAAGATCCGATCTTTGTGTTCTGCAGGAATGCCAATGCCGGTATCGCTGACAACCAGACGGTTATTCTCTGCATGGATCGTCACGCTGCCGCCGGGGACATTGTACTTGATGGCATTGTCGCAGAGATTGTAGATGATCTCTTGAAGCATTCTGCGGACACCTTTAAAAGTAAAGCCATTACCGGTTACATCGATCTTAACATTCTTCTCCGCCGCGCTGGGTGCCAGGATCTCTTTTACATCTTCTGCAAGTTGCAGCATATCCACCGGCTCAGTGGGCAGCTCCACGCCCTCATCCAACTGAGAAAGGCGGATAATGTCTTCGATCAGATTTACTAACCGGGATGCTTCCTTGCGGATATGTCCAACAAATCGGGATGTGTCCTCCGGTTTCACCATACCGCTTTCCAGCAGTTCTGCGCTGCCGATAATGCCTTGCAGCGGTGTTTTCAGTTCGTGAGATACATTGGCGGAGAACTCCCGGCGCATCTGCTCTGCGTTCTGAGATTCCGTTACATCCACCGCCAGGATAACTGCGCCCAGCAGGTTTCCGTCGGACTGGATGCTGCTCATATCGAAGCGGTAGACTCTGCCTTCCAGTTCCTGCATGACACTTCCGTGACCTTTGTCCAAGGCGTCATTCAGTGCCTGACGCAGCGGGTTGCTGCGGTTCACCTGGAAGAAGCTGCTTCCAACACAGGACTCCTCTGCGCCAAAAACTTTCATGGCGGCAGAATTGATAGAGCGAATACGGGTCTCCTTATCCAGCACCACCAGACCTTCCTGCATATGGGAGGTGATCTGAATAAACTCGTCAGTCTTGTGCTGCAGCTTGCGCATTTGGGCATCGATCTGCAAATGCTGCTGATTGATCCGGCGAAGCAAGGGTGACAGTTCTTCGTAGGTATCATTAGACAGCGGATGCTCCAAATCCAGATTATTCATGGGTTCCACAATATTCTTTGCCATTCTGCGGGCAAGGATCAAAGAAAGGCCAATCGCCAGCACCGCAATGAGAATAATCGGCCATAGAAGATCCATCATCAGCGCCCATGCAGATGCCTGGTTGGTGGAGATACGCAGCACCGTTCCATCTGTTAAGCGCCGTGCTTCATAATAGGTCTGCTCGGTAAGGGTGGAAGAGTTTCGAACCGCACTACCGGAACCGGTTGCAAAGGCTTCCCGGATTTCTTCACGATCCGCATGATTTTCCATGGCAGTCTGATCCACCTGGGTATCAAAGAGAACCGTGCCATCGGCATCGATCCATGTGACACGGAAGCGGTCTGCCTCCACATTCTCCAGAAAGGCGTTTCCGTACTGCTCCGTACCGGTGACCGCAAGGCTCAGTTCGTCCTTCAACTGCTGCACCTGCACACCGGTGAAGTGGTTGTACAGCACACCGATCACAATGCCAAGAGAACAGAGCAGAACCACAACCGCAACAAAGACCGTAGACCGGAAAATTTTACTTGTCATAGCCACACTCCAATCGGTAGCCTACATTTCTGACGGTTTCTATGATATTACCATAGTTCCCCAACTTCTGCCGCAGGGTGCGGATGTGCATATCCACTGTTCGGGTTTCTCCCGCATATTCTGTGTTCCACACGGAGGAGAGCAACTGCTCTCTTGTGAAGGCGATACCCGGCTGAGAGAGGAAAAGATGCAGAAGTTCATATTCCTTATAAGTCAGAATTACCCGTTCGCCATCGACGGTGACGGTATGCTCGTCGGGATTCAGTACAAGACCGTCCAGCTTCAGCAGGTTAGAGGATACCTTTGGTTTGCACCGACGCAGTACAGCTTTCACCCGGCTGACCATTTCCATGATGCCAAAAGGTTTTACCAAATAATCGTCAGCACCCAAGTCCAGGCTTTGGATCTTATCATATTCGCTGCCCTTGGCGGTGGCCATGATCACGGGAATGTCTGCAAATGCTTCATTTGCTTTCATCAGTTTCAGCAACGTGACACCGTCCTTGCCGGGGAGCATCACATCCAGCACGATGAGTTCCGGCTTCTCGGATTGCAGCGCATTCCAAAAACTGTCACCGTCTTCAAAGCCTATGGCTTCAAATCCAGTAGAAGTGAGGGCATATACTTCAATGTCGCGGATGCTGGAATCATCCTCTACACACCATATCATTTAGGCACCTCCTTGCGTTTTTTACAATTTTAGCTGTTTTAGTAGCAAAATTCAAGAATTTAGATGGACTTTACATACATTTTACATCTTACTGGCAGTCCTTGTGGACACCGGTGACGGAAAATTCCACCCATTCCGCAATATTGGTACAGTGATCGCCGATCCGCTCAAAGTATTTGGCGATCATCAGTAGGTCCAGCGCATATTCACCTTGGGAGGGTTCGGCCGCAATAATGTCGATGATGCCGCTTTTGACCTGGGTAAAATAAGCATCCACCACATCATCGTGGGCCATAACTTTTCTGGCCAGCTCTAAATCCTGCTTCACATAAGCATCGACAGCCTCCGTAACCATAGACTGGGCAGCCTTCGCCATCTCCCGGATCTTAGGGTACTTCTCGTCAGGATGGGCATTCATATAGGGGACAATCTCCACGATGTCCTCCGCCTGGTCACCGATCCGCTCCATATCGGTGATCATCTTCATGGCGGCGCTGATCTGCCGCAGATCCCGTGCCACCGGCTGCTGCCGCAGAAGCAGCTTCATACAGATGGTCTCAATGGTGCGCTCACTTTCATCGATCTGCGCGCCAATGATATTTACCTTTTGCACCAGTTCTGCATCCCAACCGGTAAGTGCCTGGGAGGCCAGCGCAATAATTTCCTCGCAGGATGCGCCCATGACGGTCAGCTCTCGCTTCAATTCATTCAGCTGTTCCTGAAATAGATCTCTCATATTAACCAAACCTTCCTGTAATGTAATCTTCCGTGCGCTGCTCCTTGGGCTGGGAGAACATCTCCTCGGTGTTGCCGTACTCCACCAAGTCACCCAGCAGGAAGAATGCGGTCTGATCAGAAATGCGGACAGCCTGCTGCATGTTGTGGGTGACCATGACGATGGTGTAGTCCTTTTTCAGTTCCATGGCCAAGTCTTCAATGCGGGAGGTGGAGATAGGGTCCAGCGCAGAAGTGGGCTCGTCCATCAGCAGCACCTTGGGTTCTACCGCCAGCGCTCTTGCAATGCAAAGCCGCTGCTGCTGACCACCGGACATGCCCAGCGCGTTCTTTTTCAGTCGATCCTTCACCTCGTCCCAGATGGCAGCGCTCCGGAGTGCTTTCTCTACGATATCATCCAACTGTGCTTTGTTGGTGATGCCGTGGGTTCGGGGACCGTAAGCGATATTGTCGAAAATGCTCATGGGAAAGGGATTGGGTTTCTGGAACACCATGCCTACTTCCTTGCGGAGGTTGTTGACATCGGTTTCAAAGATATTCTGACCGTTGTAGGTTACCTCACCGGTAATTTTTACACTGGGAATCAGATCATTCATCCGGTTCAGGGTCTTCAGGAATGTGGACTTGCCGCAGCCGGAAGGTCCGATGAGAGCAGTGATGCTATGCTCCGGGATTTCGATATTGATATTTTTCAGTGCCTGGAAGTTACCGTACCACAGGCACAAATCGTTTGCAGAAATAATACTCATGCTTTGTTTTTCCTCTCGAAATACTTGCCGATCAGCGTTGCACTCAGGTTGATCAGCAATGTTAAAATCATCAAAATAGCTGCGATGGCGAAGGCTACCTCAAAATTGCCTTCTTCTGTGGCATACACATAGAGTGCCACAGTCAGTGTGGAACCGGAAGAGAAGAGTCCTTCCAAGAAGCCATTCAGCGCATGGGCAAATCCTGCGGTGAACAGTAGTGCCGCAGATTCGCCCACGATTCTGCCCACAGACAGAATGCAGCCAGTGATCACACCCTCCACGCAGTTGGGCAGTACCACCGTGCGGATTACACGCCATTTGCCTGCGCCCAGGCCGAATGCACCTTCCCTGTAGGATTGTGGAACGGTTTTCAGGCTTTCCTGGGTGGTACGCATGATGGTGGGCAGATTCATAATCACCAAGGTCATTGCGCCTGCCAGTAGGCTCTTGTCCAAGTCCATGAACTGGCAGAAGAACAGGCTGCCGAACAGACCGTAAATGATGGAGGGAATACCGGAAAGGGTCTCCGCCGCATATTCGATCATGCCCACCAGCCGCTTGTTGGTGGCATATTCCGTCAGATAGATTGCTGCGCCTACACCCAGCGGCAACACAAATAGCAGCGTGGTGAGAATAATGTAGAGGGTGTTGAGAATATCCGGCAGGATACCAACTGTTCCCCGCAGATAACTGGGCTTGGTGGACAGTAGCTCCCAAGTGATATTGGGCACACCCTTGACCAGTACATAGCCAAGCAGAAACAAGGTCAGCGCAGCGGTGATCCCGGCAGCCAGCCACATGAGAACTCGCGTGGCCCAGATATATACGTTTCTTTTCTTCATAGCATAACTCCAATGATGGCCAGCAGGATCAAAAGGCTTCCCGCAGCCAGCAGATAATAAGGCTTTCCCCGGAGGGTCCAGCGGAACAAATTTCTCTTTCTAATAGTTCTCATTTCTTTTCTCCCTTCAGGAAGAAGTTAAGGGTCGCATTGATTAGCATAATAAACAGGAACAGCACCAGTGCAATGGAGAACAGCGCCTCCCGGTAGAGTCCGTCTGCGTAACCCATTCCGCTGGAAACGGCAGTGGTTAGGAAACGGACACTCTCAAATAGACCCGGCATATTGGCCACATTGCCGGACACCATCATCACCGCCATGGCTTCACCGATGGCACGACCCACACCCAGTACCACAGCGGTTGCGATACCGCTTTTGGCAGCGGGAACCGATACACGAAACCAGGTTTCTTCTGGGGTTGCGCCCAAAGCCAGGGATGCATCCTCATATTCCTTGGGAACCGCATCCAGGGCTGTGATGGAAACCTTGATGATAGAGGGCAGGATCATAATCGCCAGCACGATCATAGCCGCCAGCAGACTTGCTCCGTCGGGCAGATGGAAGACTTCCCGGATGCCGGGAACCAGCACCATCATACCTACCAGGCCATAGACCACAGAAGGAATACCAGCCAGCAGACTCACCGCAGCGGACATCAATTCTTTCGCCTTGGGAGAAGCCTTCTTGGACAGATAAACCGCAGTAAAGAATCCAACGGGGACACCGATCACCAGGCTACCTGCTGTGCCGTAAATGCTGGATAGAATAAAGGGCAGGATACCAAACTGCGGATTGGAAGCTGCCGGGTCCCAGACCTTACCGAAGAGAAAATCCCACAACCCGATCTCTATAATGGCGGGGATGCCGGAGATCACCAGATATACCGTGATCAGCAGCACGCAGGCAACGGTCACAAGACCCAGGATCAGGAAAATGCCGTGTATACCACGCTCAAATACTTTGTTGCTTTTCATAGATTCACCTAAAGATACACAGTAAGCGGCGATTTTCACCGCCGCATTACTTGTTTAGTTGGCAGGTACCACACCAGCTGCAGTGATGATCTCATTGGCAGCGGAGGATGTTGCGAAGTCGAAGAAGGCCTGTGCGGTTTCGCTCAAAGCCACACCTTCTTTGGTGACTAGCACGAAGGGGCGCTGCACGGCATAGCTACAGTCCTTGATCGTTGCCTCACTGGGAGCAACACCGCCAACAGAGATTGCCTTCACAGTATCCTTTACAGAGGACAGAGATATATAGCCGATGGCATTGGGATTCTCTGCCACAGCGGTCAGAACTGCGCCGTTGGAGGTCAGCTCCTGGCGGTAAACGCAGGCATCTTCCGTATCGGTGATGGATTCAAAACCGTCACGAGTGCCGGAGGATTCTTCACGGCCAATGCAGACGATCTCGCCATCCTTGACACCAACTTCACTCCAATTGGTGATCTCGCCCTTGAAAATGGCGGCGATCTGTTCCACAGTCAGGTCTGCAACAGAATTGTCGGTGTGTACGATGATGGCAATGCCGTCGATTGCCAGGATGGTCTCCTTCAGGCCCTCAGCCTTTTCACTGTCCTTTAGGTAACGGGAACTGAGGCCAATGTCGCAGGTGCCATCCTTCACGGCCTTGATGCCGGTACCGGAACCGGTGGCATTGTAGGTGAAGTTTGCGCCGGTGTCTTCCATAAAGGCCTCGCCCAGAGCGTTGATTACTTTCTGCATGGAAGTGGAGCCATCAGTGGATACGGATGCGGTTTCCTTGCTGCCGCAGGCAACCAAGGACAGTGCCATAACCAGGGTCAGAATTACACAAATTAACTTTTTCATAAGTAATATCTCCTTTGTTTTTGGATTTGGATTTGTTAATCCTCATGACTTCATCATACCCAGTTCATGTAAAATCCAAAAGACAAGGTATGTAAAATGATTGTCAAGTTATTTTCGACTCACACAATCTTGATATTACTTCCACCATTCGCTATAATATGACTAAATCTACTAAGGAGGGGTTCTAGATGGCATACCGATTTCGGGAAGCTCGTGAAAAGGCTGGCCTTTCAACATTAGAAGTCGCCAAGCGGATCGGCGTATCTCAGCCTGCTGTGACCAATTGGGATAATGGCACAAAGTCTCCTTCTATTGATACTCTTTGTAAGCTTGCGGATCTTTATTGCGTCTCTACCGACTATCTGCTCGGTCGTGACGAGCAGGTGGAGTCTATTCCTAGAAAAGAAGATATTATTGCAACTGAAACGCTGCGTGCCTTAAACGGAAAACCAGTATGGGACGAGAATAAAGGCTGGGGCATCGTCAATGGCATTCAGGACTATGTCATCTTCATGGACGGCTCTAAAATCGTTCTGGCAGAAGCCATGAACTTACAAGCTATGGCGCCCGCATATTCCATGGGCTACTCCCCTGCTGCCAAACCCATTTCCCGTGAAGATTTGAACAAATTCAAATCCATCTGGGTCAAGCCGATTACATCAGACTCATTTTTGCAAGATGAGCTGACCGGTTGGTACGATGTCCATGATTTTTACGTTCAAAATCAGTATGGTACACGGTTCCTGTTTGATACTTATGGAACCAGATGGCTGGCCTTTGAAATGGAATTCTAATAAAGGTTAAAGACTCCGGAGCATAACACTCCGGAGTCTAAATTATTTTCGCCCAACAAAAAGCAGATGGTTACTCATACCCAAAAATTCAGGCTTCTCGCAGATATAGAAATGATACCGCAGATACTGCTGGTAGGAAGCTTCGTCCAAGCCATTGACAAGATCCTGCAACAGTTCGCTGGCACCATCGGATGCAACCTCGTGGCAAATCTGTATTCCGGCTTTGCCAAGAAGTTCCCTGCAATGATCCGGCGTATGGAACACAAACGGGAAATCATCCAGACGGAAGGTTTCCTTGTTGTAGTCACCGTTCATCAGGTAGTCTTCCTGACACTGTTGCATCGTAAGGATCACCATATCATTGGAGATAAATGCAAAGAATATCTTTCCGTTCGGTTTGCATACCCGCTTTGCTTCCTTGATGCACCGCAGTTTGTCCGCTTCCTCGTGCAGATGATACAGCGGGCCAAAGAGCAGAACAATATCGAAAGAATCACTTTCATACCGGCTAAGATCCATAGCATTCCCCTGAACCAGGTCGATAGAATCATCATCGGTCATCTTTGCCCGGAAAGCCGCAATGTTTGCATCCGCAAGCTCTAGTGCAGATACTTCGTATCCCTTCCGTGCAAAGTAAAAGCTGTATTCACCTGCACCGGCGCCTGCATCCAGGATCTTTGCTCCCGGAGTCAAATACTTCTCGATATATCGAACTGTGGTTAAGAATTCCACTCTGGCTGCCCGAGACTTGTTCAGGCGAGTATCCTCATTATAGCGCTGATATACTTCCTGAACCAGCTCAGCATCATCGGTATAGACGATACCCTCTGCAAAGTGTCTCGGTCTTTTCCACTCACTGCGAAGAATAGCGTACTGAGCTGCATCACAGATACCCTGATTGTTGCGGTCACAGGCCCGATGTGTGCCTTCGTACTTCATACCGCACTTTCTCATAACGCCACCGGAATGAGGGTTATTGGGGTCATGTCTTGCTGCCACACGGTTCATCCCAACCTCTATGAAGAGATACTCGATAACAGCATTCAATGCCTCTGTCATAATACCCTTATGCCACCAGTGACTGCCAATGCAATAACCGATTTCAGCTTCTTCCACTCGGTCGTTCTGGCGAACCACACTGATGGAGCCGATAGGTTCACCGAGTTCCTTCAGCACAATCATCCACTGATAATAATTGGGCTTTTCATATTCACCGACCCAGAGATCCAGAATCTGATGGGCGGTTTCAACCTTTTCGTATGTAGGCCAAGTAAGATATTTGGTAACTTCCGAATCAGATGCCCAGTTTCGGAACATAGGCTCTGCGTCATCCCGGACGGCTCTTCTCAGAATGAGTCTGGAGGTTTCTATAGTTTGGGTTCCTTTATGGGTCAACATCGGGATTCGCTCCTTTCAGGATGATACAGGATATACTCCATGGAGTTCTCCACGGTATCATATCTCGTTTCAAATTTTGTAGTCTTGATATACTGGAAGCCACACTTTTCAACGACACGCCTGGACTGTACATTACGATCAAAATGACCGACAATAATGAAGTCGAGCTTCTCCTCACTGAAAAGCCAGTTGATCACCGCCTTTACAGCTTCCGGCATCAATCCCTGGCCCCAGTAAGGCTTGGACAACACATAGCCGATTTCACGGCCCAGCAATGCATCAAGCTCCGGGTAGTTCTCTTCGCTGTACTCTTCAATACCGAGGGAACCAATAACCTTCCCCTTGTACTCCAGGGCAAACGTCTTTTTGTGTTTGATGAAGCTGCCCAGGATCATTCTGGATTCCTCTACATTGCGGTGAGGATTCCAGCCTGCCATCTGACCGACGCCGTCCACACTTGCATACTCGTAGAAATCGTTCAAATCCGATTCTCTCCAGGGTCGCAAGGTAAGACGATCCGTAGTCAGCACCACACTGGTGATGTCGATTCGTTTGTTCATTTTCTTACCTCCTAATTAATAAAAAAGCAGTGCAAACTGAAACTTGCGTTTCGGCTTGCACTGCATCTTTTTTATAATCCTAGCTTCGAGATTATCTTAAAAAGAGTATGACAATGTAAGCCCGATAGTATGATTAGGCATACCATTACCGGACTTGTTATCGACTGCATTGAAGCAAAATGCGAACATTGTCAGTTCTCCTTCCTGTGATTTTATGCGATTATACACCCACAATTATTCGTTGTCAACACCATTAAACAAATATGTTTTCCACATTTCCAGACCACATATTATCGCCGATCCACATGGTCAGTTGTGGGACTACTGATTCCACATACATTCTGGCATTCTCGTCCTTCAGATTGAGCCATTGGCAAAGAAGCTTGGCGGCATCCTTCAGTCTTTCTTCCGTTGCCTTCATTAGTGCAACAATGAGCTGCATATGTTCATCGATTTCAAATACCAGCGGATCTATGCCAGTTCCCAGAATCGCCTTGCCGATGCCGTTGAGCAGCAGATGTTCACACTGATTAAGGGCGGCAGCAGGGAGTCTATCCCAGAACTGTTCCAGTACGTCCTCTGGGACACCAGCCATAATCTGATTCTCGATCCATAGGATGTTCAGATAAAAGAGGCAGCGATCGATTCCTTGGATGCTCTCTGGTGGAGAAATCAGTATGGGGTAAAACAGATCATCCGGGCCCTTATGTGGCAGATGGAGGTGATCATACTGCTCCAGATAATGCCGAAGATAACGTAGTGCTTCCCAACGGCATTCCGTCTGCCACTGTGGGGCAGTGCCATTCACCAGTTCCAGCATTGATTTTGCCTTGCTAAGTTTGCTTTCCAACACCTCCTGCCCCAGCACGAGAGCTTCCCCAATATTTCTGTGGGCATACACGCCACCAACGAGACCTATTGTGTACTCTATGGACTCCATCAATTCCTGGGCAAGTTCAACCGGGACAGAAGAATTGTTGCCCATATGCCTGTGTTTGTGGTAGCTCTGTACCTGCTTTCCCATCTTCTGCTTTTTGTTAGTCTTTTAAATCTGCAATTTCACCCAAATCGGGAAGCCAAATCATAGACGCATCTACAAAGGCACTTTTGTCCTTTGCCTGGGCGGCGATGGTGGAGGGGATGGTGCCGTCAAGCTGTCCCCGGACGCTTTCAGCGCGGAGCAGGCAGAAATTTTTGATGGTTTCCACGCCCAAAAGCCAATCATCAAAAGAGCAGAAGGCCGTGGGATCCTTCTCCACATAGGGGGCAATCATATCAGCGGTATTCTCCACGAAGGTTTCAAAATAGCCGCTTTCAAAGTAGCTCTCTATGAGATAATCGAAATATTCGTGATATTTTGCGTAATATTCGCCGTGCTTCATCAGGTTATGATACAGCGGTCGCTTTTTCATTACCTCGCCGGAAGCGGGGGTATTGATGGGGTAATTGACATACAGTGTCGAATCGTTGATAGGGTCCGGCATACCCAGGGAATAGGTGGCAAAAGCCAGATTGTAGTCCCAGGGGAGGATCTGCAAAATGCCGTCCTCTTCGTAGAGGAAGTAGTTGTGGCCTGTCCTACCTAGATAACTGTCCATGTTCACAACAAATACCTGCACCGTAAAATACCGCAGGACTTCGTCGATGTTGATGGCAGTTTCCAGTTCTTCTCCGGTGGACAGAGTTTTCAATGCATCGATCAGCCGCACTTTGTCTGCATCAGTGGGATCGAACTTGGCATGACGGAAGATATTGTCATAGCTGTCGAAATCATCGTCTGTATAGCGCAGATGGACATCGGCATTTTCATCACTCAGTTTCCGGTAATCCGGCTTGTAGAGCTGTCCGTAGTCATTGCCAAAATTCCGCTTGGCAAAGGCTTCCTCCGGCTCTTCGATGGCAAGGAACAGTCCCCAATTCTCTCCATTGACCCGAACCCAGACCCAACTGCACAGAGGTGTGGGCACACCCATGTGGTTCATCATATCGTAGGTAATCCAGGTTTTCAGGTAAGAATTGTCCTGGAACGAAGAATCCAGGGAGAATTTATCCAGCCCATAATAACTGCCGTATTCGTAGTGGTCAAACTCGACCTTCAGACTGTACCGGTCAAGGCCGTATTTTTCTGTTAAGCGGCGGGAATTGTTGCCCTTGGCCCGGAGACCAACATTGGAAAACTTCTCGCCGTCGATGACTAATGTGCAGGTGGTATATTCCTCCTCCGGGGCGGTTTCCAAAAAGGCATCCCAGTCATCAATCAGAATGTCAATGGTATGTACCCTGGATTTGTCAAAAAGCCGTGTTTCATAGCCCGGTGTGCTGGATGCTCTAGTGAGTCCCAGGGATTCACCATTCATAAACAGCACCGTTCCCAAAACCGCCAGCACCATCACGGCAATGCAGATAAGGTCAATATGCTTGCTTTTCAGCATCAGCTCATGTAATCGCCGTTGTAGGACACCATCACCGTATGGCTGACACCGGGCAGGTCAGACAGGGTATTGATAAAATCGATGTCAGCATCCTTCAGACGGACTTCGTAGTTCAGTTCGATGCAGCCCTTGGCAACACTTTTGCTCTTCAGGCTCAGCTTCTTCACATTGGCAGCAACATATGCTCTGGATGCCTTTTCCGCCTCTGCATCGGCGCAGTGGACCACCAGAATATAGGGCTGGTCGAAGCGCTTATGCCTGGAGAATACCAGCAGGATCAGGCCAATCAGCAGGCTTCCGAAGATGGCCAGCGGGATCAGTCCCGCCGCCAGCACAATGCCTGCGGCGATAGCCCAGAACAGGAACACGATGTCGCAGGGTTCCTTGATGGCGGTGCGGAATCGGACAATGGACAGCGCGCCCACCATGCCGAGGGACAGCACGATGTTGCTGGTCACCGCCAAAATTACCAGTGCCGTCACCATGGTCAGTCCGATCAAAGTCACGCCGAAGGAAGCGGAGTACATGACCCCGGCGTAGCTTTTCTTGTAGACGAAGAAGATGAACAGTCCCACGGCAAAGGCCAGAACCATTGCCAGCACCATGTCAAAGACTGGGATGGCGTTCACATTTTCCAGAAAGCTGGATTTGAAGATATCCTGAAAGGTCATACAAAGACCTCCTTAATCGTATTTACGGCACACGGCATACTTGGAATAGGCCGATGCCTGGGTATTTGGAACCTGCACAGCCATCTTTACGATCTCCGGCAGAAATTCGTCATATTTTACTTCCAGCACCGTCAGTCCATCGGAAACCGGTACATGATGCAGCTGGGGATTCAGAAAATCCAGGGAAGCCAGGCCGGTGCGGACATTCCGGTCCAGGGTGATGCGCACATTGCCGGGAGCAAAGAGAAAGGCTTCCCTGTCATAGGTGACGATGGTTTTCGGGGCAAGGAGCTGTCCCTTCATTTTGCTGTACAGCTCCTGCATCAGCTCGTCACCGGAAAGGAGAAAGCCGATCTCCCCGGTGAGGAGCATTTCCACCTGCTCCTGTGTGATCCTTGTGCTGCGCTTACCGCATAGACCATTTATCTTGTATTTCTTTTCCAAACGGATGAAGGTCAGGTCATCGCCGTAATACCGCAGCCGGAACTTCTCCCGGCGGTTAACACCGTCCAGCTTTTGGCGCAGGGCGGTGTCCGTGGGGGTGTCGAAATAGAGGCTGCTGATTCGATAGCTTCCGTTGGGGCCTGCGTTGGCATCATGGGGGAAAAGCTTGCGAAGGCGGGAGGACAGAATTCTGTCCTCCCCCTGGGAGATGCTGTGTTTCAGCTCGTGGCGAAGTTTTGCTGGCCTATTCATCAGGACTCGCCTTCGTAGTCGCTGTAACCGGAGTCAGCTCCATAATCGCTGTAGCCGGAATCTGCTTCATAGTCGCTATAACCGGAATCGCCGTAATTTGCGGGAGGATTGGTAGCAGCAGGTGCTTCGTAGCCGGAGTCACCGTAAGCAGAATCGCCGTAGTTGGTGTTGCTGTCGTTGTAGTCGGACTGACCGTCATCATAGTCAGTATTGCCGGAGGTTGCGGGAGGATTGGTAGCGGCGGGCTGCTGATAGCCGGAGTCGCCATAGGAAGAATCACCGTAATTGGTGTTGCTGCCAGTGCCGTAGTCGGAATAGTCGGTCACGCCATCGTTGTTGGGGCCGTAATCGGTATCATCATAGTCCGTGTCGCCGTCGGCATTGACGCCATAGTCGGTGTTGTCCGCATAATCGGTGCCGTCGTAATCGGTAACGCCGTCGCTGCCCTCACCGTAGTCGGTGGAGTCATCGTCATGATGGTCGTAGTCAGTGACACCATCGTTATTGGGGCCGTAGTCGGTATCATCGTAGTCGGTGTAGCCGTCATTGCCCTCGCCGTAATCGGTGTCGATGTAGTCGGTGATGCCGAAGTCACTTTCACCTTCCACCACCAGAGGGGTGGACCAGTCGTGCTGGCTCACTGCATCCCGGATATCTGCAATCACATCATCCAGGAAAGCGTCGTTGGGCAGGCTGGAACCGGGCTCAATCTCCAGGGTGATCTGGCGGCGCTCGCCCTCGATCTCCTCCACAAAGTAACCGGCTTCACCAATGGCGGTGACCAGATCGGTGACTACTTCACGGGTGGGCTGACCGATCAGGCCGGTGCAGCTGTTGATAATTGCCAGTGCATCATTGTTGCGGGCGGTGACACCGGTGACATTGCCGTTTTCGTCGTACTCAACAGCGATCTCGGGGTTGACGCTCAGAATCAGGACGCCGCCCTTTGCCAGGGACTGGCTGCCCTCGTTGGATGCGGCGCTCTGGCCGCAGGCGGTGAGGCACAGGGTCAGTGCCAGCACGCAGCAGATAATGGAAATCAGTTTTTTCATGGTTTTATGTTCTCCTTATAATTTGTAGTTGTTTTTGATTTTTTAGAGCCTCTCGACCTCTTACAAAGTCAGGTTACGGAAGCGCTCACCCAAAAGTGGGGTCAATAGAAAATTTATTTTTCTTTTTTCAGCTCCCTGCAAGGTCTTATTCGCCTTACAGAAGCAGGTTACGCAATGGAATTTCGGAAATCGGGGCCGGAGGAAAAATTATTCTTCATCGTAATCCGAATCTTCATATTCTGAACCCGCTTCTTCATAATCGGAGAAATCATCGTCTGCATCGTCGTAATCAGACTGACTGCTACCGTCCGGTTCGTCATAGTCAGAAACAGCATCGTCCGCTTCATCCGCATAATTGGACTGATCTTCATCTTCCGTATCGCCGTAATCCGACTGCTCCCCGTATTCCGATTCTCCGCCATCCTCGGACCAGTCATCGTAATCGGTTTGACCGTCATCCTCGGACCAGTCACCATAATCAGTTTGACCGTCGTCCTCAGATTCCCCGTAGTCAGATTGGCTATCTTCTTCGGTTTCCTCGGGGATGTAATCGGTCTCGCCGTAGTCGGAGTCTGCGGCATCGGTAGGGTCATAGTCGCTTTCACCATCGTCATAATCCGAATTACCGTAGTTGTCGGGTCCAACCGGGATCACGATGGTACCGGTTGGTGCCGTGGGTGTCGGCTGTTCCGGCTGCTTCTGTTCGATATCGATGGTAACGGTGATCTTATCCGTCAGGTGATCATTCAGATGCTGATTTAAATGGGTTTCGTGGCTGACGATCCATTCTTCATCACCGTCCAGGCTGAGGGTGATCTTGCCGCCCTCGTGGAGATATCCCATATCGATAGCCCGGTCCACCAGTTCATCCATAACGGTGTCCAGTTCTTTCTTCCGGTGGTCATAGTCCTCCAGAAGCTCTGTGCCGTCGGCATTCATGCCCTCCACACCCACGACCACATCGCTGCGGCTGACATCGATCCGGACCTCCGGGTTGATGGTCATGTACACGGAAGCATAGGGCATTTGTCCGGTGAAGAATATGGATGTGATCACAAGGGCCAGGCAGGCTGCCATAGCCGCAAAGGAGGAAATCCACCGTTTGTGATTTGTTTTCGGCTGCTCAGTAACCTCCGGAAGTTTTAAGAGGATCACATCGGTGACGGTCTGGCCCACCTCATAGCGCATATTCGCCACTTTCAAGAATGTACCATCGTCCCCAAGGACAACGGCGTAGGCTGGCCTGCATTCCATGACAAGATATTTCATACCGGCGCACCTCCCTTCTTCAAAACATGATACAGGTGACCACGGATGATCTCATATCCGTTGGTCTGGATCAGGAGCATGGCGAGAATATACTTTCTGTGCCGTTCCAGAGTTTTCCGCTCCACACCGCTGCCCTGCACAAGCTGTGCAAGGGGCAGTTTTTTTGTCCGCAGCAGTTCGTCCAGCAGCTTTTTGTTTTCCCCGGCGTAGCGGATGGCCTTGGCGCAGGCTTCCATTGTCCGCTCCTGCTTGGGGCAGTTGTCGGCAACATCGGAAAAGCTCACATCAAACTGCGCCATCACCCCGGACAATTCTTCAATTTCCTGCCGGGTGGCCTCCCGGTAGGCAGATTCTTCATAGTAATCACGGCTATCCGCAAGGGTGTCCACAAGCGCGCGGTCATCCTCGCCGCCGATTTCCTCATCCAGAGATATCTGACCCTGATGTCGGGCTTCCTTACGGGTGTAGTCGATCAAGCGGCTTTTAATCAGAAGGGCGGTATAACCCAGAAAGGTTCCCCGTCCCCGCTCATAGCCCATGATCGCTTCGTAGAAGGCCATCATGGCGATGGAATATTCGTCGTCCTGATCCGTGCAAAGCCTTCCCATGAATTTGGTGGCTTCGCTGCGAATGAAGGGTATGTAGCTGCGTATCAGATCGTCAGCCTTGTCGGCGCTTTCCTTTGCCCCATAGACCGCTTTCACGATCCGGTGTTCTGTTTCCATGGTTTCACATCCTGTCCACATAAGAAATACGGGTGGCTCCGCTATAAAGTGGGGTCGCCCGTATCAAAAGCTATATCAGATTTTTGCAAGATAATCATAGCACAGGCCACTGTCAACCGTAACCAAGGACAGGTAAAACATAAGTAAAATGTATGTAAAATGGCCCGTACCCAAAGTACGAGCCATTTTATGAGAATTATTCAGTTAGCTCTCTACTTAACCTCGTGCCTATTTTTACTCCCTCCACGAAGCCAGACC
>JAFSCK010000039.1 GCA_017436785.1 Oscillospiraceae bacterium | reverse complement strand
GTGGTCTCCACGATGCCGTTACGGATATCCTTGACCGGGAGGAAAGGCTGTACGAATTCAAGCTTTTCTTCTCTTTTTCTTTTTGCCTTTGCGACCCGGTTTTTTGAGTTGCTTCGGGTCATACTTATATCCGATCCTTCTGAAATGTAATTTCCGCCTGTGGAACCAGAACGCAATGATGTGCCCCAGATACTGCAGAAGCGAATCACCGTCGATTCCCATAAAAGAGACAACTGCCAGCGGAAGCAGCGTCACGGTCATAACAACGATCCGAATCGTCGTGGACATGGGGATCCACATTAGCTCCGGATAGCCGACCAACACTACCAGGAATACAGCTTCGACAGCATTGCGGGTCTCCACCATGCCACCAAAGAGCTTACCGGAATCTGTATAGTTGGCCGGAATGGCATAGACATTACTGTATTCCTTTTCTTCCATAGGGACACCTTACAGCAGGTCTTCCGGAATAATGGAAATGTACAGAATGTTATTGGCGGGAATGTAGAGGACCTCGTCATCCTCGTTGCCAATTACGAGCAGATTGTCGGGCAGTGCGTTCTTAAAACGCTCAATCAGCTCCGGACAATAGTCCTTTTCTTCCCGACACTCTGCAACAGTCAGGGTCTGGCCATTTACAAAATAAATCCGGTAGTAAGTTTCAAACATAAATAACACCTTCGATTCAAAGTAATCATCTGGTAACGATTTCGCCAGATGCGATAAAGAGAATATTGCATTTGGGGACATAGAAGAATCCCATGATTTCATCTCCGATAATCAGAGTATCTTCTCGGTCCGCAGCAAGAAATTTGCCAACTACACTCTGGTCCATGGGAAGATTGCAATCTTCCCTAATTCGAATATGGTCACCATTGACCAAATGGATGAAGTATTCCTGAATGTGCATATAGGTTACCTTCCGATGCGATAGATATAAGCTGTAGTCTCAAATCGACCAAGCCGTAAAGCGTAATTGTGATCCGGAACGAAAATATCCACGCGGGAAATATCGTTCTCAATGCCGGAACCACCACGATCCTCAACCGTATACATGACACCGTTTATCATGATCTGCGTTCCGAAAGGATAATGACTGGACATGGCTACCATGCCCTCTGCGACCCGTTTTCCGCTTGCGGTAATTCCCTGAGCGTTGGGACCGCAGCATCTGGTACAGGCACAGTAATGAGTCACATCCACCGTCAGAGAGTATAAAGGCTCACCATACGCATCTGTACCTACATCCTGACTGAAATCCACATTATTGGGTCTTCTTAAAACCAATTCGGCATCATATCTTGGTGTACTGACATGAACACCTGTACCTGATTCAGAGTGAACCCACTGCCTTGCACCACTTTCTGTATAGCCAACAAAGATCAGAACGTGGCTTGTGGTGCCCTGGGCATTCATGAGGAAGCCTAAATCACCTGGGAGCAGTTCTGCCTCGCTGATGGGGCTGGAGTTCGTATACTGTCCCCAGGAACCTGCCTGGATGCTGACACCCAGCGCAGTCTTATATACCCAGTCTGTAAATCCGGAGCAATCCAGTCCAAAGGGACGGATGGTACCAGTACTGGAAGAGCCAGCGGAAGTAACCAACTTTGGCGTATTCCACTCATCATTCCAACCAGCAGCACTTTTGCCACCCCAGAAGTAGGGAACTTTACCAACGAGGGACAGCGCGGTTGTTAAAATGTGCTTTCTGGTATCGTTACAGGTTTGCTGATTCACAATGCCAATTAGTTCCGAGTCTGTCAATGGAATGGAGCTTCCACTTCCAAGAGAACCATAAAGAGTCATTTTCAGTGCGTTAGCCATGTTTTGGATCGCTTCTCCGTATGTAATTTTGAATGTTGGGTACTCCGCAGACATGTCGATTCCAAAAGCATCAGCAATGACTGTGTTGTCAAAGGGATGGATCGTACATTCCACATACTTGATGATCTCAATTGTTGGGGCAATGGATTCTGTACCATTCTCTTTATAATAGGTTTTCTGCTCTACCCCAGCGATTTTGCCACCTTCATAAATGGGAACCGTAACGGTAACAGCTCTATAGGCATCTACAGTTATTTCCACATCAGACTCAAGCGTCTCATCCGGTAAATAATAGGTACGCTGCTCTGTGGTGTAGTTATACTTTTCTACACCGTTGACAACACCTGCTGGCTGAATGGCTGTAACAACAGTTACTGTTTGCGGCTTATAGGTACAGTAGCTTACCGGAATCAGGTTTTCTTGCTCCTTCTCAACATAGGTAACGGGAAACATCAGATCACCCACATCCTGAAGTTTTTGAACCATGTCATCTACACTGGTGCCTTTCTGCTGTAAAGATGCAGAATAGGCTGCCAGAATATAGGCAACGTCATAGCCGGCGGTGCTCTGTGCATGGTTGATCATGGCATCCATGGAAAGGTTATAGTCATAACCGCCATCTGCAATGATCTGCTCGACTTTGGCAAGGGACTGGTCATATCCCGCCTCAACCGCTGCAGAGACCGCATCTGCCATCTGTGTATAAGAGCTTTCCAGTGTCGCATTGGGATCAGGCTGCGTACCGTTGAGACCGAAAACACTCTCAGTTACGATACTTGGCAGCGCAACCACAAGTACGATGATCACTGTAAAGAACAGGCAGATGCAAATCAGAATCTTATATAAGGTGTGACGCATAGCCCAGGCAGCAGATATGGCTGCACCCCAGGGGCCACCGGCAGCGGTACCAGCTGCGATATTTGCAACTGCGCTGCCTCCTTCCAGACCGGCTTGGACAGAAGCTGCAGCAGAATTGACAGCCATTTCTGTCCCCTTGGATGCCGCTTGTTCAGAGAACAACCTTGCTGCTTCTGCAGCTTTTGAAGCAGCCTGGCCAAAGTTATCCTGACCATCTCCAAACTGCTCCTTGGTAGGCTCCGCCATCACGACCACCTCCTTTTTCTCGGGAAATAAGAAAAGGCCATGATGGGGAATCTACAATCATGGCTTTTTGCGGGTTATTTTTTTCTTCTTGGGGGTTTTCGTTCAATATCTCCACGCTTCTTAGGCTCAGAGAATTTTGCAGGAGTCTGCTTATATCGCACAGTCTCAATTGTAACGGTCTTGAGTTTATCATTCTCATAAACTGCCTGACCATTTTCGAAGACGGGTTTGCGTTCAACTGCGGCTTCACCACGGATCGCATACCATTGACTGCCTCTGGAGTCCTCAAAGACCTTATAGTCACCACGCGGAGCAGCATATCGTGCGGTATCGTAGAATGCTGTTCCGGAGCCATCAGCATGGCGGACTTCGAAATGACCGTCTTGTCTTCCGGAACCATCCACTTTAGAAACAGGTGTATCGTATCCGGGCATGAAGTTCTGGAATGCTGCCTGATTATACTGTCCAGCATCAACACCGGACTCGAACTGAGGAGCTTCCGCCTTTTGCTGCATGGTGTACCACTGCACGCCGTTGGCTGCGGCCATGGTATCGTGCGGGGCATCCGGCTCATGATAGAAGGCGCTGTTGTACCACAGGGTATTGCCACCATCCGGAGTGCTTGCCTCGATCACGCCTTCTCCAACAGTACGGAGCATGGTTCCCTCCTGTGCGTTGGGGAATGTGGCAGCAACCAGAGGTGCTTCGGCATAGGCAGAGGCAGAGCTTTCTCCAGTCTGATGATTATCCTGATAAGAATGCCCAGGGCCAGCAGGAATGCCAGCACCAGCAAAATCGGTTTGGTAGAACGAAGAATCCTGAGGTGCAGAATGACCAGCTGCAAATTGAGGAGCATCCTGATGATGCTCGCTTCCGGGAATACCAGACATGGGTATATCAGTCTGATCTTTATTCCCATACCCGCCCGGCTGTACAGACTCGCTGCTTCCAACAAATGCGGGAACAAAGGCGGGCATCTCGGAAATACCGGTTTCATTCTGCAAAGACTCCCCGGGAATACTGCTGGGTTCACCGTTGAAAACAGGCATGCCCAGAGGTGTATCCTCTCCGGACGGAGTTTCCATGCCAGTTGCAGGAATTTGCTCAACACCTCCGACAAAGCCTGCTCCAAAGGGAACATCCTGCTGCAGATCTTCAGATCCTGTAAACAGAACATTGTCCTGATTGAATGCAGGCATAGTAATGGGTACTTCGTCGTTTCCTTCTGCAACTGCTTGACCAGGAATTTCTGTACTGCCAACAAAGCCAGCGCCAAAGGGCTGCGTATCTCCTTGAGAACCAGTGACGGTTTCGGCCGAAATAACATCCTGCGCCATCCCTGGCATACTAGGCTGCATTTCTTCCATGCTGCTCTGTAGCGGCATACCACCGGGCAATTCACCAGCAGCGCCCTGTACAAACTGGGTACCAAAGGCAGGTGCATCTCCACCGGGAAGTACAACTTCCTCCGCAGAAGAATCCTGTAAACCTGTTCCGGGATATGACCCCATTCCTTGCTGAATAGCTTCCACCTCGGCACCGATAGATGCGGCGACTGCCTGATCATCCATCCCGGATGTAACTTCTTGAGAAGGTGCTTCTGTAGGCATTCCGCCAAATACAGGAGCATCATAGAAGGCACCGCGGCCTTCGCCACTGGCCATCTGATACCACTGGCTGCCGTCGGACGCAGTGACCACGCTGTGAGGCACTTCGGGCTTTTCAAACTGAGAAGCACTGTACATGTCCACGGATGCGGTCTTGCCGTCGGGAGTCGTTGCTGTGGTGCTGATATGGCCACCAGAAATCTGGGTCCCCTTCATCTGGAAGCCCTGCATATGGGGCATATAGTTACTGAGAGATCTGTCTGCGATCTCGCCGCCAATACTGCCGGATACACCAGGTGCTCTGGATGCAACGGAGGAAATAGAGTCTCCATTCAGGGTAGCACCATTTCTGGCTGCCATACCGCCAAAAGCCCGGCCCATAAAGCCTGCGCCGCCGCCAAAGCCGATATTTGATCCGCCTTCCACAACAGCATCACGGACATAGGAGTTGGGACTGAACTTGGAAGCGAAGCCTGAAGCAAAACCACTGGCTGCCGCTCCCGTACCGGTTGCGGTACTTCCGGTCCTTCCTCCGAATACGCTTCCCGCGCTCTTGGCACCACCGCCCATTCCGGATACTACACGTGCGGCCATCATCATTTCCATGGCCATACTGGATCCGGTCTGGGCAACATTTAAGCCCAGCGAAGACAGATAGCTGTCAAACCGCTGGGCACACCGTAAATATGCAAGAGCGCAGAACATCCATAGGAAGATACTGCCTTTTCCCGTTGTAAGTGCGCCGCCGTTACCAATGAAATGGCCCATGGAAGAAGCAAAGCCTCTCAGGAACCACACATTCATGACAAGAAGGATCAGCTGAGAACCAACCATACGGCACCAGGACTTGAAGACATTGTTGGTTGTTTTGGAGCCACCCATGGAGAATGCCAGCGGTGATGTGTAGCAAAGTACACCCACCACAATATATCTCTCTACCGTCTCCAGGAGGAGCTTGAAGTAATTCCAGCCCAAAGCAATCAGCAATATCAAAACCAGTATCAGACCTGCAACTGTGGAAGCGGCCACTATGGTAGTCAGCCCATTCGTAAGCACTTCCTCTACACCGGCAAAGGTGAAATCTTCTCCTGTCATGGAGATATCAAGCAGTGAAGTATACGGGATCCTCGCTATTTCCAGGCAGAACATAGCGATGTTCTTTGCATACCCGATCAGAAGACCGTAGATAGCACCTCGGATAACCAGGTGCCAGGGATTCTCTGCCTCTGTGATTGGTCCTCCGAATGCCCGGAAGATCTGCCACATGACAATCAGATACAGGATCGCCCAGGATGTGTACTGGAGAGTACCATACGCTTTTGTGATAAAGGGAAAGTATTCCTCCATGGCAGTCATGTCTGTTCCCAAAGCTTCCAAGAACAGACCAGATACCGCATCCAGGATCGTGGATGCTATACTTGCGATCCAATTGACGATACCCTCGAAAATCCAGTCTAAAATGGGTATCACCTCCTCGGTAAACTGGATTTCTGCAATGACTTATTTAGCCATTGTAGTTGCCGCCCTGGATCAGGGGCTGCAGGTAGGCGACGATGAAGCCAAGAGAATTCAGAATGATCCAGGTCACAACGATTCTCTTCAGCCAGCTGGTAGCCTCATCAACGGCTCTCTGATTGCGGGAGATCATACGCACCAGCAGTGCGATGGCTGCCACAGTGACTGCCACGATGGTACTGATTGCGACGATCTGGCCGTACACGTCCTTCAGGATCGTGGAGAACCGTGCCCAGATGGTGCCTGTGCCAGCTGCGGTAGCCATTACAGGCTGAACCGTCAACATAGCAGCAGAGGCCATACCAACCGCAGACCAGTAGGCCTTGGTGAGTCGTTGCTTTCCCTTGGCAAGCTGTTTTACCATGACGTTTTCCTCCTTTCTATGGTCATAAAACGAAAAAAGACATTGTTTTTCAGAGTTGAATTGCTCTTAAAACAATGCCTCATCGCTTTGTCCATTTTTGGACAATAGTATTTTAACACACTTGCTTTTGCGGGTCATTAGCACACTTCTGCCACCGCACTGCCAGCATTTTGCCACACTCATCACAGGTTCTCCATAATGGTGAGGATTTCAAGCCAATCATCGATATAGCTGGAAGGTGCAGACCATAATCGAATAGACAGAACAGATATTGCTTCTGAACGCATCCTGTAGTATGTTCTGCTGCTTACATGCATCATGTCTACAAGTTCATCGCTTTTTCTGCGTACTGGATCAATGTACTGGTTGTAAATCAGCTTGTAGAGTTCCTCTCCGTTCTCTGGCTTTTTTCTCAACACACCAAGGGCATCATGGACCCTGTCGACCAGCATTTTTGTTTTCATTGCGGATGTGAGCTGATTTTGTAACCGCTTATTTTCCAGAGACATCTCGATATCGATCCTGGATACCAATGCTTCGAGATTATTCTGTGGAATATGAAGTTCAGTGGAAAGATCCTCAGGAACACAATCCAGAATCCAGGTGATCGTCCGGTACTGTTCCAATAACACTTCTGTGTTGTGATAGGCCTTTTGAGCTGTAGTTTTCTTTGCTTTTCTCACTTTTTCATTGTCGATACTGTGATCTTCCAGCAAACCTTTGCGGGTCAGGAATTCAGCAAAGGCGGAAGACTCCTGCAATATTTTTGATTCATGAGCATCATACATGGATGTTTTCTTACGTCTCACAAATTAATCCTCCTGTTGTTGAAATTGTGAATGGGCATTTGATGCATGGTCCACGTATTTGATAGGCAAACGCTAAAATTTCGGCGTCCTCCATTAACGCACCCCGGCAGGCATAATGACAGTTCCTACAATGCTTACAGTTCCTACCATGAGAAAAATACGCGCGCGTTATAGGGGAGAAAAGCGCAACGCGGTTTTTGGAGGGAGCTTGTGTACGGGATTCTTTTTGGCTCGCAAGAACTTTTCTGCTGTACCAGGCAACCATATGGTTGATCTTCAGATTTTCGCTATTGCCTTTGTATCTGTAATGATTGGATGAGAGAATCTCATTCATGATTCTGTTGATGGATTCCTGAGATGGGGACTGAACATCAGTCCCGGTGGGATATAGCAAATTGAAAACAAGGCATCCGTAGGAACTCGACAGACGCTGTAGTGAAAAAACATTTTTGTGTTTCCTGAAAAATCGCCATACCTTGGTCTTCTCCCAACCCCAACGTTTTCCTAAGCTTTCCAGAGTCAGAACTGCACCAAACTTTCCGTATTGGATGATTGGAGCAAGAAAAGAGAAAGCATTTCCATAGTCTTCAAAGGTGGTGTGACACCATAGATCAAGCCATGCATCAGCTTCCTGGAACGTCATCCCGGCATCAACAAGACGCTGGGTGATGGAGCGAGGTATGCACAGAAAACCATATCCCTGCGTGGCGTAAACTGCTCCTGAGGTACATTCTGCACCTGAACACTGCAACACCCAGTCGAGAATATGGTAGCTCAGTTTCTTGGTTTGCTTATCAAGGGAATATTTCAGATACCCCATGGAAGATAAATCTTCTATGACCTGTAAAGCCTTGGAACGACTGTTGACTCCAAGAATGCTTTTGAGGCCAACGATACCGCCTGACCACATTCCGGGTGTTACGGGATTTGTATGGCCGCAGTATATGGCATTTCCCTTGCGGAATGCGGCACGAGATGCCAGCTTAGCCCAATAACTTAAAAGTCCCTTACCAATATCAGGATAATCTCTGGGAAGCTTTACCCAACGATATTTCCGTAGACATTTCATGCAGCGTTCCTCCTTTTTTGAGAATAAAAAAAGCCAGCAAGATTGTTCTTGCTGGCCGAAGTGAGGGCTTAAATTCGAACGATTAATCCAATGAGGTCATCCACGTCAATACCTATGAGATACCAATCCTTGCCCATTTCGATTCGGGTGGGAACCCATTTTCCGCTAATCTTCACATCGAAAGTTTCTCCACAATGTAATCCTCCGTGATAATCATAGAGAGAAAAACGGATATCTAATCTGTCTGTTCCATGTTGAGGTACAAGTGTTCCTATGTTCATAATTTTCTCCGTCATAAAAATAGAAATGCCGGACGGTATGGCAGAGTCCGTCCGGCATCCAAACCTGTGTGGCAGGTATTGGAAAGTTGTGATAGTATTCAATTTAAAAAGAGGCGTTCAAATCCTCAGATACAACAGAACCTTTTCATCCTCCTATTATTAATATTATTTTGCGCACAATAATGCTAGTTTTTGAGACGGACTGTCAGTCCGACTATGTTCTGTGTTTTGATTCCGACTAGAATCCAATCGTTTTCCATTTCAATTCGTGTAGGTACCCAATCACCATCTATCAACACGTCCATTCGGGTGCCGCAGGAAATTCCTTCACGAAACTCATTGAGGCCGAACCGGATGTCCATTCGGCCACTTTCTGCATTCCGGATCAGTGTACCTTGCTTCATCTTTGCTTCGTTACAACCATCTGCTTGAGCAGCCTTATTCTGATCGATAAGGTATAACTTACGAAGATAAGCATCAAAAATTGTTCGGCGGATCAGAACCTTTTTGCCGATCTTGTAGACAGCTCCCGCTTCATGAGCCAGTCTGGTGAACACCTTCAATCCCAAACCGTAGTAGTCAGCACCCTGATAATAGGTGATAAACTCATGCTTTAAGATTTCAATATCCTCATCATCCAACTTATCTGAGAACATCCATAGATTTCCACTCATTTGGTTTCCTCCGCTGTGGTAAGGGTGCTGGGTTCATGAAACTGCTCCAGATATTGGTCGAAGATGTCCCGGTTGATTAAGACAGTACCATCAATCCTGTAAATAGCACCGGCTTTCCCAGCCATCTCCAAAAGTTTCTTGTGCTGGATACTGTATACGATTTCGGCATCTTTGTATCGAAGATATTGTCTGCGCAATCTCTTCGCACTTTCACGAACGTCATTTCGCTTACCAAGGGCGTAATATTCTTTTGTCTGCTCACTAATCACTTCTACAAATCCTTTCATGTAAGAATTTGTCAAGACAGATGTTGCAACCTGCAAAAAGAAAAGGACACTTCCTGAAAATCCATACAGAAAGTGTCCTCAAATGGTTAGTGCTATATTGCGCTGTAGTCTATCAAAAATTCATCCTGCGTCACATTACTTCGTATTGATATACGAAATTGTTGTCAATTTGCTGTCAACCGAAGGGTATGGGGGCAAAAAGTTATTGCAGCGCAATCACTTTTTAGTCCTGGGGCTTCATGGTGGGGAACAGGATAACCTCGCGGATGGTGTCGTTATTGGTCAGGAGCATGACGCAGCGGTCGATGCCCATGCCCATGCCGCCCGTGGGGGGCATGCCGTATTCCATGGCGTTGAGGAAATCCTCGTCCAGCATTTCGGTCTCATCGTCGCCGCGTTCCCGCTGCTCAACCTGCTTCATGAAGCGGGCGCGCTGATCGATGGGGTCGTTCAGCTCGGAGTAGGCGTTGGCCAGCTCGGAGTGGCAGACGAACAGCTCGAAGCGTTCCGTCAGCCGGGGATCCACAGGGGACTTCTTGGTCAGGGGAGAGACCTCCACGGGATACATGGTGATGAAGGTAGGCTGGATCAGATGCTCCTCCACCTTCTGGTCGAAGGTGGCGTACAGGGCGTTGCCCCAAGTCTTCTCGGCGGCATCGGCCAGCTCAACGCCTACGGAGTTTGCCAGAGCCACAGCCTCGGCATCATCGGTGACAGCGCCGAAATCCACACCCACATACTCCTTAACGGCATCCACCATGGTCAGACGGCGCCAGCCGGGGGTCAGGTCGATCTGCTCGCCCATCCACTCCACTTCGTAGGTGCCAAGGATCTCCTTGGCAGCGCCGGAGATGATGCCCTCGGCAATATCCATCATGTCGTGGAAGTCGGCATAGGCCTGATACAGCTCCACGCTGGTGAACTCGGGGTTGTGCTTGGGGTCCATGCCCTCGTTGCGGAAGATACGGCCGATCTCGTAGACACGGTCCATGCCGCCGATGATGAGCCGCTTCAGGGGCAGCTCGGTGGCGATGCGCATGTACATGTCGATGTCCAGCGTATTGTGGTGGGTGATGAAGGGCCGTGCGGCGGCGCCGCCGGCGATGGTGTTCAGAACGGGGGTCTCCACTTCAATGTAGTTCATGTTGTCCAGATACTGGCGCATGAACTTGATGAACTTGGAGCGGACGATGAAATTCTGCTTGACCTCGGGGTTCACCATCAGGTCCACATAACGCTGACGGAAGCGAATCTCCTTGTCGGTCAGACCATGATACTTCTCGGGCAGAGGCAGCAGGGACTTGGACAGCAGGATGATGGAGGTAGTGCGGACGGAAATTTCGCCGGTCTTGGTCTTGAAGACCTCGCCCTCGCAGCCGAGGATGTCGCCGATATCGTTCTTCTTGAAGCGGGCGTATTCCTCCTCGCCCATCTCGTCGATCTTGACGAAGAGCTGGATGCGGCCGGTGCTGTCCTGCAGGTCGCAGAACATGACCTTGCCCTGACCGCGCTTGCTCATGAGGCGGCCCGCAATGCGGACAGTCTTGCCTTCATAGCCTTCGTAGTCAGCCTTGATGGCGGCAGAGTCGGCGTTAAAATCAAACTTGGTCTGCAGGAAGGGATCCCGGCCCTCGGCCTGCAGGGCTGCCAGCTTTTCGCGGCGGATGGCAGCCTGCTCGGAAACAGGCAGTTCAGCCTGAGGTACAAACTTTGCCATTGTTTCTTAGCCCTCCCGGGAGACATTGACCACGGTCATGGTGAAAGAACCGGCGGGCGCATTGACGGTGAAGGTCTCACCGGCAGCCTTGCCCACAACGGCGCGGCCAAAGGGGGAATCGTCAGACAGCTTAAACTCCATGGGGTTAGCTTCCTGAGAACCGGTGATGCGGTAGGTGGTCTGCTTGCCGTTTTCGTCCTCCACGGTGACGGAGCAGCCAAGACCAACGCGGCCGGTAGCTTCGTTTTCGTCCTCAATGATGACAGCATGGGACAGGATGTCCTCGATTTCGGCGATACGGCCATAGAGCTTAGCCTGCTCGTTCTTGGCGGCATCATATTCGGAGTTTTCGGACAAGTCACCGTAGGAGCGGGCTTCTGCGATCATAGCAGCGACCTCACGCTCACGGGTGGTCTTCAGATAATTCAGTTCCTTCTCCAGATCAGCCAGACGCAGGCTTGTGATCTTAAATTCCTTTGCCATATTCAAAAATCCTTTCTCAGATAGTAAAGTTTACATAGCTTCTGCTATTATATCCCAACTTTTTGTGGCAGTCAAGATTTTTTTGCAAAGGGGGACAGTATTCAAATATGTCATTGCGAGGAGCGAAGCGACGTGGCAATCTCCACTGTTGGCTTGTGCAGAATGTTTGGAGGAGATTGCCACGTCGGCCTGTGGCCTCCTCGCAATGACATAAATTGACCGGGAAGGCAATGCCTTCCCGGTGCGTGGGATCATTTTCCGGTTTTCTGCTGCAGGGTCTGATACAGCGCCAGCGTTTCCTCTGCGTTCTTGCCGCTGAGAACATAGATTTCCCTATCGGTGGTCAGCACCACACAGGCCTCAGGCTTTGTGTAGGTATAGCGGGTGTAGGTGCCAAATTCTTCGTTTCGGAAGAAGCCCATCAGCAACCGTCCGCTGCCGAAGCCGCCTACCCGGGTGCCGGGGATATTGCCGTCCCGGTATTCCACAGCTTCGATGACATCATAGAACAGGGTTAGGTCATTGTAATAGCTGGCTTCGATGCAGAAGTACTCTTCTTCCAACCGATATTCCAGATCACCGGAGAACATCAGAAAGCCGGTGCCAGCCAGTATCAGAATCAGGAAGACCGTTGAAATCTTACCGCCCTTTGTTACGGGCTTGGGGAAGGGCAGCAGGGCATCGCCCCGGGCCTTCTGTCTGCGGTAGTACAGATAAGAATAGAGCATCGGAATAAAGGCCAGAACCAGAGTGGAAACCAGCATCACACCTACCGCCCAGCGATCCGGCAGAAATGCGCCGAAGAGCATGGCAAATCCGCCAAAGAACCAGACCTTTCCGCCAAAACGGTGGGTGGCGTTCCAGTTTTCTTCACTGGTGTAGGCCCAAGGGACTTTGATGCCCATAGTGTAGTTCATTTTGCACTTGGGAAGGTAATTGCCAATGGCTATGAACATAATGCCCATCAGCAGTAGAGTCCAGACCACCGGGGAAAATTCATAGCCCAGTGCCAGCGCGTACATCGTGTAGCTGACCATGTTGGATACCAGAGGGAGGATCCAAAGAACAAGCGTCAGAGGCTTGGTATTCCGGTCCTTATTTCCCGGATCCTTCAGGGTGAACCAGATGCACACCCACTGCCCCAGCAGCATCAGCACCGGAGGCAGGCTCACGGCATAAAGGACAGGCATATAGCCGTCAGGCTGGCCGGTAAAGCCCCAGTGGGTGACAAGCTCAGCGGGCAAATGATTCCAGAGGAGCAGGCCCACGGGAATGGGCAGCAAAATCAGCAGAGAGCTGAGGATCAGAAGCTTTTTATTTTTCATGGGAAACCTCCTTCCAGCTGCGGGAAATGCGCCGGATCACCAGCACAGATACGACAGCAACGGCGGTGAGAATGGAATAAATGACAAGGTAGGCGGTGGTTTGGGGCAGAATCAGGGTCAGTCCGGCGGTGAGGTCGATGAAGGTGTGGATCCCCAGACAGACCAGTGTGCAGGGCAGGACCTTTTTCTGGGCAACGCCATAGCATACCAGCATACTCATGGCAGCATGGGCGGTCATGGCAAGGAGCCGCTCAAAGCCTCCCAAAAGATATAGGGCAGGGGAGGTGGTGAGCAGCTGCACCTTCAGCAGCTCCAGCTGTCCCACATCCACACCCATGGCGGCAGTCTGGGCAACGGCGGCATCAAAGGTCCCGGCGTTGATCATGGCCATGTAGGCCAGATTGTTGATATAGGTGATGCCTACCAAAACCATGGCTTCGATGCCGCCGTGTCCCAGACCGGCTGCCAGAGAACGGTTGTAGGTCAGGTTTTTCTGCATCAGCTTTGCCACGGCGAAGCGGCCTGCCAGTTCAAACAAACCAGCGGTGAAGGCCAGAGAGAAGGCGTACAGGAACAGATGGCTTTGAGAAAAACGGATAAACCAATCCTGCGCAGCCAGTGCATTGAGAATGGGCACCCGAATCAGAAGCTGTGTCACCACAAAGCCTGCGGCACCCAGCAGCCACGCAGACAAAATGCCTTGCTTACGGTTTTTAACGGTAAAAATCAGCAGAGCCAGTACCGGAAGTACCAGACTGACCGCCAGAGAGATGGCGCAGGTAATAAAAGCAGCGGTTGGGATCATAAATCATTCTCCTTTCAGGTCGGTGATCCAGAGCATGATCTCCTCCAGCACCGAGGCGTTCAGCGTATAGAAAATGTACTTGCCCTCCCGGGTATCCTCGATCAGGTCTGCATCCTTCAAAACAGATAGGTGCCGGGAAATGGCGGCGGCGGTGATGTGGAAATGCTCCGTGATCTCTCCAGCGGACAGCTTGCCCTGTTTCAGAAGGTTCAAAATTTCCCGCCGGGTAGGGTCCGCCAGTGCTTTTAAGGTTTGCTGTAAGCCCATGCCAATTCCTCCTTTACTTAACATTTAACTTAATTGTTAAATATACTATACCATGGCGGAAATGTTTTGTCAAGAGATATTTAACAAGAAAGTTAAATGATGTTTTGTTATTTGTAGAAAAATTGTAGGGCGGGGTCATGACCCCGCCCTACAGCAGTACTCTTAGGACTTGCAATTCTGGCAGAGATATGGTATCCTAAACAGAAATAAACGGAAAGCAAGGGAGGAACTGCCATGAGCGTCCATGAATCCGGAGAAATGTATCTGGAAGCCATTCTGGTGCTGTCTAAGAAGAACGGCTTCGTCCGTTCCATCGATGTCAGCGAATATCTTGGCTATTCCAAGCCCAGTGTCTCCCGGGCTATGGGCATCCTGCGCAGCGGGGAATACATCGTGGTGGACAAGGACGGTGCCATTACCCTGACGGAATCCGGTCAGGCCATTGCGGAAAAGATCTTCGAGCGCCATACGGTGCTGTCGAAGCTTTTGATGAAGCTGGGTGTTTCCGAGGAAACGGCCGCCGCCGATGCCTGTAAAATGGAGCATGCCATTTCTGACGAATCCTTCCTCGCTATCAAGCGCTATACAGCGGAGCTGATTCAGGAATAACAAAAACAAGGCGGTGCAGAAGCACCGCCTTAACTATATGGTTGGAGGTTACAGCAGACCCAGAATCTTTTCCTTGGGCATGTAACCCACGGCCTTATTGGCGACCTCGCCGTTTTTCATGACGATCAGGGTGGGGATGCTGACGATGCCGAATTTAACTGCCAGCTCCATTTCCTCGTCCACATTGATCTTGCCGACCACGATATCCTCCCGTTCCCCGGCGATCTGCTCCACGATGGGGGCTACCATCCGGCAGGGGCCGCACCAGACTGCCCAGAAATCCAGCAGCACGGGCTTGGGATTCTTCAATACCAGTTCCTCGAAGTTGTCCTTTGTAATGCTTACGATTGCCATAATTGTCGCTCCTTTGTATGGTTTTCTGATTCCAGTATACCCTAAGAACAGACATGATGCAAGAAAAAATGATCAAACAACCCATGTCATTGCGAACAAGCGCGCACGCTGGTGTGGCAATCCCCTGCAAAGGTCCGCGAAAAACCGAATAACAATACAGCTCGGAAGAAGGGGATTGCCACGTCGGGCTCCGCCCTCCTCGCAATGACATAGGGGGTTCGATGCTGCGCCTAAATTCCAATTTGACATTTTTATTCCCATCTGCTATGATGGCAAAAATGCAAGGAGGTCCTTTTATGGGAAATTGCAGCGGAAACTGCGCCAATTGTGCCGGCTGTGCCCGGGAGCTGGTGCTGAGCCAAATAGAGATCGATTTTCTCAACCAGCTTGCCCAGTTTGCATTCCTGCCGGTGGCCCGGAAAATGGGGGACCTGACCCCTGTCTATCTGGAAGAGGGAGACCCGGAGGAAATGAGCCTTCTGTTGCAGTGCTTGGAAAAAAAGGGCCTGATTTCGCTGGATTATGACAAGCCTCTTCGGGGTTATGACGAAGCCGCCTACGAAGCCTATCCCATTCGCGGCAGCATGGCCCTGACGGAGCGGGGACAGAAGGTTCTGGAACTGATGGAATATCAGGGCCTGACATAAAGAATAGGGGGAACATAAGCATGAGCATTGTCAAAAATGAACCCAAGTATAAGAACGGCCTCTTGCAGGCCATCCGGGAGCAGCTGGAGCACCGGGCCTACTGGTTGTATCTGCTGTGCGACGAAGCCGGAAAGCGCGGTTTGGATTGGAAGGAGTTCGGCTATCCCGCCATCCGCCGCTGTGGTCTGGACCATGGCGCCCGTCATATCAAAAAGGGCAATACCGACAGCCTGAAGGGCCTGAAGAAGGTGCTGTTCACCAAGCCTGCTCAGCTGGTCTTTGAGATGGATGTGCTGGAAAGCACCGATGACACCCTGAACATCGACTTCCACTACTGCCCGCTGGTGAAAGCATGGCAGAAGGCAGGCTGCACCGATGAGGAGATCGCCACCCTCTGCGACATTGCCATGTGCGGCGACCACGGCATCGGCGAAGCCTACGGCGCTGTGCTGGACCTGCCCAAATGCATCGCCAAAGGCGATGATATCTGCTCATTGCGCTACCATAAGAAGTAATTTTTCAACAGGAGGACCGGCGGTCCTCCTGTTATTTCTATTGAAACGTGTTTTCGTAGGGGCAAGCCCGCCCCTAGGAAGCAAATCCACAAATGAGTCATTTTCCGGACTATCTTCAAATGCTTGCGTGATGGTTGATTTTGTCGAAGGGTACTGCTATAATGTATAATTAAGAAAAAATGCGAAAAGGAGAACCACCATGAAAAAAGGCGATTTTCTGTATCAGCAGTACATAAATATCCTGCACGAGGAGCTGCGGCCTGCAATGGGCTGCACGGAGCCCATTGCCATCGCCTATGCTGCGGCCAAGGCCCGGCAGGTTTTGGGCAGTATTCCCCATAAGATCCGCCTCTTTGTCAGCGGTAATATCATTAAGAATGTAAAGAGCGTGGTGGTTCCCAACACCGGCGGCCTTCACGGCATGGCAGCGGCCATCTGCGCCGGCATCATCGCCGGTGACGCGGACCGGGAGCTGCAGGTCATCAGTTCCGTTCCCAAGGAAAAGCACGCCGAGATCAAGGCCTACATGGACGCCGTGGATCTGGATATCCAGCCTGCCTATTCAGACTTGGTGTTCGACATTGATCTGATCGTTTATGCAGGCAGCGACTGTGTCCGTCTTCGCATTGTCAATCACCATACAAACATCGTTTTGATCGAAAAGAACGGGGAAATCCTGCTGGAGCTGCCCGTCACCGAATCCTCTGAGGACCAGCTGACAGACAAATCCTGTCTGACCATTGAGCGCATCGTGGAATTTGCCGACTGTCTGGATGTGGAGGATGTCCGCACTTGTGTAGGAGAGCAGATCCGCTGCAATCTGGAGATCGCGGAGGAGGGTCTCCGGGGAGACTGGGGAGCCAATATCGGCACCGTGATCCTGCGCCGTCAGGGCGGCGACCTTGCCAAGCGGGCCAGCGCCTATGCGGCAGCAGGCTCCGATGCCCGAATGAGCGGCTGCGAAAAGCCTGTCATGATCGTTTCCGGCAGCGGCAATCAGGGTATCACTGCCAGCGTTCCCGTGGCGGTCTATGCCCGGGAGATCGGTGCTTCTGAGGAACAGCAGCTGAAGGCCGTGGCCTTGAGCAACCTTGTGACCATCCACCAGAAGGCGGGGATCGGCCGGTTGTCTGCCTATTGCGGTGCCATCAGCGCTGGCTGCGGTGCCGGTGCCGGTATCGCTTACCTGCATGGCGGCGATGCCCACGCCATCGCCCATACGGTTGTCAACGCCATTGCCATCCTCTCCGGCACCATCTGCGACGGAGCCAAGCCATCCTGCGCGGCAAAGATCGCCTCTGCCGTGGATGCGGGCATTTTGGGCTACCACATGTATCTGGAGGGTCAGCAGTTCTACGGCGGTGACGGCATCGTGACCAAAGGTGTGGACAACACCGTTTACAACGTAGGCAAGCTGGCCCGGGAGGGTATGCGGCAGACCGACCGCACCATTCTGGAGATCATGCTGCAAAACTAAAAGAAAAACGAGATGAATGCAAGAAAATGAAATGGAATGAATTTAAAACCGGTGTCAGCCGGGGCCTTCCTGTGGGTATGGGCTATTTCTCCGTCAGCTTCGGCTTCGGTGCCATGGCCATCAGTCAGGGCTTGAAGGTGTTCGATGCCACACTGATCTCCATCAGCAACCTGACCAGTGCGGGACAGTTCGCGGGCCTTACCGTCATCGTGGCGGCGGCTACCCTCTGGGAAATGATTTTGACCCAGCTCATCATCAACAGCCGCTATGCCCTCATGAGTTTGGCCCTTTCCCAGCGGATGGGTCAGCGCATTGGTATTTTGCCCCGGCTGGTGATCGCCTTTTTCAACACCGATGAAATTTTTGCCCTTGCCATGGCACGGGTAGAACCCTTGACCGTCCCCTTTATGCTGGGACTTGGCACCCTGCCTATTTTAGGCTGGACCCTTGGCACCCTCTGCGGCGCACTGGCAGGCTCTGTTCTGCCCGCCTCCATTCAGGCGGCGCTGGGTGTCATGCTTTACGGCATGTTTGTTGCCATCGTGGTGCCCCCTGCTAAGGGGGACAGGAAGATTCTGGCAGCGGTGATCCTCGCCCTGATTTTCAGCACTGCCTTTACCATCGTGCCTCTGCTGAAGCAGGTCAGCGCGGGCATTTCCATCGTCATCTGCACCGTGGCAGCTGCAGCCCTGTGCGCATGGTGGTTCCCCATTGCGGAAGAGGAGGCGCAGGCGTGAGCATTTATATCTATATATTCACCATGGCCCTGACCACCTATCTGATCCGGGTGCTGCCTCTGACCATTTTCCGTAAGCCCATCAAAAGCCGTTTCCTGCGGTCCTTCCTGCACTATGTTCCCTATGCCTGCCTGACAGCCATGACCTTTCCGGCCATTTTGAGCAGCACCGCCTCTATTCTCAGCGGTGCCGCCGCACTGGCAGTAGCGGTGTTACTCGCTTACCGGGGAAAGAGCCTGCTGACCGTGTCAATCGCCGCCTCTGCTGCCGTCATGCTGACGGAATGGGCCATGGCGCTGATTGGATAAGGTTATGATTACTGTAGGGCGGGGTCATGACCCCGCCGACCCGGTAACGATTTGATTAAGGGAAAAAGCAACGCAAAATGGATGTTTTGTGGATGTAATGAGGCAGATATCAAAACGATACTGCCCGGCGGGGTCATGACCCCGCCCTACAATGGCGTATCGTATTTGTTACACATCTGCGTTTATCGATCCCACCTTAAAATTGTAAATTTCTTATGACTTCTCCCGGTTTTGCTTGACGAACCGGGAGATTTTTGTTATAATCCTTTCTCGAAGAGGGAGTAGTCGGCGTGATTTTCACGGGTCTGGATCGACATACTGGGGAAACCCCGGTGCAGACTGAAATGACGAGACTTTTACAGGGCCGGCTCAGTCTCTTCACATTGAGAACTTCTGTGCTGGTCAGCGTGAAAATCACTGATTTCGTACGGAGGTTATTTTTTATGGGAATTGGAGAGCTGCTGCTTCTGGCAGTGGGTGTCAGTATGGATGCCTTTGCGGTTTCTATCTGCAAGGGACTGGCCATGAAGAAAGCGACCTTGAAGGCCAGCATGACCTGCGGCCTCTGGTTCGGCGGCTTTCAGGCCTTAATGCCTACCATCGGCTTCTTCCTCGGCACCCTGTTTGCCGAGGCCATTCAGGCGGTAGACCATTGGGTGGCCTTTGCACTGCTGGGCATCATCGGCATCAACATGCTGAAGGAGGCCTTTGAAACGGAAGCGGACTGCGGCTGCTGCGAGGATCACAATGCGGACATGTCTGTGAAAACCATGTTCATCATGGCGGTGGCTACCTCCATCGATGCATTGGCTGTTGGCATTTCTCTGGCCATGGCTGGCAATGTCAACATCTGGACGGCGGCGCTGCTGATCGGTATCTGTACCTGCGGCTTCTCTGCAGTGGGTGTGAAGATCGGCAATGTCTTCGGCAGCCGGTTTGAAAAGAAGGCCCAGATGGCAGGCGGTATTATTTTGATCCTTCTGGGCACCAATATTCTGCTGGAGCATTTGGGAGTGATTGCATGATCCGTTCGGACAAGCGGCTGCGGCTGTGTAAAATTCTGCTGGTGTGCATTCTGGCCTTCATCTGGGGCAATTCCCTGCTGCCCGGTCAGGTGTCCGGCGCTTTCAGCGACTGGGTCAAGTCGGTGCTGGAGGGCTTACTCCCGGCAGGCCCGGAAAGTCAGACCAGCGGCGGACTGCTGCGAAAAATTGCCCATTTCACGGAATTTACAGCCTTGGGTATGACCCTCGGCTGGCTGTTCGGCATGCTGCGAAAGAGACCCTACTGGCCTGTCCTCCTTGGTGTGGCGGCGGCCTGTATGGACGAGACCATCCAGCGCTTTGTCCCCGGCCGGGGACCCAGTGTCCGGGATGTGGTCATCGACAGCAGCGGTGTGCTGACAGGATTGATTCTGCTCTATTTGGGGCACACTTATTGTAAGTATCGAAGAAACCAATCTCTCGAAAGGGATCGGTAGGGGTCGATGCCCACATCGACCCAAACGAATCCGCAACCGGGCAGCCGGGCCGATGTGGGCATCGGCCCCTACGTGGACTGCCCGTGATGAAACAATAGGAGGAAATATGAAAAAGCTTGTATCTATGCTTCTGGTCCTGACTATGGCCCTTTCCATGGCTGCCTGCGGCAGCAAGACCGCAGAAGAGACTACCGGTGTTCCCGCGCAGGAAATGCCTGCTTCCGCACTGGAAGTGCTGGAAACCGTCTGGGCAGAGTATGCTGAGGAGGAAAAGTTCCCCGTCATCGGCGGCTCTATGGCGGCTCCCGTGGACAATGCCCCCGGCAGCTACGATCTGGCTGACGAGAACATCACCTACAGCCTGCTGATCCCCGCTGACCAGCTGGCAAACGTGACCGAGGCTGCTTCCATGATCCACATGATGAACGCCAACACCTTCACCGGCGCAGTTTACAAGCTGGCGGGTGGTGTGAAGGCTGCTGACTTCGGCGCAGCCATGAAGGATGCCATCATGGGCAACCAGTGGATGTGCGGTTTCCCCGACAAGCTGCTGATCAGCGCCTTTGGCGACAATTATGTGCTGGTGGCTTTCGGTGTCAACGATGCCATGAACCCCTTCACCCAGCACTTCACCGCCGCTTATCCCGGCTTTGAAACGCTGGTGGACGAGGCTATCTCCTGATAATATGAAAATGGCAGCGAATATACCGCTGCCATTTTTTCAGATTGTGGTAAATTATTCACTGGTTACTGTAGGGGGGGTACACTGACCCCGCCGACGCAGTTGCGTTGTGGGGCTGGTTATTTTTGTGGGAAAACCTACACTACAGCAACCGGTTTGACATGGAAATAAACGATAGTTGATCGGCGGGGTCATGACCCCGCCCTACAGTGAGTTTGAAGTATCCCCCAAAATGAGGACAAAACTATGCTCTTTTCCAGCATTCCATTTTTATATTACTTTCTTCCTGCGGTGCTGATCCTCTATTTTCTTGCACCGTGGAAGCTCAAAAATGCAGTCTTACTGCTGTCCAGCCTGATCTTCTATGGCTGGGGCGAGCCGAAGCTGCTGTTTTTGATGATGTTCACCATTGGGCTTTTCCATCTGTGCGGTCTTGCCATTGACCGGGTAGGGGAGCGAAAATGGAAAAAAATCTGGCTCGCGATATCTGTGGTCATCAGCATCAGCCTGCTGGGACTTTTTAAATATGCAGACTTCTTTATCGGCAATTTCAATGCCCTCACGGGGCTCAGTCTGCCCCTTTTGCATCTGGCGCTGCCGGTGGGTATCAGCTTTTACACCTTCCAGTGCCTCAGCTATACCATCGATGTGTACCGGGGCAGAGTACCTGCTCAGAAGGATCCTATTTCCTTCGGAGCTTATGTGGCCCTATTCCCCCAATTGATCGCAGGCCCCATCGTCCGCTATGTGGATATTGCCCGGGAACTGGAAAGCAGGCAGACTACTTGGGAGGACCTTTCCTATGGCCTGCGCCGCTTTCTGGTGGGCCTTGGCAAGAAGGTCATTCTGGCGGACAATCTGGCTTTGCTGATCAAGCTGTTCCGGGAAAGCAGCGAACCCTCGGTTCTGTTTTACTGGATGTATGCGGTGGCCTTTTTGCTGAATATTTACTTTGATTTTTCCGGCTATTCCGATATGGCCATTGGCATGGGGCGGCTGTTTGGTTTCCATTTTATTGAGAATTTCAATTATCCTTACCTGTCCAAAAGCGTTACCGAATTTTGGCGTCGCTGGCATATGTCCTTAGGCAGCTGGTTCCGGGATTATGTCTACATTCCCTTGGGAGGCAACCGGGTGAGCCGGGGGCGCTGGGTGTTCAATATTCTGGTGGTATGGATGCTCACCGGTGCGTGGCACGGGGCGGCATGGAATTTTGTGCTGTGGGGTGCGCTGTTTGCGGTGCTGCTGCTTTTGGAAAAATGGGTGCCTATGCAGAAGCTTCCGAATATCTTTCGGCATGGCTATGTGCTGCTGGTAGTCACGCTGAGCTTTGTTCTGTTCAATGCGGACAGCATGGCGCAGGCGGGAAGCGACTTTGCCGCCCTCTTTGGCCTTGACGGACTGCCAATGGTGACAGCGGAAACCCTGTATTACCTGAAAAGCTATGCCCCGCTGCTTGCAGCAGCCTGCTTTGGGGCAACACCGTGGCCCAAGCTGGCTGCGGAAACAGCGGCAAAGGGACGGTTTGGCGCCGTGTTAGACCTTATTTTTCAGGTTTTGCTCCTGCTTGTCTGCACAGCCTATCTGGTGGATGGGTCCTTCAGCCCCTTCCTGTATTTCCGTTTTTAAGGAGGGTGTGACATGAAAAAAACAAATGCGATCCTTCTTCTGACTATGTGGCTGGTGCTGACAGCCTGTGTCTGGTTTGGACCGGCAAAGCAGATGTCTGATACCGAGCGCCGCCCGCTGGCCCAATTCCCGGATATTTCCGGAAAAACCATCTTAAACGGCAGCTTCATGGAGAAATTTGAGGACTATTCTCTGGACCAGTTCCCCCTCCGGGATGGCTTTCGGACCTTGAAATCCCTGTTCCACACCCGTCTTTTGGGACAGAAGGACAACAACGGCATTTATCTGCACGAGGGATTCGCTGCCAAGCAGGAATATCCCTTGGACGAAGCTTCCCTTGCCCATGCTGCCGGCCGGTTTTCCTATTTGCAGCAGAAATATCTGACGGATTCCAAGGCTTTCTTTGCCATCGTGCCGGATAAAGGGTATTATCTGGCGGAAGAAAGCGGTCATCTGGCTATGGACTATGAGGAACTGTTCCGCTATTTCCGGGAGGAGCTTCCTTGGGCGGAGCAGATCGACTTGCGGGATGCCCTCAGCTTAGAGGATTACTACCGCACCGATACCCACTGGCGGCAGGAGAAGCTGCTACCCGCCGCAGAAACGCTTTGTAATGCCATGGGAATTACCGCACCAAAGGATGAAGACTTTACAGAAACAAAGGTGGACCGCCCTTTCTACGGTGTGTACTACGGTCAGGCGGCCCTTCCTATGGAACCGGATACGATGGTGCTTCTGGAAAGCGACTTGCTGAAAAACTGTACGGTGTATGACCACGAAAGCGGCAAGACCCTGTCCATTTACGACGAAAGCAAGCTGGAAGCCAAGGACCTGTACGAAATCTTCCTTTCCGGCCCCCGGGGGCTGCTGACCATTGAGAATCCGGCCGGAAAACCGGGGAAGGAACTGCTCGTCTTCCGGGATTCCTTCGGCAGCGCCATGATCCCGCTGATTTTGAATGACTACGAAACGGTGACGGTCATCGATATCCGCTATCTGCAGATCGATCTGCTGGACCGTTTTGTGGATTTCCATGGGCAGGATGTACTGTTTCTCTACAGCACACTGGTGCTGAATAATAGCGAGACCATAAAGTGATTGCAATTATAGGGGGCGGCCCCTTGGCCGTCCCCTACATTGCAGGAAAGGCAATCTACCATCTCGACAGAATTTTCCGAATTTCCCGCCGGGGTTTTGTGTCATATTTTTTATTGACAAGGCAGGCCCACCGTGGTATAATTTCAAAGATAAATACAGCGGCTCGCCGCATACCCGTCTTGCCGCTTTTGGCAGGACATTTTTTTAGGCAGAAAGGAGAACACTATGACTGCGAAGACTAAGGCAACCCTGATTTCCGCTTCCGTGGACACCTCTTTTGCTGATGGCGTTCGTGCTTCCATTTCTACCCCCGCATTGTCCTCTTTTGACGATGCGCGATATGTGGTTTTTCCCGGCTTTTGTGACGTGCATGTGCATTTCAGAGAGCCGGGCTTTTCTTATAAAGAGACCATGGAAACAGGTTCTCTGGCTTCCGCCCGTGGCGGTTATACCGCGGTGTGCACCATGCCTAACCTGAATCCGGTGCCGGATTCTGCGGAACATCTCCAGCAGCAGCTGGACCGCATCCGGGAGGGTGCCTGCATCCATGTCTATCCCTACGGTGCCATTACGGTAGGGGAGAAGGGGGAAGAACTGGCAGATCTGGAAGCCATGGCTTCCAATGTCATCGGATTTTCCGATGACGGCCGGGGCGTTCAGTCCGATGACATGATGCGCGCCGCCATGCTGCGGGCCAAGGCGCTGGACAAGCTGATCGTAGCCCACTGCGAAGTCAACGACCTGCTGCGGGGCGGCTACATCCACGATGGCGAATATGCCAAGGCCCATGGCCACCGGGGCATCTGCTCCGAAAGCGAATGGGGCCAGATCGCAAGAGATCTGGAGCTGGTAAAGGAAACCGGTGTCCGCTACCACGTTTGTCACATCTCTACCAAGGAAAGTGTGGAGCTGATCCGCAAGGCAAAGGCAGAGGGCGTGGATGTGACCTGCGAAACCGGGCCACACTATCTGGTGATGGATGATTCCATGCTGGAAGAAAACGGCCGCTTCAAAATGAATCCCCCCTTACGGAGCAAAGAGGACCGGGAGGCGCTGGTTGCCGGTATTTTGGACGGCACCATCGACATGATCGCCACCGACCATGCCCCCCACTCCGCAGAGGAGAAGGCAAGGGGTCTGGAAAAGAGCGCTTTCGGCGTGGTGGGCATCGAAACTGCCTTCCCCATTCTGTATACCTATCTGGTAAAGCCCGGCATCCTGACTATGGAGCGGCTGATGGAGCTGCTGGTGACAAATCCCAGAAAGCGCTTCGGCATTTCCTTGGGCTGTGACTACTCCGTCTGGGATCTGGAGGCCGAATATACCGTGGATCCTGCGGATTTCCTGTCCATGGGCAAGGCAACCCCCTTCACCGGCTGGAAGGTCAACGGTAAGTGCATGGCCACCGTCTGTGACGGAAAGGTTGTCTATCAGGCTTAAGAAATTCAATGTCATTGCGAGGAGCGAAGCGACGTGGCAATCCCCGTCGTTGGAGGAGATTGCCACACCAGTGTGCGCTACTTCACCGCAATGACAGGTAAAGACAGTAAACCCATCCAATTGATTTCATATAAATCGCTAGAAACTTAGGAGGACATCAAGAAAATGGCAAAGAGAACGGATATCAAGAAGATTCTGATCATCGGCTCCGGCCCCATCGTCATCGGTCAGGCTGCTGAGTTTGACTATGCCGGTACCCAGGCATGTCTGGCTCTGAAGGAAGAGGGCTATGAGGTCGTTCTGTGCAACTCTAACCCTGCAACCATCATGACCGACACCATTATCGCAGATAAGGTCTACATGGAGCCCCTGACTCTGGAATATGTGGCAAAGATCATTCGCTATGAGCGTCCCGATGCCATCATCCCCGGCATCGGCGGCCAGACCGGCCTGAACCTCGCCATGCAGCTGGAGAAGAAGGGCATCCTGAAGGAGTGCCGTGTCAAGCTGCTGGGTACCTCCAGCGCCTCCATCGAGCGTGCTGAGGACCGGGAGATGTTCAAGGAAATGTGCGAGTCCATCGGCGAGCCTGTCATCCCCTCTGAGATCACCTACTCTCTGGAAGAGGCAAAGGAAGCTGCCAACCGCATCGGTTATCCCGTTGTTCTGCGTCCTGCCTTTACCTTGGGCGGTACCGGCGGCGGCTTCGCTTACAACGATCAGGAGCTGATGGAGATCGGCGTCAACGCTTTCAATCTGTCTCCCGTGCATCAGGTCCTCATCGAGAAGTCCGTCAAGGGCTACAAGGAGATCGAGTTCGAGGTCATGCGCGACAGCAATGACCACGCTATCACCATCTGCGGTATGGAGAACATCGATCCCGTTGGTGTCCACACCGGTGACTCTCTGGTTGTGGCTCCCATCATGACCCTCAGCAAAGAAGACGAGAAGATGCTGAACGACTCCGCCATCAAGATCATCCGGGAACTGAAGATCGAAGGCGGCTGCAACGTCCAGTTTGCCCTGAATCCCCACACCTCTGAATATTACCTCATCGAGGTCAACCCTCGTGTTTCCCGTTCCTCCGCACTGGCCTCCAAGGCATCCGGCTATCCCATTGCCCGGGTCACTGCCAAGATCGCCGTAGGCATGGCACTGGAAGATATTAAGATCGCCAATACCAACGCCGCCTTCGAGCCCAAGCTGGATTACGTCATTGCCAAGCTGCCCCGGTTCCCCTTCGATAAGTTTGCCTCTGCCACCAACAAGCTGGGCACCCAGATGAAGGCCACCGGCGAGGTCATGGGCATCGGCTCCAATCTGGAGGAGGCTCTGCTGAAGGGCATTCGCTCTCTGGAGATCGGCGCAAATCATGTCTACCTCTCCAAGTTCGACAATATGAGCGTGGAGGAGCTGCTGGAGTATATCAAGGAGTTCCGTTCCGACAACATCTTCGCCATTGCCGAGCTGATCTACCACGGCGTTTCCATCGAGAAGCTCCATGAGATCACCCAGATCACCCCCTACTTCCTGGAGGCTATTAAGAATATCATCGACATGGAGGAGACCCTCCGGGTCAAGGTCATGGACGCGCAGACCCTGACCGCCGCCAAGAAGATGGGCTTCGGCGATAAGTATATTGCCCGTCTGTGGAAGTGCACCGAGCTGGATGTGTACAACAAACGCAAGGAGCTGGGCCTGTTCCCCGTCTTCAAGATGGTGGATACCTGCCACACCGGTGCCTATATCCCTTACTTCTACTCCTCCTATACCGGCGAGAACGCTTCCCGCCTGACCGACCGCAAGAAGATCGTGGTGCTGGGCGCAGGCCCCATCCGTATCGGTCAGGGCGTGGAGTTCGACTACTCCACCGTTCACGCCGTCATGACCATCAAGAATGCCGGTTACGAGGCCATCATCATCAACAATAACCCCGAAACCGTTTCCACTGACTACACCACCGCCGATAAGCTGTATTTCGAGCCTCTGACTCCCGAGGATGTCATGAACATCATCGAGTTCGAGAAGCCCGAGGGTGTTATCGCCTCTCTGGGTGGTCAGACAGCCATCAATCTGGCCCAGCCCCTCCACGACCGGGGCGTGAAGATCATCGGCACCGACTGTGCCGCCATCGACCGGGCTGAGGACCGCAACGCCTTCGAGAATCTGCTGAATGAGCTGAACATCCCCCGTGCCAAGGGCAAGGCGGTCACCAATCTGGAGGACGGTATTGCCGCTGCTGCGGAGATCGGTTACCCCGTTCTGGTCCGTCCCTCCTTCGTGCTGGGAGGCCGTGCCATGCAGATCGTTGCCAACGAGAAGCAGCTGCGCCACTACCTGCGTACCGCCGTTGAGATCGACGAGGACAAGCCTGTTCTGGTTGACAAGTATATTCAGGGCCGCGAGGTGGAGATCGATGCCATCTGCGATGGCCGCGATGTCTTCGTTCCCGGTATCATGGAACTGGTAGAGCGCACCGGTGTCCACTCCGGCGACTCCATCTCTGTCTATCCTCCCTTCTCCATCTCCAACAAGGTCAAGGGCATCATCCTGCAGTATGCCAAGAAGCTGGGTCTGGGCATCGGCATTGTGGGCCTGTTCAACATCCAGTTCATCGTGGACGCGGAGGACAACGTCTATATCATCGAGGTCAACCCTCGTTCCTCCCGTACCGTTCCCTTCCTGTCTAAGGCTACCGGCTACAGCCTCGCAGACATTGCCACCGAGGTCATTCTGGGCAAATCTCTTAAGGAGCAGGGCTTCTTCGATATTTATCCCGATGAGAAGGAGCGCTGGTATGTGAAGGCTCCCGTCTTCTCCTTCAACAAGATCCGGGGCTTGGATGCCTACCTGTCCCCCGAAATGAAGTCCACCGGCGAAGCCATCGGCTACGACCGCACCATGACCCGCGCACTGTACAAGGCCCTGCAGGCCTCCGGTATGCACCTGCAGAATTACGGCACTGTCTTTGCCACCATCGCAGACAAGGACAAGGAGGAGGCACTGCCTCTGATCCGCCGGTTCTACCAGCTGGGCTTCAACATCGAAGCCACCGTGGGCACCGCCATGTTCCTGAAGCGCAACGGTATCCGCACCCATGCTCTCGCCAAGATCAGCGACGGCAGCGACGAGATACCCAATGCACTGCGTCAGGGCCACATCGCCTACTTCATCAACACCAAGGACCCCGGCGCCGGTGAGAATGACGGCACCAAGCTGCGTCAGGTGGCTACCGAGTACAATGTCACTATGTTCACCTCTCTGGATACCGTCAAGGCTATGCTGGACGTTCTGGAGGAGACTACCCTGACCATTTCCACCATCGACGCTTAAAGGAATCTATGTCATTGCGAGCCAGTGAGCACACTGGCGTGGCAATCCCCCGGACATTCCGGAAACCTTCGGGGATTGCCACGTCGGCCTTCGGCCTCCTCGCAATGACATACTTATAATGAAGGAGTAAATTATGAAACAAAGCATTTTCCAGATCCGCAGCAACGAAGCGCTGACGGATTCTGTATATAAAATGGTTTTGGAAGGAGATACCTCCCACATTACCAACTGCGGCCAGTTTGTGAATATCCAGCTGGAGGGCCACTTCCTGCGCCGTCCCATTTCTGTCTGTGATTATGACGGCCAGACCCTGACCATCGTCTACAAGGTGGTGGGCAAAGGCACCGAGGCCATGAGCGCCATGGTGCAGGGGCAGAAGCTGGACATCCTCACCGGCCTTGGCAACGGCTATGACCTGACGCTGGCAGGGGAGAAGCCTGTCCTGCTGGGCGGCGGCGTTGGCGTGCCCCCCATGTATAACCTTGCCAAGAAGCTGATCGCACTGGGTAAGGAGGTCAAGGTGATCCTTGGCTTCAACACCGGCAGCGAGATCTTCTACGAGGAAGAATTTAAGGCACTGGGCTGCGATGTGACGGTGACCACCGTGGACGGCAGCTACGGCACCAAGGGCTTCGTTACCGATGCCCTGCCGGAAGAGTATACTTACTTTTACACCTGCGGTCCCGAGCCTATGCTGAAGGCTGTCTACCGGGCCTCCAAGACCTCCGGCCAAATGAGCTTCGAGGAGCGGATGGGCTGCGGCTTCGGTGCCTGCATGGGCTGCTCCTGCAAGACCCTGACGGGCTATAAGCGCATCTGCAAGGAAGGCCCTGTTATGAAGAAGGAGGAGATCTTATGGGAAGCTTAAAAGTAAATCTTTGCGGCATTGAACTGGATAACCCTGTGATCCCTGCCTCCGGCACCTTCGGCTACGGCTATGAATTTGCGGAGCTGTACGACATCAACGAGCTGGGCACCTTCTCCTTTAAGGGAACCACCAAGGATCCCCGGTTCGGCAATCCCACCCCCCGCATCGCAGAGTGCACCAGCGGCATGATCAATGCCGTGGGTCTGCAGAATCCCGGCGTGGAGAAGGTCATCTCCGAGGAACTGCCCAAGTTGAAGCAGTGCTTCCGTAAGCCGGTGATGGCAAACGTGTCCGGCTTCTCCGTGGAGGATTATGCCTACACCTGCGAAAAGCTGGACAAAGAGGAACAGGTGGGCTGGCTGGAAGTCAACGTCAGCTGCCCCAACGTCCACGGCGGCGGCATGAGCTTCGGCACCCAGCCCGAGGCCGCTGCGGAAGTGACCCGGGCCGTCAAGGATGTCACCACTAAGCCGGTCATCATCAAGCTTTCTCCCAATGTCACCGACATTGTTTCCATCGCCAAGGCCTGTGAGGATGCAGGTGCCGACGGCATCAGCCTCATCAACACCATGCTGGGCATGCGCATCAACCTGCGGACCCGCAAGCCCATCATCGCCAATAAGATGGGCGGCTTCTCCGGTCCCGCCATCTTCCCGGTGGCTGTCCGGATGGTCTACCAGGTGGCGAACGCTGTGTCCATCCCTGTGGTGGGCATGGGCGGCGTATCCTCTGCCGAGGATGTGATCGAAATGATGCTGGCAGGCGCCACCGCTGTGGAAGTGGGCGCTGCCAATCTGGTGAATCCCTACATCTGCCGTGACATCGTCCGGGATCTGCCGGAGGTCATGGCCAAGTACCGTATCAATAACTTAAGTGAAATTATAGGAGGCGCAAAATAATGGGTAAGGACGTAATCGTAGCATGTGACTTCGCTTCTGCGGAAGCTACCTTCGCATTTCTGGACAAGTTTGCCAACTGCAGCCGCAAGCCCTTCCTGAAGATCGGCATGGAGCTGTACTATGCAGAGGGCCCCAGCATTGTTAAGGAGATCAAGGCCCGGGGCCATAAGATCTTCTTGGACCTGAAGCTCCATGATATCCCCAACACCGTTAAGAAGGCCATGGCTGTGCTTTCCAATCTGGATGTGGATATCACCAACCTCCACGCTGCCGGCACCACTGCCATGATGAAGGGCGCTTTGGAAGGCCTGACCCGTCCCGACGGCACCCGGCCTCTGCTGATCGCTGTCACCCAGCTGACCTCCACCGATCAGGAGGCTATGGAGCGTGACCTGCTGATCAACCACCCCATCGACGAGGTGGTTATGCACTACGCTGAGACTGCCAAGAATGCAGGCCTGGACGGCATTGTTTGCTCTCCTCTGGAGGCTGGCAAGGTCCATGGCCGTTGTGGCGAAAACTTCCTGACCATCACCCCCGGTGTCCGCTTTGCTGACGGCGACATTGGCGATCAGAAGCGCGTCATGACCCCCGCTGCAGCCAAGGAGATCGGCTCCGACTACATCGTGGTTGGCCGTCCCATCACCGCTGCCGCCGATCCCGTAGCCGCCTACGAACGCTGCGTGGCCGAATTCTGCGACTAAGAAGCAAACATATGTCATTGCGAGGAGACCGAAGGTCGACGTGGCAATCCCCTACAAGTTTCCGAGAATCTCAGGAGATTGCCACACCAGTGTGCGCACTGGTTCGCAATGACACATAACTAGATACAAAGGAGACAGAAACATGGAAGCTTACAAAAGAGAGTTTATTGAGTTCCTGCAGGGTGCCGGTGTTCTGAAGTTCGGTGACTTCACCGCCAAGTCCGGCCGTAAGATCCCCTATTTCGTCAACGCCGGCATGATCAAGACCGGCGACCAGATCACCAAGATGGGTGAGTTCTATGCCAAGGCTTACTTCGACAAGCTGGGCAAGAAGGAAGCAGTCCTCTACGGTCCCGCTTACAAGGGCATCTCCCTGTCCATTTCCGCAGCCGTTGCCCTTTCCAAGAACGGTCTGAATGTTCCCTTCTTCTTCAACCGTAAGGAGGTCAAGGACCACGGCGAAGGCGGCACCTTTGTTGGCTATGTTCCTCAGGCAGGCGAGGAGATCGTCATTATTGAGGATGTCATCACCGCCGGCACCGCCATCCGGGAGTCCATGGAGATCCTGAAGCATCTGGAGGGTACCAAGGTCATCGCCACCTTCATCATGGTGGACCGGAAGGAAAAGGGCCAGACCGAGAAGGGTGCTATGCAGGAGATCGAGGAGCAGTTTGGCTTCCCTGTTTACTCCGTGGTGGATGTCTATGACATCATTGAGTATCTGGAAGAGGACCCCGCCAATGAGGAGAATGTGACCCGGATCAAGAACTATCTGGCCGTGAACGGAGCAAAATAATGAAAAATCTGATGAACATTACCGATCTGACCGTCGAGGAGATCGACGAGCTGATCGCGGTAGCAGAAGATATTATTGCAAATCCCGTGAAATATCAGGATGCCTGCCGCCATAAGCTGCTGGCAACCCTGTTCTTTGAGCCTTCCACCCGGACCCGCCTCAGCTTTGAGTCTGCCATGCACCGCTTGGGCGGCAGCGTGGTGGGCTTCAGCGAGGCCGGTTCCTCTTCCTCCGCCAAGGGCGAGAGTCTGTCCGACACCGTCCAGACCGTGGGCTGCTATGCGGACATCATCGCCATGCGCCATCCCAAGGAGGGTGCACCTGTGGTGGCTGCCCGCCGGGCCGGTGTTCCCATCATCAATGCCGGTGACGGTGCCCATAACCATCCCACCCAGACATTGACGGATCTTCTGACCATCTGGCGCTGCAAGAAGCGCTTCAACAATCTGACCATCGGCCTCTGCGGCGACCTGAAATTCGGCCGCACCGTCCACTCTCTGGTGGGCGCCATGGCCCGCTACAGCGGCATCAAGTTCGTTTTCATTGCCCCTGAGGAGCTTCGCTTCCCCCGCTACATCATCGAGGACGAGCTGGAAAGCCGGGGCATCGAATATAAGGAAGTTTCTACTATGGAAGAGGTCATGCCCGAGCTGGATGTGCTGTACATGACCCGCGTCCAGCGGGAGCGGTTCTTCAACGAGGCGGACTACATCCGCTTGAAGGACACCTACATCCTGACCCCCGACAAGCTGGTACCCGCCAAGCAGGATATGATCGTCATGCACCCCCTGCCTCGTGTCAACGAGATCAGCGTTGCCGTGGATGACGATCCCCGGGCCATGTACTTCCCGCAGGCAAAGAACGGCATGTTCATCCGCATGGCCCTGATCCTGAAGATGCTGGAGGTAACTGTATGAACATCGGACATATCGAAAACGGCATCGTCTTAGACCACATCACCGCTGGCAACGGCATGAATATCTACAATGTGCTGAATCTGGGTAAACTGGACTGCACTGTGGCCCTCATCAAGAACGCCGACAGCCCCAAGATGGGCAAGAAGGACATCATCAAGATCAGCACCCACATGGACATCGATCTGGATATCCTTGGCTATCTGGACCCCGGCATCACCGTCAATATCATCCACGACGGCGTGGTAGCCGAACGCCGCACATTGGCACTGCCCAAGCGGGTGGTGGGCGTCATCAAGTGCAAGAATCCCCGCTGCATCACATCCAGCGAACGGGAGATCGTCCACGAGTTCAAGCTCACCGACCCCGTAAAAAAGGTCTACCGCTGCATTTATTGCGAGCAGAAAGCCTAACTTCATAAAAAAGAACGCCAACAGACAGTTGGCGTTCTTTTTTATGAAAATGCAAAATGCAGAATGCAAAATGAATGTGGGGGATTGGAGCTGTTCGATAAATTGGAATTTGTTTATTTCAAACCGCATTTTTTATACAGTTCTTCAATGCATGATGATTTATACTCTATGTATCCGTCTATATCATTTGGAAACAATTCAGCAGCTTGTTCTTTTATCAAGCTGTACTTTTTTGCCGCTTCGGGATTGCTTCGGAGAAAATCTCTGAATGTAACATGACGGTGCAATTCTTCCGAGTATTTAGGACATACATACAAGTGATGCATTTGCAAATACTCTTTGCCCGAATACTTAAATGGCTCTCTATCCTGAATGCCAAGGTCACCCTCGTGGATATATCCGATTGCTTTCAAGCCGTCAACTACCGCAGTAAACGCCGAGTAATCCTCAATAATCACATCAATATCAATACAGGGTTTGGCAGACATTCCTTCGACAGAGGTGCTTCCGACGTGTTCAATGCCGATGATTAAATCGCCAATTGCTGCTTCAATCTCACCCTTTATTTTTTCAAAAGCTGACTGCCATGCTGCATTGTATGGTAGTACAACAACTTTTCTTGTTCTCATATAGTTCACCTACAAATTCAAGTTTGTGAACTGTTACAACAGTTCAAACGTGTCATTCTTCCTTAAGGTTAACACAGGACACCAAAATTGTCAAAGCCAAACAAAAAATGCAGAACGCTGAATCACAATTTTGCATTCAGCATTCCGCATTTTGCATTTTATTAGCCTTGGTATCTGGGTTCGCAGGTCAGGTTGACGCCCAGACGCTTGAAGGTCCGCTCGTCCACCTGAGAGAGGATGACGGAGGAGTGGACATCGCAGCCCCGGAGCTTGCTCAGCTGCTGCATGGCGTATTCTGCCATGGGATTGGAGGCGGCGGAGATGGACAGGGCGATGAGGGTTTCGTCGGTATGAAGCCGGGGATTCCGGTTGCCCAGATGGTGCACCTTCAGATGCTGGATGGGGTCCAGCGCAATGGGGGAGATCAGGTGCAGGTTGCTGGGCATGCCGCCAATGGCCTTGAGGGCATTCAGCAGCAGGGCAGAGGAGGCACCCAGCAAATCGGAGGTCTTGCCGGTGACGATGGTGCCGTCGGGCAGCTCCATGGCAGCGGCGGCATCGCCGGTCTTGTCGGCCATTTCCAGAGCAGGGGCAACCACCTTCCGCTCAGCGGGGGTGATGCCGGTCTTCTTCATCAGCAGCTCCAGCTTCCGAATGGCCTCATCCACCTGCTTGCCCTTCTTCTGGTCGCACAGGGCCTCGTAATAGCGGCGGATGATCTCCTGCCGGGAGGCATGGCGGGCGGCTTCGTCGTCAATGATGCAGTTGCCCACCATGTTGACACCCATATCCGTGGGGGACTTGTAGGGGCAGCGGCCCAGGATCTTCTCAAAAATGGCTACCAGAACGGGATAAGCCTCCACGTCCCGGTTGTAGTTGACGGTGGTGACCCCATAAGCATCCAAATGGAAGGGGTCGATCATGTTCACATCGTTCAGGTCCGCGGTAGCAGCCTCATATGCCAGATTCACGGGATGGTTGATGGACAGATTCCAGATGGGGAAGGTCTCGAATTTGGCATAGCCCGCGGTATTGCCCCGCTTGTGCTCATGGTACAGCTGACTTAAGCAGGTAGCCAGCTTGCCGCTGCCGGGACCGGGGGCAGTGACCACCACCAGAGAACGGCTGGTCTCGATGTAATCGTTCTTGCCGAAGCCCTCATCGCTGACGATGTGGGCGGTATTGTTGGGATAGCCGGCAATGTCGTAATGGTGATAGACCTTGATGCCCAACCCCTCAAGCCGGGACTGGAAGGCCTTTGCCAGATTTTGCCCGTGATACCGGGTCAGCACCACGCTGGAAACATACAGGCCGAAGCCCCGGAAAATATCGATAAGCCGGATCACATCCCGGTCATAGGTAATGCCCAGATCGCCCCGGACCTTATTCTTCTCAATGTCATCGGCATTGATGGCGATGACCATTTCCACCTGCTCCTTCAGCTGCAGCAGCATCCGCAGCTTGCTGTCGGGCTGGAAGCCGGGGAGGACCCGGGAGGCGTGGTTGTCATCATACAGCTTGCCGCCAAATTCCAGATACAGCTTGCCGCCAAATTTGGCGATTCGATCCCGGATGTGGGCAGACTGCATCTGCAAGTATTTGTCGTTATCAAATGCGATGTTTGCCATATGGATCGCCCCTTTCAAAAATCACTACCCCTTATTTTACCGCATTTTAAAAGAAATAGCAAGTGGAATCCGCTGTATTTTTCATAAAGGGGTGCGTACAAAATTGTAATTTATCGTGCAGTACCGTAGGAGCGTAAAAGGCTTCCCCCTAGGGGGAAGGCTTTCTCTCGCCAGCAAATGCCCATTTATCCCCCCGAACTGACATTTTATCTTGTATCCATGAATCCATGGTGCTATAATGAATCTATCAATATCCAAATTTTGGAGGTGTTTTATGGAATTTCACGTCAATCATCCCATCCTGTTTCTCATGGCAGGCTTTCTGATCGCAGTGGTGTTGGCCCAGTCGGTATTTTTTCTTGTGAAGGCCCTGCGACGCAGCAAGCAGATCGGTATGGACCAGCAGAAGATCAAAAAGACCATCAAAACGGCAGCGGTTTTCACCATCGCCCCGGCGGTTTCCATCGTGATCAGCGTCATTGCCCTGAGCAAAAGTCTGGGCATTCCGCTGCCGTGGCTCCGCTTAAGTGTGGTGGGTTCTCTCAGCTATGAGGCCATTGCTGCGGAAAATGCAGTCAGTGCCATGGGACTGACGCTGGGTAAAATCGAAAGTCTGACAGCCCAGCAGTTTGTCAACATCACCCTCGTCATGACCATTTCCATCATGCTGGGTATCTGGCTGGTGCCTGCCATTGGAAAGAAGCTGCTCAATGGTATGTCCAGTTTGGAAAACCGGGACAAAAAGTGGGCGGATATTTTTCAGAATGCCATGTTCATCGGCATGATCGCCGCATTTTTGGGCTTCGTTTTCTGTGATTTCTCCCGGTTATGGATCCCCGGCGACTATGCGCCCACCTCGGGCCTGATCCCTGTGGCAGTCATGGCTGCGGCGGCCATCGTGATGGTGGTCTGCGGTCTGCTGATGAAGAAGCCGAAGTTTGCATGGCTTGGGGATTATGCGCTGCCTATCTCCCTGCTGCTGGGTATGGCCTCTGCGATTCCCATTTCTGCATGGCTGGGTTAAGGAGGGAAAACCATGAAAAAGAAAGAATTAAGCTATATCGATTCCGTCCATCGGGACGGCACCATCTGGAACCTGTCGGTCATGGTGCTCCTACTGGCCTTCCCCCTGACGGTGGCTGCCATTTTTGGTGCTGCTCCGGACTGGAAGGCACTGGGAATGGGCCTGCTGGCGACGGCCCCCATGTACTGGGCCGTGGGAACCATTGAGACCATCACCTTCGTGCCTATGCTGGGTGCCGGTGGTTCTTACTTAAGCTTTGTTACCGGCAACATCTCCAATTTGAAGCTGCCCTGCGCCATCAATGCGCTGGAGCAGAATGGCGTCAGCGCCAATTCTGAGGAGGGCGAGATCATTTCCACCATCGCCATCGCCACCTCGTCCATTGTGACCACCATCATTATCATCCTTGGTGTGGTGTGCATCGTACCATTGACGCCTGTGCTGGAGGCTCCGGTACTGGCACCTGCCTTTGCGCAGATGCTTCCTGCCCTCTTTGGTGGTCTGGGTGTGGCTTTTGTCAGCAAAAACTGGAAGATCTCTGTGGCTCCTGTGCTGCTGATGCTGGTACTGTTTATCTTTGTGCCTGCCCTGAATGCCGGAACCGTTGGCATCATGGTGCCGGTATCCGTGGTGTTCACCATTGCGGTAGCCCGGATCCTGTATAAGAGAGGAGTGCTGTAATATGTTTGGGATCATGATTTTGGCGTTGGTCGCTGTCTTTGTGATCGTGGTCGCAGTACGGACCCTAAGCTTTAAGCCCAAGGCCCAGCCGGAGATTTCTCAGGAAGAATACCAATTTGACAAAGAGGCTGCCGTGGAGGCACTGGCCAAGCTGGTTCGCTGCAAGACGGTATCCTACAATGACCATTCGCAGGAGGATGACGCAGAATTTGAGAAGCTGATCTCCATGCTGCCCAGCCTGTATCCCCGGGTCTTTGACGTATGCTCTGTAGATCAGCTGCCGGACCGGGGACTGCTGTTGCGGTGGCCCGGCAGACACCATGGGGATCCCGCTGTGCTGATGGCCCACTACGATGTGGTGCCCGTCAACGAAGAGAATTGGGAGAATCCCCCCTTTGCCGGGATCATTGAAGACGGCATCCTCTGGGGTCGGGGCACGCTGGATACCAAGGTTACATTCAATGGCATTTTCTCCGCAGCCAATTATTTGATCGGCAAGGGCTTCCAGCCGGAAAACGACATTTACTTCGCCTTCTCCGGTGGGGAAGAAGTCAACGGCAAAGGCGCTCCCAATATCGTTCAGTATTTCGTTGACCACCACATCCAGCCTGCCATGGTAGTGGATGAAGGCGGCGCGGTGGTGGAAAATGTATTCCCCGGCGTTGCCCAGCCCTGCGGCCTTATTGGTATTGCGGAAAAGGGTATGATGAATGTCCAGTATCGCACAGTTTCTGCCGGTGGTCATGCCTCTGCACCGAAGCCTCATACCCCCGTAGGCGTGCTGGCGGCTGCCTGTAAAAAGGTGGAGGACCATCCCTTTAAGTCCCACATTGAGGGTCCAGCCGCTCAGATGTTTGACACGCTGGGACGGTATTCCACACCCCTGTACCGGATGATCTTTGCCAACATGTGGTGCTTTGGCTGGGTCATTGACCTGCTGGGACGGCTCAGCGGCGGCGAAATGAATGCTTTGGTCCGCACTACGGTGGCCTTTACCCAGATGGAAGGAAGCTCCGCCCGGAATGTGATCCCGCCGGAGGCGAAGATGGTTGCCAATATGCGCTTGAATCCCCATGACAGCGTGGCATCTGCACTGGCATATTTGAAGAAGACCGTAAATAATAAGGATGTGGAAATTTCGGTGCTGGAATCCTTCGAGCCCAGCCCCATTTCCGAAACCGGCTGCGCTGCATGGGATAAGGTGGCCTCTGCGGTGGCATCTACTTGGAAGGGTTGTATCGTTTCTCCCTACCTGATGGTCCAGTGCTCCGACTCCCGGCATTACGGCAGAATTTCCAACCATGTTTACCGTTTCTCCGCTATGGATATGACGGCTGAAGAACGGGCGACAATCCACGGCAACAACGAGCGGATCCGACTGGAAAGCATTGCTAAGGCAGTGGAATTTTATATCCGTTTGATGAAGCAGTGCTGAATATCAAGGCAATATAGCAGGGGAGGGGCAATCCCTCCCCATTTGCTGTGAAGATCTGAGGTTTACCACTAGTCTGTAGGGCGGGGTCATGACCCCGCCGTGTGTTTTCGTAACCCACTCGGCTGCGACGTATCATATTCGGTACGGTTTTGCGTGGATATCGCCGTGTTGGCGGTGGCTGCCGGGTCGGCGGGGTCATGACCCCGCCCTACGGGCTGGTAATGGGAAGACAAGAAAATCCCGGCAGCGGTTTCGCTGCCGGGTATTTTCATTAGGATCAGGTTCGTTCCTATCAAAGGTTTGCTTAGGCGGTCTTACGCTTCTTCAGGAAGAAGGCCAGAGCCAGAGCGGAGGCGGACAGAGCCATGACGGTAACAGCCATCATGATGTTGTCGCCGGTGGTGGGGTTGGAAGGATCAGCGGTGTTGACGTTGTTGTTGTAGTTGTTGTTGGAGACATTGCCGGAGCTGGTGCCTGCACCGTTGTTGATCAGCATGATGTGCAGTTCCTGATAGTCAGCGTTGCTGCCAACGTTGTAGAACACGTTGTTGGCCCAGTTGGAAGCAGTGCCGGCGCTGTAGTTCTTCCACTCGCTCTTGCTGAACCAGCCGTAGTAGGTGTCAACATTGTCATCGAAGTCACCGTAGTTGGGGAAGATGCTGTACATGTTCACAGTGTTCATGTTGAAAGCACCGGTAGCGGGAGCTTCGTAGTAGGGAACGATCTTGGTAGCGGTCTGGGTGTTGCCATTGGTGTGGATGTACAGGTAAACCACAACAGATTCAGCCCAGCGTGCGTAGAACGTGGTGCCATGGAGAGCGGGGTAGTAGTCGGGATGGGTAGAAACGTTGTTCAGGTTATCCTTGTTGGAGATCACAGTGACCTCGTCCTGTGCGACCCAGTCGATGAAGGTGTAGCCGTTGCGGGCACCGGCGTTGGGCATCTTGCCAACGGGCTCGCCGATCTCAACAGTCATGGTGGTGATGGAGTTGCTGGTGTAGTCATTGGGGTTGTTGGCCATCAGAGTGACAGTACCCTGATATCTGGGACGGATGACCATATCGCCGGTGATCTGGGTAGAGCCAGCGGTGAAGGCCTTATCGGTCTCACCGATTTCCCAGCCAACGATCTTGAAGCCGTTCAGGCCAAAGTAAGCATTGATCTCGTCCTGAGTGGGGAAGTAGTTAGCGTTGGTGATGGTGCTCAGTGCGGTAACGGAGCCGCCGCAGATGGAAGGATCCACATTGACCCAGCCGTTGCCATCATAACGCTGGAAAGTAACGTTGTACTTGGTCAGTTCCCACTTTGCAACCAGATGAGAATCATCAACGACGGTAGAGCTGTCGGTGACGATCTTGCCATCGTAGTATCTGCTCCAGCCGACGAAGTCGTAGTGCTGACGGGTGGGGATGGGCAGAGACTCCACAGCGCCGTAGATGTCATTCAGAACGATGGTGTGGGTGCGGTCTGCCAGAGTGCCGCCAGCGGGATCCAGAGAAACAGAATAGCTCTGGTTGGTGACGACAGCGTGGATGTACAGGGTATCACCGGCAGCAACGATGGAGTCAGTGATGTTGGTGGTGCTGGGATTGAACTTGGCACCATTGACTTCCCAGTGAGAGAAGACCTTGTTGATGGAGTTGCCTGCATACTGTGCGAAGACTTCCAGAACCTTGTTGGCATCAGGAATGCTGGTTGCTTTGTAACCGATCTTCTGGTTATACAGGGTCAGGATGTTAGCCTGAGGATAGTCCTTCAGGGTGAAGACGACATTGACATAGTCGCCCACAGCAGCCACAACAGGCTCGCTGATAGGAGCTGCGGGGATCACAGCGGGGACGGTCTCTGCAGCTTCGGTAGCTGCGGTGGTAGCGGGGACGGTTTCTGCAGCCTCGGTGGCAGCAGTGGTTTCGGCAGCGGCTGCGACTGCCTCAGTCTCAGCGACAGCTGCGGTAGGTTCAGTCAGGGCAGCGGTAGTTTCCACTTCGCTGGCAAAAGCCTGGAAGGGAACGGCGGAAACCAGCATCATGGCCACCAGAGTCAGGCTCAGCAGCTTCTTACATACTGTTTTCATGTTTCAAACCTCCTAATGATTTGTCTTTTTAGAAATAGTTTACCGGTCAGCAATTCCGCGATCTGGGGTTATCCACAGACCAGTCTTGCCCGGCATCTCTTTTCATACACGCATTATAACCCATGATTCCCGTTTCGTCAATAGGAAAATTACAAAAAATTACAAAAATATTTACACAATTTAACAAAGGTAACATATTAAGAAAACCTTAAGGGAGAAAAGGGGAATAATTCGTAAAAAATCCAAGAGCGGATGCAGAAAAATAGTAACAGTTTGAAACCAGCGGTAGGAGACGTTGACAAAACAACGAAAATATGTTATTCTGTTGATCGTTGAGATATCAACGAATGGAGGAAATCCAATGATTAACAGATATGGACGGTTTTCCAATGCCATTGCCTGCATCTATCATGATATTCAGAGGATCGAGCGGGTGGAAATGGCTCGTTATGGTCTGAAGGGACCTCATGCCCAATGTCTGCTGGAAATGGGGAATTTTCCCGACGGTGTGACGGCAGCCCGGCTGTGTGAAAGCTGCGAAAAGGATAAGGCGGCCATTTCCCGGATCCTGACGGAGCTGGAGCAGGCTGGCATGATCCTGCGGGAGAAGAGAAACGGGATCGCCTACCGTGCAAAGCTCTACCTGACACAGCGGGGAAGTGCGGCGGCCCAGTCAGTGGCAGAGAAGGCCCAGCTTGCTGTGGAATTGGCCGGTGCGGGACTGAAGGATTCCGAACGGGAGACCTTTTATTTCGTGCTGGAAAAAATTGCCGGTAATCTTCATGGCATTTGCAGAGATGGCCTGAATAAACGGGAAGGATAACCGAAACGTTACTATTTATAATAAGGAGAAAGTTATGGGAGTGAAAATCATCGTAGATTCCACCGTGGATCTACCCCTGCATGTAAAGGCGAGGGTGAAGGCGGTCCCCTTGAGCGTGCGCTTTGAGGATGAGGAGTTTTTAGACGGTGTTACTATTTCTGCGGAAACTTTTTATGAGAAGCTGAAAGACAGCGAAACGCTGCCCACCACCAGCCAGCCTACACCGGCGTCCTTTGAAGATGCCTATCGGGAGGCTGTGGAGGCGGGACATGAGGTGCTGTGCATCACCATATCTTCCAAGCTGTCCGGAACCTACCAAAGTGCCACCATTGCGGCGGAGGAGTTCCCCGGAAAGGTATTTGTAGCGGACAGCCGTACAGCAGCCCTTGCTTCCGGTGTGCTGACAGAGTATGCGCTGCAGCTTGCGGATACGGGGATGGGTGCGGAAGAGATTCTGCAGAAACTGATCCAAGAACGGAATAAGGTCCGCCTGTATGCCATCGTGGACACGCTGGAGTACTTAAAAAAGGGTGGCCGTCTCAGCTCTGCTGTGGCTGTGGTGGGCGGCATGCTGAATATCAAGCCTGTGATCTGCGTAGACGAAGCCGGTGAGATCAAGGTGGCAGGTACTGCCCGGGGCATGAAGAAGGCCTATGCCCTGCTGGACCAGCTGTGCGGGGAAAACGGCGGCGTGGACAACACAAAGCCTATTTTGCTGGGCTACAGCGGTACAAGCAGCGAAAACCTGAGCAAATATATGACAGAAAGCAGCTGTGAATGGGCTGCCGATACCAACACCGCTATCGTTGGTGCCGCGATCGGCGTCCATGCCGGCCCCGGCGCTGTTGCGGCTGCATTTTTCAGCAAGGGATAAGCGGTAAATCAAAATTTATCGGTATGGTTACCCATGCCGCAAAAACGCATGCCATTGCAAGGAGCTCCAAAGGGGCGGTGTGGCAATCCCCTGCAAGTTTTCAGAATGTATCTTTACGGTTCTGTGCGAACCTTTGGAGGAGATTGCCACGTCGGGCTTCGCCCTCCTCGCAATGACAGGTGCATTTCAACACATCGATAAATGCCTATTTAATAAGCAATAATGCCCCTCCCCGTGTACTGCTGCGGGGAGGGGCATGGCTTTATTCCGTCCAGAGGAAATTCATGAAGGTAGGTACCAGCTTTTCCCAGTCGGCTTCACAGTGGCCGCCGCCGATCTGGCAGTGGAGCTTTGCAGTGGCATCCCGGGTCTGGAGGTGATCGGCGACCTTTTTGTTCCAGCCGTAAGTTTTGCTGGTGCGGTCATCTTTGTCGGTGTTGTGAAGCCCATGGGCCTCCCGTGTGCCCCAAGAGAGGTACACTCGGGTATCGGGGCTGATGGGGACTTTTCGCAAGTCAGCCATCAGCGGGCGCATACAGAAGCCCATGGCGGTGGATACACAGCCGCCCTTGGAGAACCAGCGGTTATAGTGCGTCACGGCGTACAGGGCCATCAGGCCGCCCATAGAGGAACCGGCGATGCCGGTGCACTCCCGGAAGGGGATGGTACGGTATTCCAGATCGATCAGAGGCTTGACTTCGCTTAAGATCCACTGCATGGTGGCATCGCCCATAGGCTCGAAGCGGCCGAAGTGGCTGGTTTTGTTGGCGGGATAGGGCAGATATTCACTGAGCCGCTCCTCGCCATCGTGACCGCATTCAATGCCTACCACAATGAGCTTCTTTTCCCAGCCCTCCAGAAATTCCTTCAATCCCCAGGATTTGCCGTAGGTGGCATCCTCGTTGTTGTAAAGGTTGTGACCGTCGAAAAAATACATGACGGGATAGCGCTCCTCAGAGGCGAAATAATCGTCTGGCAGATAAATATGCAGGGGGCGGTTGGTTCCCTTGGGGCTGTATATAAAATCCCGCTTGATAATCATATGTAAGCTCCTCTTTACCGTTATTGGTTGATTATAACAGGAAGAAGGCAGAAAAGCAACAGGAAAATTGGCAAATTTGACAGTCGCAAACAAGAAAGCCAGATGTTTTTTGCCGTAGGGGCGATTTCTGAAACGACACTACAAATCGGTACAAATCATGGAACGAAGAACCCCCGGAAGAGGATCTTCCGGGGGTTGGCGTGTCTGATTACTGGACTTCCAGCTCTGCCTGCGCGGCGGCGATTTTTTTCTTCACGCCCCGCAGGATGGGCACTGCAAGGACCAAGGACAGGATATCTGCAAGTGCCTGTACGATGGCGATGCCGAAAGCACCGAAGGCCCAAGCCAGCGGATAAAGGATGGGCAGGAAGCAGGTGCCCTGCCGGGAGGTGGACAGGATCAGTGCGCCCTTGGCGTTGCCAAGTCCGGCGCAGAGCATGTTGACGATGGCGACCCAGCCGTGGATGGGCAGTGCGATGCACTGGGACACCATGCAGATCACGCCGATGCGCCGCATTTCTTCATCGGCACCGGCGAAGAGGACCACAAAGGTATCGGCAAAGATACCCACCAGCAAGGCCATAATGGTAGAGCCGATCAGGGCCACCTTGAAGCAGAACTTGTAGCTTTCCTCAACACGGTCATACCGCTTGGCACCCCAGTTGAAGCCTGCCACAGGCTGGAAGCCGGTGCCGAAGCCCAGAATGATGCTGAAGGGGAACATCATGACCTTGTTGCAGACACCCACAGCAGCCAGAACGGAATCGGAGATGGAGCCTGCAATGGAGTTCAGAGCGATGGCGGAAACCACAGCCAGACCGCTGCGGAACATGGAGGAGGAGCCCACGGAGATGACCTTAGAAATAATGTCCCAGCTGGGATGGAAATTCCGAATAGACAGATGCAGCAGGCTGCGCTTGGTCAGATATGGGAAGATCAGGATGGCAAAGCTGACCCACTTAGAGATAGCGGTAGCCAGAGAAGCGCCGGCAACGCCCATGTTCAGACCCCAAGGCATGATGAAAATGGGATCCAAGATCACATTCAGAATACCGCCGGCACCCATGCCGATCATGGAGAGGGTGGCGCTGCCTTCAGAGCGCAGGCACTGGTTCATGACGAAGTTGGCAGCCATAAAGGGTGCGGCAAAGAGTACATAGGTGGCATAGTCAATGGAATACTGCTCGCAGGTGGGGGTGGCACCCAGCAGCCGGACCATGGGCAGCATAAACAGATTGCCGAAGAGCATCAAAAGTGCGCCGATGCCGAAAGCGGTGAAGAAGGCGGTGGAAAGCACCTGACTGGCTTTCTTCTCGTCGCCCTGACCCAAAAGGCGGGCGATGTAGCTGTTGGCACCTACGGCCAGCATGGAGCCGCACATCATGATGAGCTGGTCCAAGGAGGCGTTGACGCTGACGGCGGCGGTGGCATTGGTGCCCAGAGAACTGACAAAATACGTGTCTGCCAGAGAATAAATGGAGTTGATCAGGAAGGCTACGATGGTGGGAATGGCCATTTTGGGAATAATTTTAGAGATGGGTTCATTCAGCAGCATATTACGCCGCTGATCCTGAGACTGCGCGTGCTTGCTCATTTCTGGTTCTCCCTTTCGTCGGATTTTGCTATATTATACCATATAGTCACTGCAAAAGGCAACATAAAAATGTAGCATGCGACATATTTTTAAGCCCGAATGGATCAAAACGGCATCCAAACGAAAAAAACGGTGCCGTTTTTGAAACGGCACCGTTTGGGCTTTGAGATCAACCCTTGACACCACCGGCAGTCAGGCCGCTGGTCAGGTTCTTTTCGATGGACATGAAGAGGATGACGACGGGAACGATGGCGAAGATGGAGGCTGCGAACAGATACTGCCACTCGATGATGTTATAGCCGTTGAAGATGTTGATACCAACGGTCAAAGGCTTGATGGTGTCGGTGGAGATCAGGCACAGAGCCACGGTGTATTCGTTCCAAGCGTTGATGAAGATGAAGATCAGGGTGGTGACGATGCCGGGAGCAGCGACGGGCAGCAGGACCTTGAACATGGCCTGGATCCGGTTGCAGCCGTCGATGGTGGCAGCCTGCTCCATCTCAGCAGAGATGGACATAAAGGTGCCGCGCAGCAGCCAGATGGTGAAGACCTGGCTGAAGGCCATGCGGAAGACAAAACCGATGGGGACGATGATGAAAATGGTCATCAGGATGATGCTGGGCAGAATCCACAGATAGGGTTCTGCCTTATTCAGAAGCGTATAAGGCTTGTTTTTTTCACGGGGGTGACCTCCCTGTTTGAAAGTGTTTCGGTAGGGCGGGGGCTAGCGCTACCGGAATAATAAGATCGTAGGGGCCGATGCCCACATCGGCCCTTGCAGGCACGAGCTGCACTGCAAGGCGGGGCGATGTGGGCATCGCCCCCTACGATTTCTATGAATCCACGATGCGGAAAATCAAAATGGGCCGGGCCATTAAGACCCGGCCCATCTGTTATGCCTTGACTAGATCAGATATGTATTCAGATTAGCCAGCGATGTCTGCCTGCAGAGCATCCAGCAGTTCCTGAGCGTCGCCGCCCAGCAGGACCTGCTGCTGAACATCGATAACACCCAGCTTAACGTCTGCTCACTCAGCCTTAGCTGCGGGGTAGAACTTGGCGGAACCGATAACATCGATCCATGCGGCCATGCCGGGATCAGCCTGAGCGCACAGCTCGTTGCCGGTGGAGGTAGCGGGCAGGAAGTCTTCCATCAGAACCCACTCAGCGTAGGGCTCGTCATCATAGAAGGCGTCAACAACAGCGGTAACAGCAGCCAGCTCGGCATCGGTGTAACCGTTGTCGAAGCACATGATGCGGTCCATAACGCCGACGGAAGCGCCAGCCTTGTCACCATTGGTGGGCAGGGAAGCGATGCCGTAGTTGATGCCGCCGTTGGCTTGGCAGTACTTGGAGATCTGGTTGGGTCCGATCATCATAGCGACCTTGCCGGATGCGAACATTTCCTGCAGATCGTAACGGGTCTCGGTGGTGGGGTCGGTGTTGGTCAGCTGATCCTTGACCATGGAGACGATGAACTCAACAGCTTCCACGTTCTCAGCGGAGTTCAGGGTCCAGTTGCCGTCGGCGTCAACGAAGCCGCCGCCGTTGTTCCATGCGTAGTAAGCGAAGCAAGCCTGACCTTCGTCAGTGGTTATGTCAACGCCCCAGGGGTAGATGTTAGCGTCGTAAGCCTTGATGGCCTCGCAGACAGCGCGCAGCTCTTCCCAAGTGGTGGGAACTTCGACACCGGCAGCAGCCAGAATGTCAGCATTGTAGTACAGAGCGCGAAACTGGACGAAATTAACAAAATTGGATAAATCAACAAATGAAACGATTCCAAATTGTACAAAATTAAGTCTGGAAAAAGTTCGGGAAAATAGAGAAAAGAGGTTGCAAGGGAGCTTTTTCTATGGTATACTGAAATAAAAATATATAAAAACTAGTGGAAATTTATATATTTCGACTTTTTAAGGCGAAAAATCTGCTGGGAGAAAAATATCAGGAGGAATTTATATGAGCCAGCTTTCTATCCCGGAAAATGATGCGATCCTTGCCGAAGTTTTGGCGGCCTACGATTTCCCTGCGACTTTGCTGGGTGCTGTCCGCTACGGTCAGGGTCATATCAACGACACCTTCTGCGTTTTGTGCCAGCCGCAGGAGGGCGACTGTGTTCGCTTTATCCTGCAGGGCCTCAGCTCTGCGGCCTTCCCCCATCCGGAGGAGCTGATGGAAAACTTCATCGGCATCACTTCCTATCTGCGGCAGAAGGTCATCGCCAAGGGCGGCGATCCCATGCGGGAGACCCTGAGCCTTGTGAAGACCAGAGATGGAAAGGATTTCGTTACCGATTCCAACGGCAAGGTCTGGCGGCTGACTCCCTTCATTGAAAATACCGACTGCTTCCAGTCTGCAACCCCTGAGCTGTTTGAGGCCTCTGCCCGGGCCTTTGGCCGGTTCCAGTATATGCTGCAGGGCTATCCCGCTGAGACTCTCCACGAGACCATCGTGAAGTTCCACGACACGGAGAACCGCTTCGAGAAGTTTATTGCTGCGCTGGAGGCAGACAAGCATGACCGGGCCAAGGACATTCAGCCGGAGATTCAGTTCGTTCTGGACCGGAAGGCAGATTGCTCCGTTGCCCTGCAGGCTCTCCGGGACGGCAAGCTGCCCCTGCGTGTCACTCACAATGATACCAAGCTGAACAACATCCTTATCGACCGGGAAACCGGGGAGGGTATTTGCGTCATCGATCTGGATACCACCATGCCGGGCCTGTCCATCAATGACTTCGGCGATTCCATCCGCTTCGGTGCCAACCATTCCAAGGAGGATGAGAAGGACCTGAGCAAAGTCAACTTTGATATCGAGCTGTATGAGGTCTATACCCGGGGCTTCTTGGAGGGTGCACAGGGCTCCCTGACCGAGGGCGAGCTGGAATACCTGCCTTGGGGCGCACGGCTCATGACGCTGGAATGCGGCATCCGCTTCCTGACCGACTACTTAGACGGCGACCACTATTTCCGCATCCACTACCCCGAGCAGAATCTGGACCGCTGCCGAACCCAGTTCAAGCTGGTTTCCGATATGGAAGCACAGTTTGAGCAGATGGGCGCCGTTGTGCGGAAGTACGCGAAGTAAAGATAGGCCTGTGTAGGGCGGGGTCATGACCCCGCCGATCCGGTTGGATTATAAACACGTTTCATTAGGTGCAATATCCAAAATTTCAGTATCGAACGTGCCGAAGCAAATGAATCGGTGCGTCGGCGGGGTCATGACCCCGCCCTACAGTATTTTATTTGAAAAGGAGATATTAGTATGAACATTCTGGTCACCGGCGGTGCCGGTTATATCGGCTCTCACACCTGTGTTGAGCTGCTGGAGAGCGGCTATGGTGTCGTGGTCATCGACAATCTGTGCAATTCCAATCCCAAGAGCCTTGACCGGGTGGAGATGCTCACCGGCAAGAAGGTCAAGTTCTACGAGGGCGATGTCCGGGACGAGGCACTGCTGCGTAAGATCTTTGCCGAGAATGAAATTTCCGCTGTCATCCACTTTGCCGGCCTGAAGGCTGTGGGCGAGTCTGTTGCCCAGCCTTGGCGCTACTATGACAACAACCTGAACTCCACCTTGGTGCTGACCAAGGTCATGGAAGAGGTTGGCTGCAAGAAGATCATCTTCTCCTCCTCCGCCACCGTTTACTCCGGCGACAATGAGATGCCCCTGCGGGAGAACTCCAAGACCGGCAACTGCACCAATCCCTATGGCTGGACCAAGTATATGACCGAGCAGATCCTCTCCGGTATGGCTTTCGCCGACAAGGAGTGGTCTATCGTTCTGCTGCGTTACTTCAACCCCATCGGTGCCCACATCTCCGGCCGCATCGGTGAAGACCCCAGAGGTATCCCCAACAACCTGATGCCTTTCATTTCTCAGGTTGCTATTGGCAGACGCGACCATCTGAGCGTATTCGGCAATGACTATGACACCCATGACGGCACCGGCGTGCGTGACTATAT
>JAFSCK010000117.1 GCA_017436785.1 Oscillospiraceae bacterium | reverse complement strand
TGTAGGTTGACCTGCAGGAAACGGGTCATGAAGCCGGAGACCATGTACAGGCCTACGACACCGCCTGCGTCGCCACAGCCGTAACCAAAAATATGGACGGGAGTCAGCTTAGCAGAGGGCTTTTTTGCGATTTTTGCCATTTTTATCTTCCTCCTAAAAATTTGTGGGGACTAACAGCAAACCCCACATTGATGAACCTATTTTAACAAATTGTGAACGCAATTTTAATTGCAATTACAGCATTCGATATTGCAAATACAGCATTCTTGTGATATAATATCACCAATTCCAACAAAACAAAGGGGCGGTTTTTGTGAAATTATCCGAGATTCGGAAAATATCCCAGAATCTTACAGTTCCATCCCAACAGATTGACTTTAATCAGCTTCAGCCTCTCCTTCAGCAGCTCGGTTATTCCTATAAGAATCTGTATCAGGAGCTGGAAATGGATTCTCCCTATGCAGATACCCATATGGACATCAGCTTCTCCAATGCCAATCTGCAGTTTCACAGCCATGCGTTTTATGAGCTGATCTGCTGCCACAACACATGCGGTGCTGAGTATCTTGTGGGTACGGAGCGCTATAAGCTGCAAAAGGGTGACATTATCTTTGTCCCTCCGGATATCAGCCACCGGGCTATTTTACCGGAGCATGTTACGGAGCCTTACAAGCGGGATGTTTTGTGGATCAGTACGGATTTTATGGCAAGTGTCATGTCCATAAATCCGGAACATATTCCCCTTGCTTTTCAGGGGCCCATGCTCTTCCGCACTGCCGGTACCCACTGGACCTTTATTTGCGAGCTTTTTCACACCGGGGTAAAGGAAGCCTCCCAGCAGAATATCGGGTGGGAGGCCATGGTTATTTCCAACAGTCTGGCAATTCTTACCCATCTTTACCGTGCCAGTAAGGACATGCAGGCAAAGCCGCTGAAGGCCGAAAAGCCGGAGCTAGTCGATCAGGTGCTTGCCTATATCGAGCAGCATCTATCAGAAAAAATCACCTTGGCAGATATCGCCCATCACTTTTTTGTCAGCGAAAGCACCATCACACAGACCTTCCGCAAAAAGATGAATGTCAGCTTTTACCGCTGTGTCACCCAGAGAAGGTTGATCGCAGCCAAGACCCAGATAGAGAAAGGGTTCCCTTTGGATCATGTTTCGGAGCAGGTAGGTTTTTCTGATTACTCCTCTTTCTTCCGTGCCTTTAAGCAGGAATACGGTATCTCTCCCCGCCAGTACCGGAAAATGCAGACGGGCGCAGAGGGAAAATAATGGGCAGCGCGTTATTTCGCGCTGCCCATTTCCTATTTCATAGACTGCAGTTATCGTGGCATCACAGCCCCATCACATAAGCCAGCAGCAGCTTCACGGTATTTTCCAGACCCGTCATATGGGTCCGTTCCCGGCCGTGGCTGCAATAGACTGCCATGCCGAAGGCCGCTGCCCGAAGATCATTGCCCGCCCGGACTGCCGCATTTCCATCTGTGCCGTAGCGGTAGAAGATATCCACGGCATAGTCGCAGTCCGCTTTTTCCGCACAGCCTATCAAACGGCTAGTCAGGTCATAGTCATAGGGTGCCGCGTTATCCTTGGCGCAGATACTGACCTTATATTCATCCCCCTCTTGATCCGGTCCGATGAGGCCGATATCGATGGCCACATACTCGGAAACCTCCACCGGAACATAGGTGCCGCCGAAGCCGATCTCCTCGGTATAGGGGAAGGCCAGAAGGGTGCGGTACTTGGGCTTGCATCCCGTGTCCGCCAGATATTTCAGCATGGTGAAGCAAGCGGCAACCGCAGCCTTGTTGTCAATGAAGCGGGATTTCAGATAGCCGTTTGCCGTCACCTCGTCCCGGGGCTCCACGGAAATGGGATCGCCGTTGCGGATGCCCAGTGCATAGACCTGCTCTTTAGAAGAAACCCTCTCGTCCAGCAGGATCATCATCGTATTTTCGTTCCGCTCCAAGGTTTTGGCATCGTCAAAAACATGGACAGAGTGGGACTGGCAGGCAAAGAGGCCTGTATAGCTCCGGCCATCCCGGGTGTGGACGGTAACGGTCTCCCCTTCCACGCTGGCAAAATTGATACCGCCCAGATTCCGCACCCGGATCCTGCCATCCGGGTCTACCCGGCGCACGATAAAGCCGACGGTATCGGAATGGGCACCGATCATAACGGTCTTGCTGTTATCTTCTCCATCTAATGCGATGTAGGGCGTTCCCCGGCGGTCAAAGGTCAGAGAATGGCCAAAGGATCTCGCGTACTTTTCCAGTACGGGATTAAACTCCCGGTAATACCCCACCGGGCTGGGGGTGTTCACCAGCTCGTGAAAGCACTGCTGGAAATAGGTCATATCCGGTCGAAGATTCATAGTTTGCGCCTCCTTGTTTTTTCGACTATAGCACGAAGCCGGAGGAATTGCAAGAGGGGTATGCAGAAATGCCGCATAATAAATCATAGGGAGCGATGGCTGCATCGCTCCCTATGATTTTTAGTTCTAACCAAGTTACTTTGTCAAGATCTGATACAGCTTCATCAGTTCTGCTACGCACTCGGTTTCGGTGTTCAGCTTACCCCAGAAGCCATAGGCCTGCATGACAGCTTTGTCATTCTGCTGGTGGGCCTTTCGGAGCTCGGGAGGCATCGTGACTTCGTCGTAAAGGTCTGCAAGGCTGCAATCGGGATACAACGCTCGGGCATCCAGAATGGCCTGTGCTGTCTGTTCAATTTTGGCTTTTTGCGCATCGGTGGGCGTGGGCCATGGGAAATTGTTGTAGACAATATCTTTTAGATAACGGTAATCACTTTTCATTCTACTACATACAGCTCGCATCCATGCCATATGGACATTAGATGTTAAGATACCAAACTCATAGATGCTTGCGTTCGGTACAATCTGAACAAGGTCTGTAACTATTGTATTCCCGTCTATGAATCCCATAGGAATATACTTACGACGCTGAGATGAAACTCGGGGGATAATAATGAATGGTTTACCAACAGGCTGTGTGCGCTGTGCAAACAAGGTGGGCATTTCTGCAAACTTTCTTACTGTTCCTGAAACCCTGTATTCTGAATTTGACATCCACCAACGCTGACTGTCTTTTGAAGCAGAACACAACAATATACTTTTCATTACTCAGAAGCTTATCAATCGCCTCCCTATTCCATTTTGACTTCCCGGTTGGCGAAAGAATCCCCTGCTTCTCCAACCCGGAAGCAATTTTACCAAGGCTGTCGCCATGGAGATACCGTTGAAACATCCATCGGACAATCTTCGCCTCATCTGGATTAATTACTAGAGATCCATCAACAGTTACGTCATACCCATAACACCTTCGGGTCAAATACTTCGAAGCTCCATTACAGAAACCTTCTCTAACTCCCGCTTTGATAAATGCGCTTCTATTACGTTGCATATGGTTTCTCCTTTCAAAGTAAGAAAGCCGCAGCATTTCTGCTGCGGCAAAAGAATAGTAATGTGAAATTAAGTGATTAATAGACGAATATTGAATCACGCAACATTTCGACACATAATGATGGACTACTTAAGTCGAATAAAGAAAAAGTTGACAAATTTCTTGTCGAAATTTGTCAACTTATCTTGGCTCCCCCTGTTGGACTCGAACCAACGACCTGCGGATTAACAGATCGTATCTGTTCATAAAGTGCCGTATTTTACCGCATAGAACCTTGCTATTCAGTACGTTTTTGTGATGGAATCCATAACGTTTTATAACGTTTCTCTCTGGGCCATCATGTGGCTTGTGGCCCAAAACTGGCCCAAATTTCAAGTCCGTTTTGATTGACACTCGGCATGATACTTCAATAGCGGAGTAATTCAATCGATGATAATCGAAAAGCTGCACATATTACAGCGAAATGAGTGGCTTGTCTTCGGATCATACTCCGTGGATACCATACCATCCTCGCACCATGGGCACGGCTGCATCTCACCGGTGCGGAGCAGTTTAACATACTTAAGCGCAAAATCAGAGTTGATTCTTTTCCGCTCTCTCAAATCGCGTTTCTTTTCATCCATCTTTTCCATCAGTCCCGACTTTATTTGCTCAGATATTCCTGTAGTTCTCTCAGCCACTTTGGCTGGTGCTTGCCCACCGTGCGCAGCTCGCCGTTGCGGTACTCTGCTACCTTCACAAAACCGTTGTCGTTGTCATAAAACTCAGCTTCATCACAGTATGGCAAAATCTTTGCAACAGCCTCCCAACGACCTGCAAAGCGCCGTTCCACGTCATTCTCCGGGATGTCATGGCCGCCGCGCCGGACACGGTTAGCGATCCGTGCAAGGCTTTCTGTAGCGGTATCCAGACCAATGTAGAACAACCGGACATGGTAGCCCAGTTCCTTGACCTTTTGGGCCGTGGCCTCAGTCTTGCGGCCGGACAGGGTTGTTTCCTGGGTGAATGATACGCCCTTGTCAATACACTCGTTGATCTTCTTCAGCGCAACCTTGCCACCTGCCAGAGCACCGGCTCCCAGCTCGGCGGTGATCTTGTCCACGTCCACAATGATTCCTAAGTCGGTGCTGCGCTCCTTCAGAACGCCGGTGAAGCTGGACTTGCCTACGCCGTTGACGCCGCCAATGATGGTGTACACTCTCATTCTGCTACCTCCTGGGCATTATCCCGCTCTCTTGCTTCATTCATGGCTCTCAAGATAAAACCGTTCAGGGATTCGCCGCGGCCCTCTGCATGGGCCTTAAACTCTTCCTTTTGGCCTTTTGGAATGGTTAAGTTGATACGATCATAAGTCTTTGCAATCCAGTCATTGCGATACTCTGACTTCTTATTTTCTCCGGCCATTGCTCTGACCTCCGTTTCGTCCAAATAAGGGGCGACGGCCTTCATATAAGGTCACCTTCTCCACCGTACCTGTATTATAGCACAGATTTCAATATTGCGCAATACCTAAAATGCACAAAGTATTACGCAATATATTGTGTAATGTCCCATGTTGATATATTGCGCAATATATGATAGTATATAGCTGTGAAGAGGAGGTAACAGAGGGCCCACCCGGTAAGCGACTCCCGCAATCAAACGCTACAACATGGAGTGGAACAAACCAACACAGGAGGTAAACACCATGAAGAAGTACAATCTCAGCAGCATCATGAGCGCAGCGTGGCGGATCTTCCGCAAGGGCGTCCAGTCCTTCGCCGTGGCTCTCCGGATGGCATGGGCAAACGCCAAGGCTCACAACGCGGCCAAGACCGAGGCCGGTATCACCGAAGAAACCCACACCTGGGCAGGCTGGCGGGATCTGGGCTATGAAGTCATCCACGAGAGCAAGGCCCTGTACAAAGCCATCCTCAGCGACCCCGCCACCAAGAAGGGCACCCGCGTGACCTGCTACTTCGGAGCCTCTCAGGTTCAGCCCATTAGCGCATAAGAAAAGACCCTTTGCACTGCGCCGGCAAGCAGATGTGCAAAGAGCCTCACATCCCACGGAGGGGACACAGATTATTTTAGCAGATCTGTTCCCTCCTGTCAATAAACGGAGGAATGAATTTTGAAAACCACAACGATTATCAAGGCACTGGCCTACCCGGTGAAGCTGAAGGATCACCGCACCGGCAAGCATCTGGAGGACACCATTGTTCTCCCCAAGGAATGGCTGCAGATCTGTGGCAGTGACGGCCTCAACATCTGCGACGATAAGCACATGATCTACCGGGCCTACAACCTCAAGGGCTTCGAGGTTCTGGAGATCGGCAAGCGGCACAAGGTGCAGCTCACTGTGGATCTGTCGCAGCTCTACCGGGACCATGTGGCCCAGGAATGCAACGAGTTGATGCAGTCCATGCTCCAGGAGGCGGACGATCAGAGCGCCGCCGGGGAGGTAGCCCGTGCCTAACATCACCGCAGAGACCATCAAGGAAATCACCGCCACCATAACAGAGGAAAACGAGATTACCCTGGGCGAGATTCGAGCTATCTACGAGGCAGCACAGAAAGATACCTTCTGGCTGGTCTGCCATGCCTATGCCTACGGCTTCCACCGTGGCCACGCCGCAGGAAGGGAGGCAGCAGCATGAGCCTTTGGGATATTGCCACCAATCTGGAGGATGTGAGCGTGGGCTTGCATCAGCTCCGGAACCTTCTCCAGATCTACGATGAGCGCATCGAGGACGAATTGGAATTTGTCGGTAAGCATCCCGGTAGCGGCTCTGTCAGTTATTTTATCGACAGGTATGATACGCTGCGCTCCCTTTTGGAAGTCATGCAGAGCCACGCAAAAGATACCGCCGATACCCTTCAAAAGCAAATTGATTCGATTTGTGCAGCTGCTAAATTTCAGAAGCAAAGCGAAGCGTAGTAATCCCCGCCACACTTCCACCTAGAGGCGTGGCGGATTTTCTGCTTTACATTTCAGTCGGATAGTGCTATAATGCCCATGCACTTTGAGGTGGTAGATTTCGTACCGACCACACGCCGCTGGTAACGACAGGGGAAACCCGAGAGATGCAGGATGATGGTACGCCTGCCAAAGTGCAAGAGAGAGCTGGTCGCTGTCGTCGTGTATTCCCCAATGGGGATGTGACGGTGTGTCAGCTCTCTTTTTCTTGAATAAGTAAAGCACCGGGAGCCGCCCTCAGTGGGTAGCTCACGATTATTTTCCTCTGTGGCGGCTGAAAAAAGGCCGTAGCGAAGCGATTTCAGATTTTTCTATCCGGGGTAATGAAAGTATACCCATTAATCGTTCGTGTCCGAATCAGTCTCATTCACTGCTTCCTGGCCCTTCTTTTCGCTACCCATGCGGTACCGCCGCAAGGGGCAGTTGGTAGCAGGGCACCGTCGCACCTCTGTATGATTTCCGCAACAGCAGTCCAGGCACTTGAGCCGGATCGCTTTGCCTCTGGTGATTCTTTCCTCCATGCGTAATTCCTCCTATGTAGTCTAAAAACTCAGGTTTTATCAGGTTCATGCAAGACCATACTGCGCCAGTAAGGCCCGCTTTTCTTCCGGGGTCATTCGGGCCACCTTCTCTTGTGCCTCCTGCATGGCCCTGTCCATGATTTCCTCACGTTCGATTTGGAATTGTTCTCTCCGCTGCTTCTCCTCCCGCCGTTGCTCCGCTCGTTCCTTCCGATCTTCCTCAAGCACCAAATACCGCTCTTGGATGCTCATGCCGGTGTGCTGGAACGCTCCCAAGCCGGTACCGCAGTAAAAATCAAAATCATAAAAGGGCCGAAGGTGACAGGCAATGCTCGGTTTCCGTAGCTGCCGAATAGCCTTATTTTCCATTTGGCGGATACGCTCCGGTGTGGTTCCCCGGATCCGTCCAACATCTGCAAGGGTCAAGCCTTGATAATGCCGCAGCCGCAATACCTCTGCACTCTGTTCAGGAAGTGCCGCCAGAGCCGCCTCTAAAGCCTCGTGAAGCTGCTCCCGCCACAGCTTTTCCTCTATGCTCAGCATGGTGGCGGCGGCTTTGGGATCTGGAACAAATTCCCCAAAGGGTGTACCATCGGATTCATCATCCACGGTTTTGTCCAGACTGAAAGAATTGTTCAACGGCTCATTCTGGCCCCTTTTGGTACGGTAGCCGGTAGCCTCTGCAAAGACGGTTTTCAGCCTGTTAATCAGGCACGTGGAGAAAGCGGCGCCGCTCTCTGGGGCGTAGTAATGCACAGCTTCCACCATGGCAATATACCCGGACTGCATCAGATCCTCCAGCTCCATGCCGCACGGACTGCCCCGCAGATCCAGAGCGTTCATGATGTGGCGGGCTTTCCACGCAACTAACCCTTTCACCTGTTCCCACAGCTCACCCATGCGCTCCGGTGCCCCGGCCTGGATCACCGCCACCAATTCCTCGTTTGACATTTGCGCCGCCCTCCTGTATAATAAACTCAGCTGGTCGCTGCTGTTTATTCTCTTTGAGATGTGGCGGTGTGTCAGCTGCTGGGGCATTCCTCTGCCCATACTGGCGGGGGGTGCCTCCTTCCTCAATACAGACCGCAGCTCCTGGCCATCCGCTGGGGGCTGCTTTTTCTTTTTGTGGCGGAAACGCAAGTTTCCGCAAGTACATCCCTTGCCAAAACCTTACCACTCCAGTATGTAAAAAGTTGGGATTTGTAAAGAATGTAGTATTTTGTAGTGCTTCACATGCGTAACGATGTCAACATTTTTCAACATCCTCACAGCTTTCTGGTAGCGAATTTCGTGTGCTTCTTCACCGCTTCAAGGGCTGATTTCCTTCTGTCCAACTTCTGTTTGATACTGCTTCAGCCAGTCAACCAGCCGCATGGTCACAAGCCACGGTTTCCGGTTTCGCCGGTGGAACAGAGCGGGCATACCGTCCCGCATCCGCTCGCTGTCCCGGATCGACTGCTCCATAGCCTCGACTACATTCAGCTTTTCCACTCGCTTGACCTCAATGTGAATACCGGGCAATCCGGTCACATCCGCCACCGATCCAAAGGTCAGAGAACCGCCACGGGTACAGTCATAGCCATATTCCTGAAGGATCGCCACCAGCTCCCGCTCGCCAGCGACTCCTTTCTTCTGTGATGCTCTGCCCATTGTTAATTTCCTCGCAGTAATTCTGCTGCCCGGGCCATCTTTTCTTTTGCACGGTCTGCCCTCCGTCCATTGTTCCCGAAATTCACCGGCTGACACATTTCCATGATTCTGTCATAAATTCGTTTGTGTTCCAGCGTCTTGGGCGCATTCAGTTCCGCCATTGACAGATTGGTGGTGATTATCAGCGGTTTTCCAGAACGATACCGGGCATCGATAACATTAAATACTTGCTCCAGCGCATACTCTGTCTGCCGTTCCATTCCAAAATCGTCCAGGATAAGCAAAGGATACCGCATCAGGTCGGATATGTATGTGTTCTTTTCCTCGCTCTGAAATCCGCCCATGGAATTGAGAACAGTCGAAAGATTGATCATGCAAGCCGGTGTGTATTGTTCGATCAAGTAATTTGCAATACAAGCGGCCCCGTAGCTTTTCCCCGTACCAACTCCACCATACAGCAGTAAGCCTATATTTTCCCGCTTCATATCTTCCCACCTCTCTGCATAACGGCGAAGCGTAGCCATAGGGGTGGGGTTTTTGCCATCATCCGCCGTAAAATTGGCACCCCGGAAAGTCTGACTTGCAATACCAGCACTGCGCAGGCGCATTATTCTGTCGGCATTCTCGCGTTTTTTTCTATCCGCCTCGTCCTGCTCGTATTTCTCTTTTGCACAAGCGCACATACAGGCCAGAACGATCTCTCTGCCAAACAGGGTTTTCCTGCACTGTTTAGGAGTATGACATACCCCACAATACAGCATCCCATCCTTTTGGTAATCACCTGACCTTGCAGCATTGGCGATCTGTGCGGCCCTAATAACAGGTTCTATCATGCTTACAGACTCCAATTATCTTCACCTCCATAGTTCGGTATTGGATTCTTCCCTTTTCCCTTAACTAGATCATCACGATACCAATTCCGCATCGTTGCCAAATGGTTCTTATACTTTTTTCCAGTACTCTCAATATAGTTAGATAAACGTTCGATCATCTCTTGCCAGCAGGGAATCTCATTCTGGAGCTTAGCCAATTCCTCGTCGGATAAAAGCACATTTTTATACTCGCCATATTTGTGGCGGGTGGGTTTAGGCGGCTTGTCCGCCCCTATACTCTCTTTCTCCTTTTCCTTCTCCTTGGGTTTTTTGGGTTTTTCAAAAAACCGTTCGGTTTCCGGAATAACCGTTTGGTTTTTGGGAGGTCTGCCACCCTTGGAGCCGTTCGCCTTATTTCTGGCACATTTGGCCTGATAAGTTTCAATATCCCGGTCAATCTGAGCTTGCAAAGAGGGCCAGATAAACCGCTCGTTGCCTTCAAACAGAGGCATCTCTCCGGTGGCGGCGTAGTTCAGCATTGCCCGGATCAGCCTGCCGCATTCCTCATCTGTGAACGGCGACAGGCTTTCCAGATAGCTTGCGTACAGGCACACATAGGGGATATCAGCCATCATACCACCCCGCTATGCTTTCCTGACCTGTGACGGCATCCAGCGCCCGCTGGGCGGATTCTGCGGCCCTCATGGTATTCTTTACTCTTGCGTTCAAAGTCCGGGTAAAACGCCGTAGCTCGTCCGGATCGTTGGATAAGTAATACCCGCCACCGCAAGGATCAGACAGGATCACAGCCCCTGCCGCACGCTCCCGCTCTATCTGCTTCTGGAGATCCCGGACACTCTGGAACCCCAGTGCTTTGGCGAGGGCCTTTGACGGAATGGCGTTCTCTTTTCCGTAGTGCAGAGAATCAAATACTTTCATATCCATGCAGCCACCTCACAGAACCCGGCGAATACCAGGAGCAGCCGCCACCGTGGCGGGCTTATTGTCTGCGCCGTCCTCGCATTGCAGATACCGCACCAAATTGGGATAGAACAGCAACGCCTTTTAGCCCACCTTCCGGGTTGGGACTGCGCCGGTTCTCACCCAGTGACGGAGGGTATACTCCGAAATAGGGAGGCCATCAGCCTTTGCCCGCTGGACAGCTTCGCGGATGGTCAAAACATTGGGCATTAGCGTCCCTCCTTTGCGAGTGCCTCGATAGCCTCCATAACTGCCTTTTCTCTCTCAGGAGAAAGGGGAGCGCGCAGCCAACGCATGATCGTCGGTTCACTGATACCCAAATACTCCGCAATCTGCCAATGCTTAACTCCCTTCCTCTTTGCTGTCTCTCTAATCACCTGATTCGCTCTCATTCTTCTCAACTCCTTCTTGACTTTTGTAAAATAGTCACTTATAATAAATTTGATGATGATTATATTCTACATCAAGTACCAACAAAAAACCAGTAGAGCAAAATAAAATATTTTCCACTTTGTGGAGAACAGCGTGGAAAATATTACTCGCAAGGAGTGTTGACAATGGCAGCCGATAAAACCAAATCGCTCATAATGGCCCGACGTCTAAAGGATCTCAGAACCGAAAAGGGCCTTTCCCACGAATCGCTGAGAAAATCCCTGATGGAAAAATATAAGATTGATATTTCCGTAGACAGTCTGAAAAACTATGAAGTATCCAAAGTCCCTCACGTAAAGGCATATAAAAACGAGGGTATGAGGGTAGAATACCTGCGCTGTTTGGCAGATTTCTATGGGGTATCAGCAGACTATATTCTTGGTCTAATTAACGATCCGTGTCGTGTTCCTTCTGCTATTGATGATCTTGGTCTATCCGAGGGGGCAGTAAAGTGGCTATCCAAAGTCCAAGAATACAAAAGCAACACCGTGGGACTGCATATAAACACTGTATTTGAAAACCCTTATTTTCAATCTCTCGTTTTTTGCATCGAGAGATACATCGATATCGCCCACGCGGAAATAGTATATTTGAAGATTTATGAGCAATTAACAGAAAAAACTTCTGCATATTCTCATGAAGAGTTTCTAGTAAAACTAGAATCTGCAATATCCGAGATAATCGAAAGTAGGCAGTATAACGCTCGAATCAACAAATACCTCCAGTCAAATGTGCACCTTTGGCATCTAGATATTGACAGTATAGGCGATGCTATAATGCCCGTTAGTGGAATCACCGATGTCAACGGCTATGCTATCTCCAAATCCCTAGTGAATCTCCTTGACAACTTGCGCAAAACTGTAAAAGACGAAGTAAACAGTGAATTCGCCGCAAACGCAGAGGGCTAAATTATGGCAACGATTGAGAAAATCACGGGCAAAACCGGCACTACCTATCGGATCAGCGTGTCCGCCGGCTTTGATACCGCAGGCAAGCGCATCCGTCACAGGATGACCTACAAACCGGAGCCGGGAATGACGGCCCGGCAGATCCAGAAGGCCGTCCAGCGGGCCGCAGCGGACTTTGAGCGCAGCATTGAACAGGGCTATGTCCTGGACAATAAGCAGACCTTTGCTGACTATGCCGCCTATGTGCTGGATCTAAAGGAGCGGGACGGCACAAAGGCGAAAACCCTCGACCGATACCGGGAGCTCCTGATCCGTATTAACCAGGCAATTGGCCATATCAAACTGGCAGACCTCCTGCCGCAGCATCTGAATGCATTTTATAAGAACCTCATGGAGCCGTGGATCAGACTGGGTGCCGGAATTGCCACCACAAAGATTGACCTTGCTGAATGGCTGAAGCAGAACAAGAAAACGCGTGCTGGCATTGCTGAAGCTGCCGAGGTGGCGGCCTCCACAGTGAGTGCAGCCGCCCAGGGCAAGCCGATTCAGGAGATAAAGGCCAAAGCCATTGCAACGGCCATGGGGAAGAAGTTGGGCGAAGTGTTCACCGTAGAACAGAACATGGAGCCGCTTGCGGATAAAACCATCCTGGCTTATCACCGTCTGATCTCCATCATCCTAACCCAGGCAGAAAAAGAAATGCTTGTACCATACAATGCTGCGGCAAAGGCCACGCCGCCTAAGACAGCAAAAAAAGCCCCCAACTACTTCCAGCCGGAAACCATTTCCGAGATACTGAAAGCGTTGGAGGCTGAGCCGCTCAAGTGGCAGCTGATAACTCACCTTCTTTTGGTCACAGGGTGCCGCCGTGGCGAGATCATGGGACTGAAGTGGGATAAGGTGGATTTCAAGAATAACCGCGTTACCATCGACCGGGCCTTGATCGTATCCCCCAGTAAGGGAGTGTATGAGAGTACCACTAAGACCAGCGATATCCGTTATTTGAATCTGCCAGCTGAGACCATGGTGCTCCTGAAGCAGCACAAGCGGGAGCAGCTGCGCATCCAAATTGCCAACGGTGACAGGTGGATCTACACCGGTTATGTCTTTACCCAGGACAACGGCGACCGGATGAACCCGGACAGCATCACAGCGTGGCTCAATGACTTCTCAAAGCGTCACGGTCTGCCCCACATCAATCCCCACGCATTCCGGCACACTGTGGCATCTGTCCTTTTGGCCAACGGTACCGACATTGTAACGGTGGCGGCTCAGCTGGGCCACGCCAGCGCAAACACAACAGAGAACTTCTATGCCCACATCATCGAGGAAAACAAAGCCAAGGCATCTGAGTGCATTGCGGATGTGTTACTCCGGAAAAAAGCATAAAAACCCGCCCGGGTAATCCCCGGACGGTGGCCCAAAATATGCGTTTTCTGAGCGATTGGCCCAAAATTGGCCCAAATTGAAAAAGTGGGCCTTATCAAAATTGCGTGAAAAATAAGAAAACCACCGTTTCACTAGTGAAACGGTGGTTTTTCTTGGCTCCCCCTGTTGGACTCGAACCAACGACCTGCGGATTAACAGTCCGTCGCTCTACCGACTGAGCTAAGGGGGAATATTTGTGTTGGCATTACCTATCTTCCCGGGCAGTCACCCGCCAAGTATTGTCGGCGCACATGTGCTTAACTTCTGTGTTCGGGATGGGAACAGGTGGACCCACATGGCAATCAATACCAACTTATGTCAGATGGCTTTAACCATCCTTTATGTTAATCAGCCGTAGCTGTTTAACGCTTGATTACTTTAACACATCTTTTCAGATTTGTCAAGTACTTTTTTAAAGGACTTGGTGACCCATACCGGATTCGAACCGATGTTAACGGCGTGAGAGGCCGCTGTCTTAACCACTTGACCAATGGGCCATTTGGTGCACCTTCAGGGACTCGAACCCGGGACCCACTGATTAAGAGTCAGTTGCTCTACCAAC